>JBKJUC010000027.1:0-44000 GCA_046590325.1 Burkholderiales bacterium | reverse complement strand
CATTACTTCCCGTTATCCCTGAGCAGGGTGTTGACGTCGGCCAGGTCGGCTTCGGAGAGCTTGCCCACCGCGGCCTTCAATTTCAACTGGTTCAGGATCGTGCTGTAGATCGACTGGGCAAAGTCGCGCCGGGCCGCAGCCAGTTGCTGGTCGGCATTGAGCACGTCCACCGCCGTTCTCACCCCCACTTCCTGTCCCAGCTTGGTCGATTCGAGCTGCAACTGGGTGGAGGCCACGGCCTGCTCCAGCGCCTTGACCTGGCCCAGTCCCGAGGTCACCCCCAGATAGGCCTGCCGGGTCTGCAGGGCCACGCTGCGCCGGGCGTTCTCCAGATCCTGGCGCGCCTTTTCCTGGTTGGCGATGGCCTCGCGCACCCGCGAGTTGATGGCCCCGCCCTGGTACAGCGGGATGTTCAACTGCAGCCCGATCACCAGTGCGCGGGAATCGCTGCCGATGCCCTGGGGCGAGGAGTTGGCGTAGTTCTGGGTGAGCGAACCCACCGCGTCCAGGGTGGGGTAGTGTCCAGCGCGGGTTTTGTCGACTTCGCGGGCCGCCAGTTCCAGGCTCTGCTGGGCCAGGGCCACTTGCAGGCTGCTCTGGTAGGCCTGCTCCACCCAGGTGCCCATGTCCACCGGGTCGGGGGGATTCAGCGTCACCGGCAGGCTCAAGCCGGCCAGCTCGCCTACGGGCTTGCCCACGATCTGCTCCAGCGCCCGCATGCGCACTTCAAGGTCGTTCTGCGCCCCCAGTTCCTGGGCCACGACCAGGTCGTAGCGGGCCTGCGCCTCCCGGGAGTCGGTGATGGTGGCGGTGCCGACGATGAAGTTGCGCTTGGCCTGTTCGAGTTGTTCGGCCACCGCGGTCTTCTGCGAGACGATGGTGTTGAGGTTGGCCCGCGCCAGCAGCACGTCGAAGTAGCCTTGCGCGACCCGGGTCATCAGGTCCTGGGCGGCGGCACTTAACTGGTTGCCGGCCTGTTTGACCTGGATCCTGGATTGTTCGTAGGTCAGGTTGTTCTGCCGCCGGTAGAGCGGCTGGGTGACGGTGACCCCGTAGTTGTAGTCGTAGAAATCGCGCTGCCCGGAGGCAAACAGGCCGTTCTTGTACTGGGTGTCGACGTCGTTGTAGTTGGCGCCGGCCCGAAAATTGATGTTGGGCAGCAGCAGTGCCCGGCCCTGCGGCAGGCGTTCCTGCGCCGCGATGTACGACGCCTTGGCCCCGGCATATACCGCATCCTGCAACTGCGCCTCCCGGTACACCCCCAGCAGGTCCGCTGCAAAAGCGGGGGCGGCGGCAATAAGCGCAAACGCCAGCGCCTGATGCGAGATTTTGATTTTCACTGTGGAATCCCCTGTTGAATCCGCGCGACTTTGTTGCGGCGACTGTGTTTGTTCCAGAGATCCGTGTTTGTTCCAGAGATCCGTGTTTGTTCGAGAGATCCGTGTTTGTTCCAGGGTTCCGTGCTTGTTCCAGAGATCCGTGTCGCTAGAACACGAAGCGTTCCGGCTGGCGGATGTTCCTGAGAGGCGGGATGCCGGTCTCGAATAAACCCACTGAATTGAACGCGTGATCGGAAATCCGCGTGACCAGCATCGCCGTCATGACCGGAGGTTCGCCGACGACCGCCAGCAACCTTCCACCGGGCCTCAACTGGTTCTGCAGGGTGTCGGGCATGAACGGCAGCGACCCGGTCAGCAGGATCACGTCGTAGGGCCCCGCCGACGGCCAGCCCTCGGGGGCTTCACCGACGACCAGTTGCACGTTCTGGATGCCATGACCGGCAAGCTTGCGCGCCGCGGACTGGCTGAATTCGGCAATTCTCTCGACGCTGACCACTTGGCCGCCGAGCTTCGCGCACAAGGCGGTCACATAACCGCTGCCGGTGCCGACCTCGAGCACCTTGTCGGTCTTGAGAATGCCGAGTTCCTGGACCATGCGCGCTTCGAGTTTCGGCGACAGCATCGCCTCGCCATGGCCCAGAGGAATTTCCATGTCGGCAAAGGCGAGGGCCCGATGTTTCTCGGGCACGAATTCCTCGCGCCTGACCACGAGCAGCAGGTCGAGCACCGATTGGTCGAGCACTTCCCAGGTGCGCACCTGGCTCTCGATCATGGTGACGCGTGCTTGCTCGAAATCGTTCATTGCAAAATCTCTGTGAAGGATTTTTAAAGGCTTGCAATTATTACACAATTCAATTAGCGTCATCACTGCGTTAGGGGTCCCTTTGTCCCTCTGAAAACCGGGCGTGCGGATATTGCAAATTCTGCACTCGGCCGGTGTCAGGAAGCCGGGCCAAGCGGTGAGACAAACCCTTCGAACCTGTACGGATAATGCCGATGCAGGGAAGCGCCCCGAGGCCGTTCCTCACCGCGCTCTTCCCTTGCCGGACTTTTCGGGAGCGTGCCATGAACGCCAATCCAAAATTTATCAATGACGAGGCTCGTGTCGACGAGGCCGCGGTCAAACCTTTGCCGAGCTCGCGCAAGACTTATGTCCAGGGTTCGCGCGACGACTTGCGCGTGCCGATGCGCGAGATAAGCCAGAGCGAAACGCCAGCCAGCTTCGGCGCGGAGAAGAATCCGCCGATTTTCGTTTACGACACGTCCGGGCCTTACACCGACCCGTCGGTCGCCATCGACATTCGCAATGGCCTTGCCCCGCTGCGGGAACGCTGGGTCGACGAGCGCAACGACACGAAAGTCATGGCAGGCCCGAGCTCCACATACGGCCGCGTCAGGCTGGATGATCCGAAGCTCGCGGCCATGCGCTTTAACCTCCAGCGTTCGCCGCGTCGCGCGCGCGACGGCATGAACGTCACCCAGATGCACTATGCCCGCCGCGGCGTCGTCACGCCGGAAATGGAGTTCATCGCCATCCGCGAGAATCAGCGGCGCGACCTGCTTTCCGACCTGCTCGTCAGGCAGCATGCCGGCGAATCGTTCGGCGCCGCGATGCCGAAGAGCATCACGCCGGAGTTCGTGCGCGAGGAAGTAGCGCGCGGTCGCGCGATCATTCCCGCCAACATCAACCATCCGGAATCCGAGCCGATGATCATCGGCCGCAACTTCCTGGTGAAGATCAACGCCAATATCGGCAATTCCGCGCTCGGCTCGAGCATCCAGGAAGAAGTCGAGAAAATGACCTGGGCGATCCGCTGGGGCGGCGACACGGTGATGGACCTGTCCACCGGCAAGCACATCCACGAAACGCGCGAATGGATCATCCGCAATTCCCCGGTACCGATCGGCACCGTGCCCATCTACCAGGCGCTGGAAAAAGTCGACGGGCGCGCGGAGGAACTGACCTGGGAAATCTATCGCGACACGCTGATCGAGCAGGCCGAACAAGGCGTGGACTACTTCACCATCCATGCCGGCGTGAGACTGGCCTACATCCCGCTGACAGCGAAACGCATGACCGGGATCGTCTCGCGCGGCGGCTCGATCCTCGCGAAGTGGTGCCTGGCGCACCACAAGGAGAATTTCCTGCATACGCATTTCGAGGAAATCTGCGAGATCATGAAGGCCTACGATGTTTCCTTCTCCCTTGGCGACGGCCTGCGCCCGGGTTCGATTTACGACGCCAACGACGAAGCCCAGCTTGGCGAGCTGAAGACCCTGGGCGAACTCACGCAAGTGGCGTGGAAGCACGACGTGCAGGTGATGATCGAAGGCCCGGGACATGTGCCCATGCACCTGATCCGCGAGAACATGGACCTGCAGCTCAAGCTCTGCCACGAAGCGCCGTTCTATACGCTCGGCCCGCTTACCACTGACATCGCCCCAGGCTACGACCACATCACCTCGGCCATCGGCGCTGCAATGATCGGCTGGTACGGCACGGCGATGCTTTGCTACGTGACGCCAAAGGAGCATCTGGGGTTACCGGACAAGGACGACGTCAAAGACGGCATCATTGCCTACAAGATCGCCGCCCACGCCGCCGATCTCGCCAAGGGTCATCCCGGCGCGCAGGTGCGCGACAATGCGCTGTCCAAGGCACGCTTCGAGTTTCGCTGGGACGACCAGTTCAACCTCGGGCTCGATCCCGACAAGGCCAAGCAGTTTCATGATGAAACCCTGCCCCAGGACGGCGCCAAGCTGGCACACTTCTGCTCGATGTGCGGTCCGCACTTCTGCTCGATGAAAATCACCCAGGACGTGCGCGACTATGCGGCCAGCCAGGGCGTTTCCGAAACGGAGGCACTCAGGCGCGGAATGTCCGAGAAGGCCGCGGAGTTCGTGGCCACCGGCAGCGAGATTTACCAGAAAGCCTGAACGCAATCCGCCGGGCGCGAGCTGGTCCGTTCACGCAGCCCGGCTTTCTTGAAGGAAGCAGATGGATCTTGCGCTGATACTCAAGGCGCTGGTTCTCGGCGTGGTCGAGGGCCTGACTGAATTCCTGCCGATTTCCAGCACCGGCCACCTGATACTCGTTGGCGACCTGCTCGATTTCAATGACGAAAAAGCCAAGGTCTTCCAGATCGTCATCCAGTGCGGGGCGATCCTCGCGATTGTATGGGAATACCGGACCCGGCTCTGGAACGTGGTCGCACAGTTGCCGCGCGACCGCGCGGCGCAAAGCTTCGCGCTGAACCTGCTGATTGCATTTCTGCCGCTCGCTATCCTGGGACTCGCCTTTGGCAGCGCGATCAAGGCGACGCTGTTCAGGCCGGTGCCGGTTGCGATCGCATTCATCGTCGGCGGGCTGGTCATCCTCTGGGCGGAGCGGCGGCAGCACCGCGTCACCGTGGAAACTGTCGAGGACATGCGCTGGAAGGACGCCCTGAAGATCGGGCTGGCCCAGGCCGTAGCGCTCATCCCCGGCACCTCGCGCGCGGGCGCCACCATCATTGGCGGCCTTTTCTTCGGCCTGTCGCGCAGGGCGGCGACGGAATTTTCCTTCTTTCTCGCGGTGCCTGTGCTGTTCGCCGCGTCCGCGTACGAGGTCGTAAAGCACCGGTCGCTGTTTTCAGCGGACGACCTCGGAATCTTCGGTGTCGGCTTCGCGGCGGCTTTCGTTTCCGCCTTCTTTTGCGTGCGCTGGCTGCTGCGCTACATCAGCCGCCACGACTTCACTGTGTTCGCCTGGTACCGGATCGTCTTTGGCGCGATCGTGCTAATCACTGCCTATACCGGCCTGGTCAACTGGACTGCCGCTTAGAGCTTTAAAGAAACACTCACCGCGGAGGACGCCGAGGAAACGAACGGAGAGAATTCGAACATGGGATTGCCGTGGTTCGCGGCTATCGACAACATCCATGGCCGGTTCGTCCGCTTCTCCGCCACCCGCCTTCTCTGCGTTTTTCCTCCGCGTCCTCTGCGTCCTCCGCGGTGAGAGCTGTTTCAGGTTTGCTCAGCCCTGGGTCCAGGGCAAACCCGCGAAACGCCAGCCACCCGAAGCATTGCGGTGGCCTTCCGCGTCCTTGTCGCCCTCGAAACCCTGCAGGATGTTGTAGCTGCGGGTGAAGCCCGCCTCGGTGGCACGCTTTGCGGCTGAATTGGATCGAGCGCCACTGCGGCAGATAAACATCACCGGTTGGTCTTTGCTGACCTCGGCCTGCAACTGGTTCAGGAACTCCGGATTCAACAGCGAGGAAGGATAGGCCTGCCATTCGATAAGCAGGCTGCCGGGGATCTTGCCGACGTAGTCCCATTCGGCCCGCGTGCGAACGTCAACCAGCTTCGCCGCCCCCGCTTTCATCAGTTCAAAAGCTTCCTGCGGCGTCAGCGCACCAGCATAGGGCAGCTTCATTGCCTCAGCGCGAGAAGCGGCTTTATTCAAAATTTCTGATGTATCGCTCATATTTGGTTATAAACCAGTTGGTTCAATCCGCCACCGAGATGAAGCCGGGGAAATAACGTCTTCAAGCGCAGCCCGGCATGCCGATGGTTCCTTAAAAAGCTTGCCATCCTCTCGATACAGCACTAATTTAGTGCCATCCCCTGCTGGTCGCACTTATTCGGAGCATATAGTCATGCCCCATGGGCGTCAGTCCATTGTTCGACCACGGGATTTTCCTGTTTTCGGCTGGGCATGCTTTCTGCTCAACCGAGGATTCGCTTAATTTCCCTCGCAACTCTTTTCCAATTCAGGAGAAAAAAATGGCGGTAGCCGACGTTCTGAAAACCATTAAAGAAAATGACGTGAAGTTCGTTGACCTGCGGTTTACCGATACCCGCGGCAAGGAACAGCACGTTTCGGTCCCCGCCCACGCGTTCGGTCAGGACAAGTTCGACGATGGCCATGCCTTCGACGGCTCTTCGATCGCCGGCTGGAAGGGCATTCAGGCGTCCGACATGCTGCTTATGCCTGACCCTGCGTCCGCGCGACTGGATCCGTTCTCCGACGAGCCTACGCTAATCGTCACCTGCGATGTCATCGAACCCACCGACGGCAAGGGTTATGACCGCGATCCGCGCTCCATCGCCAAGCGCGCCGAAGCCTACCTGAAGTCTTCGGGCCTGGGTGACGTCGCCTATTTCGGCCCCGAGCCCGAGTTCTTCATTTTCGACAGCGTCACCTGGAATGTGGACATGTCCGGCTGCTTCGTCAAGGTCCAGTCGGAAGAAGCGCCCTGGTCCTCGGGCAAGGAATTCGAGGGTGGCAACATGGGCCATCGCCCGCCGGTCAAGGGCGGCTACTTCCCTGTGCCGCCGGTGGATTCCCTGCAGGACATCCGCAATGCGATGTGCCTGGCACTCGAGGCACAAGGCGTCGAAGTCGAAGTGCATCACCACGAAGTCGCAGCGCCCGGCCAGTGCGAAATCGGCACCAAGTTCAATTCCCTCGTGATCCGCGCCGACTGGCTGCAGATCATGAAGTACACCATCTGGAACGTGGCCCATTCGTATGGCAAGACGGCGACGTTCATGCCCAAGCCCATCGTCGGCGACAACGGCTCCGGCATGCACGTGCACCAGTCGGTGTGGAAGGGTGGCCAGAACCTGTTCGCAGGCAACGGTTATGCGGGCCTGTCGGATTTCGCGCTGTACTACATCGGCGGCATCATCAAGCACGCCAAGGCGCTCAACGCCATCACCAATCCCGGAACCAACTCGTACAAGCGCCTGGTTCCGGGTTTCGAAGCGCCGATCAACCTCGCCTATTCGGCGAAAAACCGCTCTGCGTCCTGCCGGATTCCGTACGTGTCGAATCCCAAGGCGCGCCGCGTGGAAGTGCGTTTCCCCGATCCGACGGCGAATCCCTACCTGGCGTTCGCGGCCCTGCTGATGGCCGGCCTGGACGGCGTGCAGAACAAGATTCACCCCGGCGACCCGATCGACAAGAACCTGTACGACCTGCCGCCCGAAGAAGCTGCAAAAGTCCCGCATGTCTGCCACTCGCTGGACCAGGCGCTGGAAAACCTCGACAAGGACCGCGCCTTCCTGACCAAGGGTGGGGTGTTCTCCGACGACATGATCGATGCCTATATCGAACTGAAGATGGAGGAAGTCACCCGTTTCCGCATGACGACCCATCCGGTCGAGTTCGACATGTACTACAGCCTGTAAGGAAGTACGGCTTTGCCGCAGGAAAGGGCGGGCCATGCCCGCCCTTTTTTGTTTTGCGACCTGGCACGGCCCCGTCAACTGTCATCGGGAGCAACGCATTGATAATCAGTAGTGTCTGCCTTAGACTCCGGCGAAAGTCGGCCTTGCCGGTGAATGCTTTGCCGGTAAATGCCTTATCGATAAGTCTTGCGGACGCCATTGCGGAACCCTCGGATGCTGTTTCTACTGCGGACATTGCTGTTTGTCGTCTTCCTGGCCTCGGCCTCGTCATGGGCGGAAACCTGCAAGTATCTGGATGCCGATGGGCACGTGATCTATTCGAATACCCCCAGCACCCCCCCGAAGGGGGCGAAGAAAGTGAAATGCTTCGACGATCCGGCGCCCAGGCAGGCGCCGGCTGTGGAATCCGCGAAGGACAAAACGCAGACCCGCTCCGGCGACTCGCAGCGCGGCGACTTCCCGAAAATCGACGACAAGACGCAGAAGAAGCGCGACGGCGAGCGCCGCATGATCCTGGAAGACGAACTAGCCAGCGAACTGCAGCAGATCGAGCAGGCGAAGCAGCAACTTGCCGAGCAGGAAAGTGTGCGCACGGGTGGCGAACGCAACTACCAGAAGTTTCTCGACCGCGTGCAGCCGTTCCGCGATGCCGTCGCCAATCACGAGCGCAATATCGAAGCCATCAAGCGCGAGATTTCCAATCTGAAGTAAGCATCACTCCCTGTGTGCGGCGCAATTGCACACCGGTTCTTCTCGAAGGCCGCAGGTCGCGGCCTTCAATCTGCCCGCATCGCCGTGGCTCGTTTCTTGCACGATGAAGCTCGGCTGTCGCCCGACAGCGCAATGACGCCGCCGCGCTATCCGGGGCTTGATGCGCTGGCGACAACCGTCGTGCTTCTGGACGCTTGCCATGTCGTGCGCTACATGAATCCCGCCGCGGAAAACCTGCTTGCAGTGGGGGCCAAAGCCATCGTCGGCAGCACGCTGGACCGCGTGTTCTCAGCGCCCGAGCTGATGATCTCGGCCCTCAACTATGCAAGGGAAAACAATTGCAGCTATACGCAGCACGAACTTCCCCTCATGGTCCACGGCCACAGCCGCCTGGAAGTATCGTGCACGGTGACGCCGGTCGAGATCACCGGCTTCGAGGGCTTTCTCATGGAGCTGACCCCGCTGCACCAGCAGTTGCGGATTGCGCGCGAGGAACGCCTCATGGATCAGAGCGCGCAGACCCGGGAACTCATCCGCAACCTGGCGCACGAGATCAAAAATCCGCTCGGAGCGTTGCGCGGCGCCGCGCAGTTGCTGGACCGGGAGCTCGAGCGGCCCGAGCTGCACGAGTACACGCAGGTGATCATGAAGGAAGCCGATCGCCTGCAATCGCTGATGGACCGGCTGCTGACCCCGCACCGGCTGCCGCAGCTCCAGCAGTTCAACGCGCACGAGGCGCTCGAGCGCGTGCGCAGCCTGTTGCTGGCGGAATTTCCGGAAGGCATCACCGTACAGCGGGACTACGACGTAAGCCTGCCCTCCTTCACCGCGGACCGCGAGCAGATCATTCAGGCGCTGCTGAACATCGCGCGCAACGCGGCGCAGGCGATGCAGGGCCGGGGCATGATCAGCCTGCGCACGCGGATCACGCGGCGCGTGACGCTGGCGAAAAAGACCTACCGGCTGGGCCTGATGATCCAGATCATCGACAACGGCCCCGGCGTGCCGGACGACCTGAAGGACAGGATTTTCTTCCCGCTGGTATCGGGGCGCGAAGGCGGCCACGGCGTCGGCCTGACCATCGCGCAGACATTCATCACCCAGCATCACGGCACCATCGAGCTGGAAAGCCGCCCGGGAAATACCTGTTTCAGCATCCTGCTGCCAATCGACTCATAAAATGCCTGCAACCATGAAACCTGTCTGGATCATCGACGACGACCGCTCGATTCGCTGGGTGTTCGAGAAAGCCCTCACCCGCGAAGACATTGCCTTCAAGGTATTCGGTTCCGCCCAGGAAGCGCTGCAGGCGATCGCCACCTCCACGCCGCAGGTGGTGGTGAGCGACATCCGCATGCCCGGAGGTTCCGGCCTGGAACTCCTGCAAAGCCTCAAGGAAAAGCATCCGAATCTTCCGGTCATCATCATGACCGCTTACTCCGACCTGGAAAGCGCGGTGGCCGCATTCCAGGGCGGGGCCTTCGAATATCTGCCCAAGCCCTTCGACGTGGATCACGCGGTCGACCTCATCCGCCGCGCCATGGAGGAAAGCCTGCGCCAGGACGAAGTCGTTGAAGCACCCGAGGACTCGCCGGAGATCCTCGGCCAGGCGCCGTCGATGCAGGAGGTGTTTCGCGTCATCGGACGCCTGACACAGTCCCATGCGACCGTTCTGATCAACGGCGAGTCCGGAACCGGCAAGGAACTCGTCGCGCGCGCCCTGCATCGCCACAGTCCGCGGGCCTCGAAGCCATTCATCGCCATTAACACCGCGGCCATTCCCAAGGATCTGCTGGAATCGGAGCTGTTCGGCCATGAACGCGGCGCCTTTACCGGCGCGCAGGCCATGCGCCGCGGCCGCTTTGAGCAGGCCGAGAGCGGCACACTATTCCTCGATGAAATCGGCGACATGCCGTCGGACCTGCAAACGCGCCTTCTAAGGGTGTTGTCGGACGGCCATTTTTATCGTGTCGGCGGCCACCAGCCGATCAAGGCCAACGTGCGCATCATCGCCGCGACCCACCAGGATCTGGAACAGCGCGTCAAGCAGGGCCTGTTCCGCGAGGATCTGTTTCACCGGCTGAACGTGATCCGGCTGCGCCTGCCGGCGTTGCGTGAGCGCAAGGAAGACATCCCGCTGCTGGCACGGTACTTCATGCAGAAAAGCGCCCACGATCTGAGCGTCGAGAGCAAGAAACTGCAGGACTCGGCGTTGAAATACCTGTCGTCGCTCGACTTCCCCGGCAACGTGCGCCAGCTCGAAAACCTCTGCCATTGGCTGACCGTGATGGCGCCGGGGATGAACATCGACGTGAAGGACCTGCCGCCTGAACTACGGGAGGAATCGCGGATTGCCGTCACGGAAAACTGGGTCAATGCACTGGAGCGCGAAGCGGAAGGCCTGCTAAAGCGTGGAGACAGCGCGATTCTCGACGAACTTACGCGCCAGTTCGAGAAAGCCCTGATCACCCGGGCACTGGCGCATACCGGCGGGCGCAGGATCGAAGCCTCGGTGCTGCTGGGCATGGGCCGCAATACGCTGACGCGCAAGATCCAGGAACTCGGACTGGCCGAGGATGCCGGCCGCGAGAAATAAGGCAAACGCTAAGCCTTAGCCCAATTCCACGATCACCGGCGCGTGGTCGGAAGGACGCTCCTGATTGCGCATTGCCGCCAGGATGCCGCTGGACTTGCAGCGCGGCACCAGCGGCGGCGACAGGAGAATATGATCGATGCGCAAGCCCAGATTGCGCTTGAAGGCATTCATCCGGTAGTCCCACCAGGAGAATGATTTTTCCGGCTGCTCGAACAGCCGGAAGCTGTCCTTGAATCCCAGCGCGAGCAATTCCTGGAACGCCGCGCGTTCCGCGGGGCTGACGAGAACCTGCCCTTGCCAAGCCTTCGGATCGTGGACGTCGCGGTCTTCGGGTGCGATGTTGAAATCCCCGAGCACCGCCATCGCCGGATACTTCTGCAGTTCGTCACGTAGCCAGCCGGTGAACGACTTCAGCCAGCCGAGCTTGTACTGATACTTGTCGGAATCCAGGCTCTGGCCGTTGGGGACGTAGGCACAGACCAGCCGCACGTCGCCGATGCTTGCAGAAATAACGCGCCGCTGCGGATCATCGAGACCGGCGATACCGAACTCCACCGATTCCGGGATTTCGCGGGCAAGAATCGCCACGCCGTTGTAGGTCTTCTGTCCCGAGTAAGCGGCCTGATATCCGGCACGCTCGATTTCAGTGACAGGAAATTTTTCGTCCTCGAGCTTGAGTTCCTGCAGGCAGACGACATCCGGCTGGTCGGCAGCGAGCCAGTCCAGCAGATGCGGCAGGCGGACGTTCAGAGAGTTGACATTCCAGGCGGCGAGTTTCACAAAATTTCCAACTTATTGTTATAAATATTCCAGTTAACCCACGACGCAGCCCTATGAACATACATATGGACACAAGTGGGCGCTGTGGGGAGTCGATTTGTTGCCTGGTTGCTTCACAACCGCCTTAATTGTAAATGGACATTAGACATCTCGTCAGTTCTTAGCGTGGCGGCGCCGGGATAGATTGACACCTGGATCTCCATGCTTTCTCAAGCCGCGGTTTGAAATCGCGCAAAGCAGTGAAATTTTTTGCGACGGCCCCCTCTTATCGGGGCATCTCCACGGAGCTGGCTGGCGGGGTGGATAAATTCACCTTTACCTACAACGTTAATGGCACTTGATTCGAGCGGAGACGGTGGCAGATGATCATTGGAGGATAATTCCGGGCGCTGGATTATGAACGCAATAGGCAATGGTGAATAAATGACCACAAACACCAACCCCAAGATCGGTACAACGCTACGTCAGATACCCTCGGGGGTATGGGTGCTCGGCATCGTAAGCATGCTGATGGATATTTCTTCAGAAATGATTCATAGCCTGTTGCCCTTATTCATGGTCACGACTCTGGGGATAAGCGTTTTCACGGTTGGGCTGATCGAAGGTTCGGCCGAATCCACGGCGCTGATCGTAAAAGTATTCTCGGGCGTCTTGAGTGACTACCTTGGCAAGCGCAAAGGGCTGGCCGTGTTTGGGTACGCTCTGGGCGCACTGACCAAGCCGCTATTTGCAATCGCTACCACTGCAAGCCTCCTGCTCACCGCGCGCTTGCTGGATCGAGTCGGCAAGGGCGTGCGAGGTGCGCCGCGTGATGCACTGGTCGCAGACTTGGCACCTTCGCATTTGCGCGGGGCTGCGTTTGGTCTGCGACAGTCCCTCGATACGGTCGGTGCGTTCCTCGGCCCGCTCCTGGCGGTCGGATTGATGCTGCTTTGGGCTAACGATTTCCGTGCGGTTTTCTGGGTCGCCGTGATTCCCGGAATGATGGCCGTCACGCTGCTTCTTTTTGGCCTACGCGAGCCCGAACTCCGGCAGATCGAGAAGCGCTTCAATCCCGTTCGTCGGGAAAATCTCAGGCGTTTGGGCGCTTCGTACTGGTGGGTGGTGGGTATCGGCGCCGTGTTCACGCTCGCGCGCTTCAGCGAAGTTTTCCTGGTGTTGCGTGCGCAGCAAGGCGGGATCCCTGTCGCGCTGGTACCGCTTGTGATGGTGGCCATGAATCTGATCTATGCGTTGTCGGCGTACCCTTTCGGCAGGTTGTCCGACGGCGTAAGTCACACGTGGTTGCTGGCAGTCGGCCTTGTCGTGCTGATCGCGGCCGACCTTGTCCTTGCGACCAATAGTCACTGGGGGTTCGTACTCGCCGGTGTAACCCTTTGGGGTATCCATATGGGCATCACGCAAGGCCTGCTCGCCACAATGGTGGCCGATACGGCGCCCGCCGATTTGCGGGGTACGGCCTACGGTTTCTTCAATCTGATGAGCGGCTTCGCCATGCTCGTTGCCAGCGCGCTCGCTGGGTTGCTGTGGGACAAATTGGGTGCGTCCGCCACGTTCTATGCAGGTGCTGCATTTTGCGCAATAGCACTCGCCGGTCTGATGTGGCGGCCGACTGGTCAGACAGTTCGTGCGGATAATAAGTAAGGCCAAGACTATAAAGTAAAGAACTGACCCTATCGTCCTACGATCATGCAAGAAACAAGACCTGACCCCGGGTTGCCCCGGTCCGTGCGCTCATTACACGTCGATGAAGCTCGGTAGGCCGATCGGCATGTCGACGCACGGCGGTGCGGGAAGTAGCGTGTTATGTTCGGGAAAATCCAAGGCAATGCCCATGAAATGCAGGCTCGCGCTTGTTACGTCTCTCCGGTTGGACGTGTTTCGCGCCATCACCCTGCCGATCTGGGTGGTGCTGTGGACCGTCCTCGGTGTGGCCGTATTCGGGCGGCTGCAGTTCGGGATTCCCTGGCAGGTGATGATGGGCGATCCGGCCGCGGCGACTGGCGCGCCGTTCTATCTCGGCTTTGTCTCAAACGTCGGCGCGATGCTATGGGCATCTGCCGCAAGCGTTTTTCTATTCGGTTTTCGCGTGCACCGCAGCAGCAGCGATTTGGAATGGGGGCGTTTCCTGCTGTACTCCGGTATCTTCGTCGGCGTGTTGGGAATCGATGATCTTTTCATGCTGCACGACCAGGTGTTCCCGGACTACTTGTCGGTCGATCAGTCGCTGGTCATCGCGACGTACGCAGTCCTGGCATTGCTTTACGCAATGCGTTTCGCGACGCTCATCGCGCAGACCGCATACCCCGTCCTGATCGCTGCGATGGGATTGTTGGCGGCCTCCGCCACGCTCGACCAGCTCAGCGATAATTTTTCCATGTCGTTTCGCGGCGAGCCGTTCTTCGAAGATGCCGCGAAGCTTCTCGGCATAGGCGCATGGTTGTCGTATGCCATCCATACCGCGGCAGCGGCCCCGAGGCAAGCTGCCAAATCTTCGCGTTCATCCATGGCGGCCGCCTCTTTCACCGATCAGAAAACGGGCAATCGGATCTAGCCGAAAGAGTCTTTGCCTTACTTTCACCTTGCCCCGTAGTTTGAAAAAGTAATTCTAGTTTTTGCAAAAACGGCGGGGTCAGGTCTTGTTTCTTGAATCAAGTAATTCGTGCTCGGCGTCACCGCACTGGTGAGCCGGTCCCACTTGTCATAGCCGGGATTTCTATTGTTACATCGAGCGGAGAACGTCAAGCGGACGAAATGTGGCTTGACGCCAAACAGCATGATCGAGCTAAGCGATCAGGCCGCGAGAGGAGGAGAAAAGCATGCGTGTGGATAAAAGTTATTACCTTCCCACTTTCACCTTTTATATTCGAATAAGGCGATTCTAGTTCTCCGGCGCAGGCTGTTCAGTATCCGCGGCAGGCGCGGCGGCTTCCGCTGCCGGCTTGGGTTTCTCCGCCGGCGGCAGCGGCGCGATTGGCGTCGAAGGATAGCCTGCGGTGTCGAGCGCACTGTTCCACGCTCCTTCCTCGAAGCCTTTCAGAACCTGCCGCCCAACGACAAGCACCGGCACCACCTCATCGCCGCCCGTGGACTTCTTGAGTTCTTCGCGGATCGCTGCATCCAGCGGATCCTTGGCCGAATGCGGAATGCCCCGCCTGGCGAGCAAGGCATCCGCCCTGGTGCAGCCATCCCCGCACTTGTAGGAAAACAGCGTCACCGGGAAATTCTTCATGGCCTGCTGCAACGAGTACGGCAGGGACGAAGCCGAGGGTTTGTCGGTCAGTTTCTTTTTTTCCGTTTTCCTGGCGTTGGCGGGCGGCGGCTTGTCGCTGTAGTGGACATTGCCGTCGGCATCCACCCATTTGTAGAGCTCCGCACCCACGGGCGCGGCGGCGAGGGCGGTAATCAGCATCAGAATCCATCGGATCATGGAGATCTCCTCCTGCATTGAACCGCAATCATGCCACGGCCATGCCGTTATGGCGCAGGAGCGCGTCGATCCGGGGTTCCCGGCCGCGGAAAGCAACAAAGGATTCGAGCGCCGGCCGGCTGCCGCCCGCCGCCAGGATCTGAGCGCGGAAACGGTCCCCGACCTCGGGATTGAGCACGCCATTCTCCTCGAACATGCTGTAGGCGTCGGCTGACAGGACTTCCGCCCATTTGTAGCTGTAATACCCGGCCGCGTAACCGCCGCCGAATATATGGGAGAAGCTGTTTGGAAAACGATTGTAGGCGGGCGGGATCAGCACGGCAACGCGGTCGCGCACTTGCGCCAGCAGGTCCAGCGGGGTCGCGCTGCCCGCGGGATCGAAGTCATGGTGCAGGTGCATGTCGAACATTGCGAACTCTATCTGCCGCACCGTCTGCATGCCGCTCTGGAAATTCTTCGCCGCCACCATCTTGTCGAACAGCTCGCGGGGAATCGCCTTGCGGGATTCGACATGCCGCGTCATGTCCTTCATCACATCCCATTCCCAGCAAAAATTTTCCATGAACTGGCTGGGCAATTCGACGGCGTCCCATTCGACGCCATTGATGCCGGAGACTCCCAGCACCTCCACCTGGGTGAGCAGGTGATGCAGGCCGTGGCCGAACTCATGGAACAGCGTGATCACCTCATCGTGTGTGAACAGGGCGGGCTTGCCGCCGATCGGCGCCGAGAAGTTGCAGTTCAGATAGGCAACGGGCGTCTGCAGATTGCGGCCCTTGCGGCGCCGGGTGACGGCGTCATCCATCCACGCACCGCCGCGTTTGGACGGCCGCGCGTACAGGTCCAGATAGAACTGGCCCACCAGCGCATTGTCTTTGTTGCGGATCGAGAAAAAGCGCACGTCGTCGTTCCAGCATGGCGCCTCGTCGGGACGGATGTTCAATCCATAGAGCGTCTCGACCACCCGGAACATGCCCGAAAGCACCACGTCCTCGGGAAAATACTGCTTGACCTCCAGGTCCGAGAACGCATAGCGCGCGACCCGCAGTTTTTCCGATACAAACGCCGCATCCCAAGGCTGGAGATCGGCGATCCCCAACTCCTGCCGGGCAAACTGCTTCAGTTCGACCAGGTCGCATTCGGCGTAAGGCCTGGCTTTGACTGCCAGTTCCTGCAGGAAGGCCAGCACCTGCGCCGGCGAATCCGCCATCTTCGGTTGCAGCGACAATTCGGCGAAACTGCCCAGGCCCAGGAGACGGGCCAGCTCGCGGCGCAGCGCCAAGATCTCGCGGATGACTGCGGTGTTATCCCAATTCGATTCGCCGAACTCCGCTGCGCGGGTGGCATACGCGTGGTACATCTGCTCGCGCAATTCGCGGTCTTCGGCGTACTGCATCAATGGCAGATAGGAAGGCATGTGCAGCGTGAACTTCCAGCCGGACTTGCCGGCTTCGCTGGCCGCCTGCTGCGCCGCCTGCAGCACATCTTCCGGAATACCCGCGAGACGCGCACCATCCGCCACGATATGTTCGAAGGCGTTGGTGGCATCGAGCACGTTGTCGTTGAACTTCGAAGACAATTTTGCGAGCTGTTCGCTGACCTCCTTGAAGCGCTTCTTCTTGTCCTCGGGAAGCTCGGCGCCGCCGAGGCGAAAGTCGCGCAGCTCGTTTTCGATCACCCTCTTCTGCGCCGCGGACAGGCGCGCGAAACCGGCACCCGCCTTGATCGCCTTGAACTTGCGGAACAGGGCCTCGTTCTGCGATAGCCCGGTGAAATACTCGGTGATGCGCGGCAGGTTGCCGTTGTAGGCCTCGCGCAACAGCGGGCTGTTCATCACGGCGTTCATGTGCGAGACCTGCCCCCACGCACGGCGCAACCGTTCGTTGGCGTCGTCGAGAGGCACCACGAAGTTGTCCCAGTCGGGTGCATCCGTACCCGATTCAAGTCGCGCGATCAACGTCCGGTTTTCGTCCAGCAACTGATCGAGCGCCGGCGCGACGTACTCCGGCGTGAATTCCGCGAAGCGCGGCAATCCGGAAAAATCTAGTAGGGGATTCATAAAGTCGGTGATTGGTAATTGGTGAACAGCGAACGGTGAACGGTGAACGGTGAACGGTGAAAAGCCTGACGCCTTGCAGGCAAAGCAACAAATAGCGTCGTATCGCTACAGACTTGGTGGCAAAGGCGCGGTTTTCAAGCCTCGAAGACGACGTGGCCGCCGACCAGGGTGTAACGCACCCGGCCTTTGAGTTCATAGCCCGAGAACGGCGTGTTCCGGCCCTGACTTTTCAACTTGGCCGGTTCCACCTTCCAGCGCAGGCCGGGATCGAATATGCAGATATCGGCATCGTCGCCTGCAGCCATCCTGCCGGCATCGATACCGAGTATGCGCGCCGGCTCGCTGGTAACCCTCGCCAGCGCCGCCTGCAGTGGCACGCGGCTTTCGTCCGCCCACTTCAGGATCAGAGCGAGGAGGAGCTCCAGTCCGGTCGCGCCCGCTTCGGATTCGCCGAACGGGAGCTGCTTGGCGTCGTCGTCGACGGGCGTATGGTCGGAGCAAATGGCATCGATGGTACCGTCCTCGATGCCGCGCCTGAGTCCGTCGCGATCACGCTGGCTGCGCAACGGCGGGACGAGGTGGCAGTTGGAATCGAAATAGCCGATGTCGGTTTCGCTCAGGTGAACGTGATTGGCCGAGACGTCGCAGGTCGCGTTGATGCCGAACGACTTGGCCTGGCGGACCATTTCCACACCTTCTGCGCTCGACAGCCGGCACAGGTGGACGCGGGCGCCCGTTTCGCGGGCGAGCAAAAGGATGGTCGACAGGGCTACCGTTTCGGCGGCAACCGGGATCGGTGCCAGGCCCAGGCGCGTCGCGACCTGACCATCGTGCGCAACGCCGCCGCCGGCCAGGCCGGCGTCCCGAGGACGCAGCCAGACGGGATAGCCGAAAGTCGTCGCGTACTGAAGCGCCCGGAACAACACCTGATTGTCGTTGAGGGGGACATCCGCCTGGGAAAAAGCCACGCAGCCGGCGTCGAACAGCTCGGCCATTTCCGTCAGGCGCTCGCCCTTGAGGCCCTGGGTCAGCGCGCCGAGCGGATACACATGCGCCTGGTTAAGGTTGCGCGCCCGGTGCTTGAGCATTTCCACCAGGCCCGGTTCGTCCAGCGGCGGATCTGTATCCGGCGGACATACCAGGGAAGTCACGCCACCGGCCACCGCGGCGGCCATCTCGCTTTCCAGGGTGGCCTTGTACTCGTAGCCGGGTTCGCGCAAGCGCACGGAGAGGTCCACCAGCCCCGGGCAGACAACCATGCCGGCGGCGTCGATGACGCGGTTGGCGTGAAACCCTTCGGGCGCCTTGCCGACTGCGGCAACTTTGCCGGCGATGATGAAAACATCCTGGACCTTGTCGGTGCCGCTTGCGGGATCGACCACCCGGCCGCCCTTGATCTGGATTTTCATGAGTTGCCCGCCAGGATCGACATCACCGCCATGCGCACCGCGATGCCGAAAGTGACTTGGGGCAGTATCACCGACTGCCGCCCGTCGGCCACGCTGGAATCGATTTCAACGCCCCGGTTCATCGGCCCCGGATGCATGACGATCGCCCCCGGTTTGGCCAGCGCCAGTTTTTCCGGCGTCAAGCCGTAGTACTTGAAGAACTCCTGTGCGGACGGCAGCAGGGCGCCGTTCATGCGCTCATTCTGCAGGCGCAGCATGATGACCACGTCCACGTCCTTCAGCCCCTGCGCCATGTCGTGGTACACCTGCACGCCGAGCTCGGAAACGTTTGTCGGCAGCAATGTGCGCGGCCCGATGAC
This sequence comes from Burkholderiales bacterium, assembly GCA_046590325.1. Lineage (GTDB taxonomy): Bacteria > Pseudomonadota > Gammaproteobacteria > Burkholderiales > JACQAP01 > JACQAP01. Next base: position 25,142 of record JBKJUC010000027.1, on the reverse strand, counting down.
CCGTACTTCCGGCACGCCGAGCGTGGTCAGCGCGTGGATCTGCGAGCGCGCGACACGGGAATGCAGGACGTCGCCGACCACCGCAACGCGGAGGTTCGAGAAATCCTTCTTGTAGTGGCGGATGGTGAACATGTCGAGCAAGCCCTGCGTCGGATGTGCATGACGTCCGTCGCCGGCATTGATCACGTGGATGTACGGCGCAACGTGCCGGGCGATGAGGTGAGCGGCGCCGCTTTGCGCATGCCGGACCACGAACATGTCGGCATGCATTGCCGAAAGATTCGCAACGGTGTCGAGCAGGGTTTCGCCCTTGCTCTGCGAGGACGTGCCGACGTTGAGGTTTATCACGTCGGCGGAAAGGCGCTTGGCCGCGATCTCGAATGTCGTGCGGGTGCGCGTCGAAGACTCGAAGAACAGGTTGAAAACTGATTTGCCCCGGAGCAGGGGAACCTTCTTGACCTCGCGCTCCGCGACGGAAAGGAAAGAGTGAGCCGTGTCGAGGATGCTGACTATGATTTCGCGCGGCAGGCCTTCAATGGTCAGCAGATGCTTCAGTTCGCCGTTGGCGTTGAGCTGCGGGTTGTAGGCCATCAGCCGGCCCCCGGCGACGGAGTCACGACCAGGTTCAGCCGGCCGTCGGCGGCTTTCTTCAGTTCGATTTGCTCGTCCTCGCGCACGCTGACCTCAGCGCCGACGAACTGCGCCGCCATCGGCAATTCCCTGCCCCCGCGATCCACCAGGGCGGCGAGCCTCACCCGGCGCGGCCTGCCATAGTCGAACAACTCGTTCAGTGCCGCGCGGATGGTTCGCCCCGTGAAAAGTACGTCATCCACCAGGACCACGTCCGCATCGGCGATTTCAAAAGGAATCTCGGAAGGTTTCACCCGCGGATGCAGGCCGCGGCTGCCGTAGTCGTCGCGGTAGAACGACACGTCGATCGTGCCCAGGGGCTGGCTCAGGCCCAGCGACTTGTGCAGCCGTTGGGCCAGCCACACCCCACCGGTATGAATGCCGACCAGCAGGGTGTCGGAACTGACTGCAGGCCGCATCTGTTCGGTCAGCGCGGCAAGCAGGACTTCGGCATCAGGCAATGGCATTTTCATCAAAGAAAGTTTCCAGGATCAGTTTTGCGGCGAGGGCGTCCACGTGCTTTTTCGCTTCGCGGCCATCCAGCCCGCTTTCGTGCGCCGCGTGCTGCGCTTCCACAGAGGTCAGCCGTTCGTCCACCAGGCGGACTTGCAGGCCGAACCGCCCGTTGAGCCGCTGGGAAAATTTGCGCGCCAGTTCGCTCAGGCGGTGCTCCGTTCCGTCCAGTGCCAGCGGCAAGCCGACCACCAGCACGGCCGGATGCCATTCCCCGATTAACGCCGAAATCCGCTCGAAACGGACGTCGTTGGCAATGGCATCGATGGTCTCCAGCGGGTGCGCGATGCCCAGCCCCATTTCGCCAACGGCCACGCCGATGCGGCGCTCGCCGAAGTCGAAGGCGAGCACGGTGCCGGATTTCAAAGGGTCGATGCTGCCTGAAGCTTGCGCAAGGGAGCCCGGGCTTTGTATGCGAGTCACTCAGCGGCCCCGCTCAGGCATGACCGGCTTCCTCGGACAGGCTGGCCGGGTCAACACCCAGCAGCTCCATCGCGGCATCGAAGCGTTGCGCGGCCGGACGTTCGAATATCACGGAAGGTGTCGCCTCCACGGTCAGCCAGGCGTTCTGCCCCAGTTCCTGTTCGAGCTGCCCCGGAGCCCAGCCGGCATAGCCCAGCGAAACCAGGATATTGCCGGGACCGGGGCCATCGCCGCTACCCAGCGCCTGGAGGATGTCCCGGGACGTCGTCAGTCCGACTTCGCCGTTGACCGAGAGCGTCGACTGCCAGCCGCCGATCGGGCGATGCAGGACGAATCCGCGGTCGACCTGCACCGGGCCGCCGAAATAGACCGGCAGCTTGCCGACAATCTGGTCCTGCAGGGGAATCTCGATCTGCTCGAACAGGGCGCCCAGCGTCATGTCGGTGGGGCGGTTAACCACCACTCCCAGCGCCCCCTGGGCATTGTGTTCACAGATGAAAGTCAGCGACCTGGAAAAATGCGGGTCGGCCATGTTGGGCATGGCGATCAGGAAGTGATTGGTGAGATTAACGCTTTGCATCGATTCGCCTAGGCCATTTTAACCGCGACGGTGCCCGGGCCACAAACAAAGCTGGCGGCCTCCCCGTATAATCCGCCTCGGGAACCGGCCCAGGAAAGCTGCGGACGGCAATGTCCGGACCGGTCTTGCACCCCGCGGTCCATCCACGCGGGCGCAGGCCCCGACCCGCAGCGCAAATCGAGAGGCTTCATCTGGCAACCCAACAGGAACTGGCGGCTTTCCTCGCCGAGGTGGAGCGGCGTGCGTTCAAGCAGGCGATGTTCGGGGTGCGCGACCAGCATGTTGCCCTCGATGTCGTCCAGGATGCCATGCTGAAGCTCACGGACAAGTACGCCGGGCGCCCCGCCGCCGAATTGCCGCTGCTGTTCCAGCGCATATTGCAGAATACGATACGCGACTTCTACCGGCGGCAGAAAGTGCGGTCGCTGTGGACGACCCTGTTCTCGTCCTTCCAGCCGCAGGATGCGGGCGAAGATTATGACCCGCTGGAGACCATGCAGACCGAAGGGCCCGGCGGCAAGGGCGACAGCCCCGCCGACCGGCTCGAGCGTTCCCAGGTCGTAGGCCTCATCGAGCAGGGATTGAAGCAGTTGCCACCCCGTCAACGAGAGGCGTTCATACTGCGTTACTGGGAGGAGCTCGACGTGGCGGAAACTGCCATGGCGATGGGCTGTTCCCAAGGGAGCGTCAAAACCCACTGTTCACGCGCCACCCACGCGCTTGCTGCATTTCTGAAGCAGAAAGGTATCGAACCATGAATGAAGACGATCTGGCCAGGCGGATCGTTGGGCAGCTCGACCGCAGCCTGGACGAGCTGCCGGCGCCCACGATCCGGAAACTGCAGGCGGCCAGAATGGCCGCCCTGGCGCATTATCGCGGCGATTCCCCGCAGGGTCGCTCGCGGGCGTTCGCGCTGCCGGGCTGGGGTTTCGGCCGGCGCCTCACGATGCGCCTGGTGCTGCCCGTGGCCATCGTCATCGCCAGCATCACCGGCCTGCTGTTCTGGCAGATGTCAGCTCCACACGAAGAAGAACTCGATTCCGGCATGCTTGCCGGCGAACTGCCGATTCACGCCTATATCGATCCGGGTTTCGACACTTGGCTAAAGAATACGTCGCATACGCCGCAGCAATAGCGCTGGCCGTCATGCTCACGCCGGGCGCGCCTGTAGTAGCGGCGCAGGCGCAGGCCCAGGCCGCGGTTCCTGCCTGGGCGCAACTGCCGCCGGAACACAAAACCCTCCTCGCCCCCCTGGAAAGGGAATGGGACACGCTGGAGCCGGAAAGGCGCAAGCGCTGGCTTGGCCTGGCCGCTCGGTACCCCAAATTCAGTCCCGACCAGCAGCACCGTTTCCACCAACGCATCCAGGAATGGTCCAGGCTCACGCCCGAGCAACGCGGCCAGGCGCACGAGCGCTACAAGCAGTTGAAAAATCTGCCGCCGGAACGGCGCCAGGAATTGCGGCAACGCTGGCACGAGTACCAGCAGTTGCCGGAAGAAAAGCGCCAGCGGTTGAGGGAACAGCGCCCGCCGGCGCCGGACGGCAAGGGCGACTCGCAGCCGCCGCGCTGACATCCCGGTAACCGCCACGATGGCGCCCGGCGCGGCCCAGCCGCTCGCCCCCTTGCGCGTCAGACTGCTCAGCCTGTTCTACGAAGCGGTGCTGCTGTTCGCCATCGTCTTCGTGGCATCCTACCTGTTCGTCAGTCTGGCGCGGGATGCCCAGTCCGGCCTGCCACGGTTCATATTTCAGGTCTATCTGCTCGCGATCTGCGGCGCCTATTTCATGATCTGCTGGGTACGCAGCGGACAGACGCTGCCGATGAAAACCTGGCGCCTGCGCCTGGTCACGAACTCGGGCGACGCCGTCCCCATTGCCACCGCATGCAGGCGGTACCTGATTGCAGTCCCTGCCATGCTCTCCGGCATCGGCATCGTATGGGCGTTGTTCGACCGGGAACGCCTGTTTTTACAAGACAGGCTGGCGGGAACGCGGATCGTCCGGGTGCCCAGGCACTAGGCGCGAGGCACTAGGCGCTAGGGTTCAACTCTCGTGCCTAGTGCCTCGCGCCTAGTGCCTATCTTTTCTCGACCCGCCACATCATCCACACTGCCGCGCCGAGGAAGGCGACAGTTGGAAACATGGCGGTGAAGAATGGCGGCCAGGCATTGAGCAGGCCGAGATGGCCGAACAGCCGGTTGGAAAGATGGAAGCCCAGACCGAGCATGATGCCGGTGAAAATCTTGCCGCTTACCCCACCTTCCCGCACCTGAAAATAGGCGAACGGCAGGGCCAGCACCATCATCACCAGCACCGCGAACGGATAGATGATTTTCGACCACAGCACGATCCGGTAGCGGGCTGTCTCCTGGTGATTCTCCGACAAATGGCCGATGTAGGACCACAGGTCCCACAGGGACATCTGCTCCGGCACGACCATCAGGACATTGAGTACGCCGGGATTCAGGACCGAGCGCCAGAAAGCCTCCGGGATCCGGCTGACTGTGGTGCGGTTCTCCTCGAAACGGGTCTGCACCACGTCCTGCAGGCGCCACAGGTTTTCGCGCTGAAACTCGCCCGACTTGGCGCGGCTGATGGCGCGCAACCGGTAATCGGAATCGAACTCGTAGATCTTGACATCGTGGATCACCGTTTCCGGGAATATGCGGGCCACGTTGACGAAGCTGGTGTCGTCCTTGATCCACAAGCCGGAACGGAACGCCTGCGCGATCACGTTGCTGCTGGTGGCTTTCAATCGCAGCTTCTGTGCCGCCTGTTCGCTCGCGGGGGCAACGAACTCCCCGACCAGGAAGGTGACAATCGACAGCGCCGCGCCGATCTGCACCAGCGTCAGCGCCATGCTGAGGATCGAGACACCCGACACGCGCATCACCGTGTACTCGGAATGCGCCACCATCTGCGCCAGAGCGAACAGAGTACCGATCAGGGCCGCGACGGGAAGGATTTCGTAAGCCCGGCCCGGCAGGCTGAGGACGACGTAGACCGCGGCCAGCTGCAGCCGGTAGCTGCCACGCCCGAGGTCGCCGAGTTCCTGGATAAAATCGAAGAAGCCGAACAGCAGCAGCAGCGCCGCGAAGACCAGCGCGGTGCTCCAGAAGATCTGCGTTGCAATGTAGCGGCGCAGGGTCTTCATAAATGCAGGGTTTTCATGAATGCGTCGCTTTCATGCTTGCCGCCTTCTCATCGGCGCAGCATGCGCAGCGGGCGCACCGACAAGCGCATATAGAACAGGGCGACGACTGCCGCCAGCATCACCACGTGGACCGACCACATGCCGAGGAAGGGACCGATCCGCTGTTGCGCGACCCAGGCCTGGAAGATGGAAAGCAGATTGCTGTAGACCATGTACAACAGCGCCGCCAGCATCAGGTTCAGCGAGCGGCCGGCACGAGGATTGACGAAGCTCATGGGGATCGCCAGAAGGCAGAGCACCAAAGCGCTGATCGGCAGGCCGGCGCGCCAGATCAGTTCGGCAGTCGCCTCAGCCGATCTCTCCTTCATGAGGCTGGCGGTCGACCTCGACTTCACGGAAGGCAGGGATGCCCCGGCCTCACTGGATTCAATACGCAGGGAGTATTTCTCGAACTCGATGATGCGAAACTCCGCGGATCCCGGAGGGCCGATGTAGCGCCGTCCGTTCTGCAGGACCAGGAAGCGATCGCCGTTGGGCGCGGTCTCCTGATACCCACGCTTGGCAACCGTGGTGCCGATCTGGCCGTCCTCTTCCGAGTGGACAAAAATATTCGCCACGGTCGTCAGGTTGGCCGCCAGCTTTTCGACAAAATAGACCCGCTCGGCATTGCGCGATTCCTTGAACACCCCCGGCGAGATCGCGGCGACTTCATCCCGGCTTTCGAGCTGGCGGCGGTACTCCTCCGTTTTGCCCATCGACCAGGGAGACAGAAACAGGCTCAGCACGGCGATCACGAATACCAGTGGCGCGGCGTAAATCAGCACCGGCCGGATCCAGGCATTGAGCCCCTGGCCCGAAGTGAACCACACCACCATTTCCGAATCGCGGTAACTGCGCGTGAGCGTCATCAGCACCGAGATGAACAGGGTCAGCGACAAAAGTATCGGCAGGTAGCGCAGGCTGGCGAAGCCGAGGAAAGTGAGGACTGCGTCGGTGGAGATGTTGCCACGGGCGGCGTAGCCCAGGAACCGGATCAGCTGCGTGGTGATGGTGATCGCCAGCAGGACGATGAAAGTGGCTATCCCCATGATGGCAAACTCCCGCAGCAGGGAGCGTTGGAAGATCATGTGCTGCTTTGACTTTTTCTCGGCGTGGAAGGGATAATCGCGGCTGGCCGTAAGTGATTGAATGACAAACAGCATTGGAGGAATTCCCGTGGAATTTAGCATAAAAGGCACAGCGCCGCAGAAACTATCGAGCGGCTGCATCGTGGTTCCGGTGTTTGCCTCCGGCAAACTGTCGCAGGCCGCGAAAGCGTTGGACCGCGCCTCGGGCGGCCGCGTCTCCGCGGTGTTCAAGCACAGCGGCTTCGACGCGAAGCCGGGCACAACCGTCATGCTTTTCGATCTGCCCGGCGTTGCCAGCAAGCGCGTCCTGCTTGCCGGATTCGGCAAGCAGCAGTCGACCGACCCAAAAGAATTCCGTGACGGGGTACGCGGCGCAGTACGGGCGCTCGCCGAGGCTGGCGCCAGCGATGCGGCCCTCTACGTCGCACAAGTAGAGGTGCGGCACCACGATACGGCATGGGTGGTCGCGCAAGCCGCGCAGGTGGCGCTCGAAACGGCTTACCGGTTTGACCACCTGAAAAGCAGCAAGGACCGCAAGAAATCCCTGCAACGCCTGGTATTCGGACTCAGCGAAAAATCCGCCGGGCTGGAAGCAGCGCTGGCAAAAGGCGTAGCGATCGGCGAAGGCATCAATTTCGCCCGCGACCTCGGCAACCTGCCGCCGAACATCTGCACGCCGACCTATCTGGCGGAACAGGCCCGCGCGCTCGCGCGCAGCCACAAGCTCAAAGTCGATGTGCTCGAGCGCAAGGACATGGAGAAGCTTGGCATGGGGTCGCTGCTGTCCGTCGCCGACGGCAGCCGCCAGCCGCCCAAGCTTATTGTCATCGAGCATCACGGCGGACCCAGGAAACAGAAGCCCGTGGTGCTCATCGGCAAGGGCATCACGTTCGACACCGGGGGCATCTCGCTGAAGCCGGCTGCGGAAATGGACGAGATGAAGTACGACATGTCCGGCGCAGGAAGCGTGTTTGGCACCCTGCGCGCCGCGGCACAGATGAAGCTGCCGCTGAATGTGATCGGCGTGATTCCCACCACCGAGAACATGCCCGGCGGCAACGCCACCAGGCCCGGGGACATCGTCACCAGCATGTCGGGCCAGACCATCGAAATCCTGAATACGGATGCGGAGGGCAGGCTGGTCCTGTGCGATGCGCTGACTTACTCCGAGCGTTTCGATCCGGCCGCCGTAATCGACATCGCGACCCTGACCGGCGCCTGCGTGATCGCATTGGGCCACGTCGCCTCCGGGCTGTTTTCCAACGACGACAAGCTTGCAGCGGAAGTGCTCGCGGCCGGCCAGTCGGCGGCCGACCGTGCCTGGCACATGCCGCTTTGGGACGACTATCAGGAACAGCTCAAGAGCAACTTCGCCGACATGGCCAACATCGGTGGCCGCCCGGCGGGCAGCGTAACGGCGGCATGTTTTCTGGCGCGCTTCGCGCACAAGTTCAAATGGGCGCACCTCGATATCGCCGGCACCGCCTGGAAGTCGGGCCGCGAGAAAGGCTCCACCGGGCGTCCCGTGCCCCTGCTGACCCAGTTTTTGATGAAGCGCGCTGGTTGGTGAATCCCAGGACTCTAAAGACAGCGCTCACCGCCTTGAAGACCAGCGCTCACCGCAGAGGACGCGGAGGACGCAGAGGAAACCTAAGGGCGAGGAAGAAAGGTGGGATTTTAAGTGCGGCAGGGTTTATACATAACCGGAATACTGGCCAACATGAGGCCAGATTTCTCGACACCAATTCGCACGGCAGCCCCCACATTTTTCTGTCTCTCTCTTCGGGTTTCCTCTGCGTCCTCCGCGTCCTCTGCGGTGAGCGCTTGGGTTTGCCCTGGAGGTTTAAGTTGAAATGACGGAAGTCTTGTTCTACACCCACGCGGACGACAAACTGAAGACGGCGTGCGCGCTGACGGCCAAAGCCCTGGCGCGCAAGATGCGCGTCATGCTGTTCACGGCGGACCCGGCAGCGACCGATCACCTGAGCCGCTTGTTGTGGAGCGTGCCGTCCACCGGCTTCACGCCGCACTGCCGCAGCGAAGACCGCCTGGCGCCGGTCACGCCGGTGATTCTCGATCACCGCGCGGAGCCTCTGGTCCATGACCAGGTGCTGATCAACCTCAGCGGGGAGACCCCGTCGTTTTTCAGCCGCTTCCAGCGGCTGGTGGAGATCGTCGGCCTCGAAGAGGCGGACCGCGAAGCGGCGCGCACGCGCTTCCGCTTCTATCGCGACCGCGGCTATGAGATCCGCACCCATCAGCTCGGCAGATCAGGCTCCTGATGGCCGAGGACACGCCGTACGTCCCACCCGGTGCGGAAGGCGCGCAAACCGATGTCCTCGGCAAGCTCGACGAACTGCTCAACAGGCACAAACCAAAACCGCGTGACCCACAAGGCGAACCGGTTCCGGTCCTGACCGATGCGCGCCCCGAAGAGGACAGGTCCGGCATTCCAACGCTTACCGACATCGTTTCCCGGCCCGATATGCCGGCGCCGGCTGCACGAGGCGAAAGCGGCGTCCAGGGCGCGTTGGTGCAAAGACTTGCCATGCGGCTCGAGGTGGAGCGCGCACGCCTGCTCGGCGAGGCCGGCGGCAACCCCGCCCGCGCTGAAATCCTCGACGACCTGATCAACCGGCTGCGGGCATCCCTGCCCGACATCGTGGACGTGGCGCTCAGCCGCGAGGAGCGCAATTCCACGCCCAGAGTGAACCAGTCCGGGCCGGAGGACGAGAATCGCTAGGCTATAATCCCGCGCTTCCATCGATCCGCCCGCGCCCGTCCCGCCGCTTAGGTCTCACCCCAATATGGAACTCGCCAAGAGCGAACTTGCCAAGAGCTTCGAGCCCCAGGACATCGAGCGCCGCTGGTATCCCGTCTGGGAGTCGCGCGGCTATTTTGAAGCCGGGCGTGGCGCCAATCTGCCTCCGTATTGCATCCAGTTGCCGCCGCCGAACGTCACCGGCACGCTGCACATGGGCCACGCCTTTCAGCAGACCCTGATGGATGCGCTGATCCGCTATCACAGGATGCGCGGATTCGATACCAACTGGGTCGTTGGCACCGACCATGCGGGCATCGCGACGCAGATCGTGGTCGAACGCCAACTGGAAGCGGAAGGCAAATCGCGGCACGACCTTGGGCGTGAAAAATTCATCGAACGCGTGTGGGAGTGGAAACAGCAGTCCGGTTCCACCATCACCCGGCAGATGCGGCGCCTCGGCACGTCCGCCAACTGGAGCTATGCCGACACGGAGGGCCACCAGGCCGGTTACTTCACCATGGATGCGCGCATGTCGCAGGCCGTGGTCGAAGTGTTCGTCCGCCTACACGAAGACGGGTTGATCTACCGCGGCAAGCGCCTGGTGAACTGGGACCCGGTACTCGGCACGGCGGTCTCCGACCTTGAAGTCGACAGCGAGGAAGAGGACGGCCGGATATGGGAAATCCGCTATCCCTTTGCCGATGGCAACGGCAGCCTGGTGGTGGCGACCACCCGGCCGGAAACCATGCTCGGCGACGCCGCCGTCGCGGTGCATCCTGGCGACGGGCGCTACAAAGCGCTGGCAGGCAAACAACTGCATTTGCCTCTGACGGGCCGCAGCATCCCGGTCATCGCCGACGACTATGTGGATCCGGAGTTCGGCACCGGCTGCGTCAAGATCACCCCGGCGCACGATTTCAACGACTACGCCATGGGCCAACGCCACTCGCTGCCGTTGATCAACGTGATGACCCTGGACGCTAAAATCAGCGACCAGGCGCCGGCGCCCTATCGCGGCCTGGACCGGTTCGAAGCACGCAAGCGCGTGCTCGCGGACCTGGAGGCGCTGGGCCTGCTCGTCTCCGTAAAGCCGCACAAGCTCAAGGTGCCGCGCTCCGGCCGCACCGGCGTGATCGTCGAACCGATGCTCACGGACCAATGGTTCGTGAAAATGGACGGCCTGGCACGGCAGGGGCTCGATGCGGTGGCCAGCAGTGAAGTGAAGTTCCATCCCGAACACTGGACCAGCACCTACAACCACTGGCTCGAAAACATCCAGGACTGGTGCATCTCGCGCCAGCTCTGGTGGGGACATCAGATTCCAGCGTGGTACGACGAAGCCGGGAATATGTACGTCGGCCGCAGCGAAGAGGAAGTCCGCCAGAAGAACACAACCTCCCTTTCGGCTGGCGCCAAGCTGCGCCGCGACAGCGACGTCCTCGACACCTGGTTCTCTTCCGCCCTGGTCCCGTTCACCTCCCTGGGCTGGCCTGAGAAGACTGCCGACCTCGAACGCTTCCTCCCGTCCTCGGTCCTGGTGACCGGCTTCGACATCATTTTCTTCTGGGTCGCCCGGATGGTGATGATGACAAAGCACTTCACCGGAAAGGCGCCGTTCCGCGACGTTTACATCAATGCGCTGGTCAGAGATGCCGAGGGACAGAAGATGTCCAAGTCGAAGGGCAACACCCTCGACCCGCTGGATCTGATCGACGGCATTAGCCTCGAAGAGCTGGTGAGCAAGTCCACCGTCGGCCTGCTGCGCGCGGAACACAAGCAGAAGATCGAGAAATACGTGCGCAAGAACTATCCGGCCGGGATTGCCGCTTACGGCGTGGATGCGCTGCGGTTCACGTTCTCGTCCCTGGCCACGTTCGCGCGCACGCTCAATTTCGACCTCAGCCGCTGCGAAGGCTACCGAAACTTCTGCAACAAGCTGTGGAACGCGACCCGCTTCGTGCTGATGAATTGCGAGGGCAAGGAGAACGGCTTCGAGGAACATACGCCCGAGCAGTGCGGTCCTGGCGGCTATCTGGAGTTTTCGCAGGCCGACCGCTGGATCGTCAGCCTGCTGCAAAGGGCGGAAGCCGACGTGGCGAAGGGTTTCGCCGAGTACCGTTTCGATAACGCCGCCAGTGCAATCTACAAATTCGTCTGGGATGAGTACTGCGACTGGTACCTCGAGATCGCCAAGGTGCAGATGCAAACCGGCAGCGAGGGGCAGCAGCGCGCCACCCGCCGCACGCTCCTGCGGGTGCTGGAAGTGACCTTGCGCCTGGCGCATCCGATCATTCCGTTCATCACCGAGGAACTGTGGCAGAAAGTCGCGCCGCTCGCCGGCCGCCATCCGGGCGGCGAGGCGTCGATCATGCTGCAAAAGTACCCGGTCTCACAGCCTGAAAAAATCGACGAGCAAGCCGAAGCCTGGGTCGGTCAACTCAAAGCCCTGGTCGACGCCTGCCGCGCGTTGCGCGGGGAAATGAACGTGTCGCCCGCACTGCGCGTACCGCTCGTTGCCGCTGGAGATGCGCAGAAGCTGGGCGAGTTCGCGCCCAGCCTGAAGGTGCTGGGCAAGCTTTCGGACGTTCAGATCGTCGACAGCTTCGATCCGGCCAAAGGCGCCGCCGCGGCACCGGTGCAGATCGTCGGGGATTACCGGCTGATGCTGAAAATCGAAGTGGACGTAGGCGCCGAGCGCGAACGCCTGTCGAAGGAATCCGGCAGGCTCGAGGGAGAAATATCCCGGGCTCAGGCCAAGCTTGCCAATACGGGCTTTGTTGATAGGGCGCCGGCGAATGTCGTTGCGCAGGAACGGGAACGGCTTGCCGGTTTCGAAGCGACGCTCGAAAAGCTCAAAGCCCAGCTCGCGTCGCTGACCCAGATCTAGGTCTAAACAAAACCAGATAAAAAACGGGCGCCCGGAGGCGCCCGTTCAACACACTTGCTAAGACTGGCTTACGCCAAATTAGAACGTGTGCTTGATGCCGACGTGGAACACTTGATGGGTCGAACCGGCAGTTCCGCCCAGCGGTGCTGCTGCCTGGGTGTAGGTGCCTTGATCGTCGTTGTCGGTACGGCCGTAGATGAACTGCAGTTGCGACTGCTTCGACAGATTGTGGAAGTAGCCAACGCCGAACATCTTGGCGCCCGTGTCGGTAGCGGTACCAACATTGGTATCGCCTTCGCCGGCGATGCCCAGTTCCGCGCCGACGTAGCCGGACGGCAGGTTGTACTTCACGCCAAACCAGAGGGCGTCCCGCTCGTAGGAGTTGATTGCGGTCGAGGAGCCGTCGGTTTCATAGCTCAGCATTTCATAACGCAGATGCAAGCCGAGGTCGCCCAGCATGAAGCCGCCGCCGATTTGCATGGCATCGTCGCTGGAACCCGTGCCGCCCGCTGCACCCAAACGGTTGGCGCCGAACATGTCGTCATGCTTTTCGTAAGCAACGTCGACATAGAAGGGCATGCCTTCCGGTGCGTACTTGGCGCCGATGGAGATCAGCTTCGGATCGGTGCCGGCGACCGTCTTGGCCGCGCTCAGGGTGTAGTCAACTTCGAACGTGAAGCCGTTGAAATTCGGCGACTCGTACCAGATGGTGTGCGAGGAACGGCGATAGAAACCGACTTGACCGGCCCCTGCGGTTGCGGTGGTTTGGTCGACTTCGAAGGCCACGCCTTGGCCGGGCGTACCGAGGATCATCAAGTTGCCGCCGGGACCGACTGCACCGTCCAACGGATCCGCCTGATACATGTGGCGCTCGTACACGTTTTCGTTGGAGCCCATCTTGAAGGCACCCCAAGTACCGGCGATACCCAGATAGCTGTTACGGTTTACCGGGTTGCCGAAGGTGGAAGGGTCGACGACCAACTGGTAATTGAAGATAACCTTGTTGCCGTTGCCGATATCGTCCGTGGATGCGATGTTGATGTTGGAGTAGTTCGCGTTCAACTGATTGCGGCTCAGGCTGCTGCCGCCGGCGCTACCACCGCTGGACTTGACGAGTTCGATGCCAAGGTTGATGGCGCCGCTGATGGTTACATCGGCCATCGCGACCGGGGCGGCGAATACGCCAGCCACCGCCACTGCGATAAGACTCTTCTTCATGCGATCTCCTTTTTTGATTTGCTTGATCCGGCAAGGCGCGTTAACTCGCCCTGCACTGACGGGGCCCAATGCCCCCGCACGATTCAACCTCTCCCGGGAAGGAAAGAAGTTGCCGCGATTTTGCCAAAGTGCAACACCCCGCGGCAAGCGGTTTCCCCTCTAAGGCTGCGAAATTCCGGGTGTTTTGTTGCGCGGATGCAACACCGCAGTGCACAAAAAGGAGGGTTTTAGCCGATTTCAGCTCTTTTTATGAAGAACAGGGACTTATAGATTAATGCTGATGTCGTTTCTGGATCGTGCTATTTGACTCGCTGCGAGTCAGATCAGGTGGCCACGGCGCGCGACGAAAAGAGCGCGCTAAGTGCCTGACCCGGATCGGGTGCGCGCATGAAGGCCTCTCCCACCAGGAAGACGTTGACCCCGGCAGCCTGCATGCGCTGCACATCGGCGGGCGCAAGGATCCCACTCTCGGTTATGACAGTTCGATCCCCGGGCATTCCGCCGAGTAGTTCCAGGGTCGTTTCCAGACGAGTCTCAAAAGTCCGGAGATTGCGGTTGTTGATCCCGATCAGCCGGGTCTTCAGACGCAGGGCGCGCTCCAGTTCGGAGGCGTCATGCACTTCGACCAGCACCGCCATGCCCAGACCGAGCGCCACCTGCTCCAGTTCCGCCATGAGACTGTCGTCGAGCGCGGCGACGATCAGCAGGATGCAATCCGCCCCCCACGCGCGCGCTTCATGGACCTGGTACACGTCCAGCATGAAGTCCTTGCGCAGCACGGGCAGACCGCTTGCCGCGCGGGCCTGGCGCAGATATTCCGGGCTGCCCTGAAAAAACTGTTCGTCGGTGAGCACCGAAAGGCAGGCCGCCCCGTTACGGGCATAGGACATCGCGATGGCCTGCGGATCGAAATCAGCGCGCAGCACACCGCGGCTGGGACTGGCCTTCTTGACTTCGGCGATCACCGCGGGCTGACCCGCTGCAATCTTGCTACGCAACGCAGCCTCGAAATCGCGCTGTCCTCCCACGGATTCCGCCTGCGCACGCAGCGCCGTCAATGGCAGGCGCTGTTTCGCCGCCGCCACCTCCGCCCGCTTTACCGCAAGAATCTTCTCGAGGATGTCAGACATATATAGATCCAGCACTCATCGCAGAGTACGCGAAGTACGCGGAGGAAAAATCAGAGGTTGTTGACCACACGTTTGATCCCTAGTCGCATCTGAAGCACATTGAAGTTCAACAGATAGCCCAGTTTCTTATTCCCGAGTTTCAGGTAACTCAATATTTGGGCACCGTGGAGTGGCAGTATTTTCTCGACGACTTTCAATTCGACAACTACGAGATCCTCGACGAGGATATCTATTCGATATCCGGCATCCAAAATCACGCCATCGTAGATAACCGGCAATGCAACCTGCCTTTCCACCTTCAAACCGGCTTTGGCGAGTTCGTGAACAAGGCAAGCTTCGTAAGTACTTTCAAGGAGACCTGGACCCAAGGCCGTATGAACCTTTATGGCACACCCCAGAATCGTCTCGCCGATCGCGTTCTCTCTCATGCACTTACTCCGCGTACTCTGCGTTGAGCGTTAGGTTGAAACGCAAGCGCTCAACGCGGAGAGCGCGGAGGAAAACAGGAACGAGGAGGAACATTTTGGGGGCAATATCAGCGCCAAATCCGCATGACTACCAAGTTCAGCCTCTGCACCACATTCAGTGATCGGAGATGTCACCTTACGAAATCCTTCTCTCTCTTGCCTTTCCTCTGCGTCCTCCGCGTCCTCTGCGTTGGGCGCTATGCCTTGATTTTCTGGGTGAACGCGACGAACTGCTCGAGCCTGGCTTTGGCCGCGCCGCTGGCAATCACGGTCAAGGCCTTCTTTACGCCTGACTCATGGCTCTCCGCCAGGCCGGCGGTGTAGATCGCCGCGCCTGCATTGAGCGCGACAATGTCCCGGGCGGGTCCCGCTTTGTTGGCGAGCACCGAGAGCAGCATGTCCCGCGATTCGGCGCCGTCGCCAACCTGAATTTCCTTCAGGTCGGCTGGCGCCAAGCCGAACTGTCGCGGATGGACGATGTACTCGCGCACCGCGCCATCCTTGAGTTCGCCGACCAGCGTATCGCCGGATATGGAAATCTCGTCCAGACCCTCCATGCCGTGCACCACCATTACATGCCGGCTGCCAAGACGCTCCAGAACCCGTGCCTGGATGCCCACAAGATCGGGGTGAAAAACACCCATCACCTGATTTTTCGCGCCGGCGGGATTGGTCAGCGGGCCCAGAATATTGAACAGGGTTCGAACGCCGAGTTCACGCCGCACGGGTGCGGCGTGTTTCATCGCTGCGTGGTGGCTGGGCGCGAACATGAAGCCAAGTCCGGTCTGCCTGATCGATTGCGCTACCTGCGCGGGCGTCAGGTTAAGGTTCGCGCCCAGGGCTTCGAGCACGTCGGCGCTTCCAGATTTACTCGATACCGAACGCCCGCCGTGCTTTGCCACCCTGGCGCCGGCCGCAGCAGCGACAAAAGCCGCTGCGGTGGAAATATTGAAGGTGTGCGCGCTGTCGCCGCCAGTGCCGCAGGTATCGAGCAGATGCGATTCATCGCCGACCTCGACCTTGGTGGAAAACTCGCGCATCACCTGCGCCGCGGCGGCAATTTCGCCGATGCTCTCCTTCTTGACCCGCAGGCCGATAAGGATGGCGGCGATCAGGGTCGGCGACATCTCCCCATTCATGATCTGGCGCATCAGCGCCAGCATCTCGTCGTGGAAGATCTCGCGGTGCTCGATGACTCTGACCAGTGCATCCTGCGGCGTCATAGGCTTTCCTTAAGATGACCCACCCTAACTCACCAAAATCCTACCCAACTCTCACCGCAGAGGACGCGGAGGACGCAGAGGGAAGGCAAGTACGAGGACGAACGACCGTGCGCGCTCATGGTTAGGTTAGTTTCTGCTTCGAAACACTATCGGGAAATTGGACTTCAAATTGCGAGTTCTTTTTCTCTTGCTTTTCCTCTGCGTCCTCCGCGTCCTCTGCGGTAAGTGCTTGCCTTTCAGCTATTTTTCAAAAAATTGGCCAGCAGATCGTGGCCGCGCTGGGTGAGGATGGATTCGGGATGGAACTGCACCCCCTCCACCTTCAGTTCCCTGTGACGCACGCCCATGATCTCGCCATCCTCGCTCCATGCCGTGACTTCCAGGCAGGCGGGAAGCGTCTTCTTTTCTATGACCAGGGAATGATAGCGCGTCCCTGTGAGGGGATCGGGCAGTCCCCTGAACACCCCGGCACCGGCGTGGCGTATGTCCGATGTCTTGCCGTGCATCAACTGCGAGGCGTGCACGATTTTTCCGCCGTAGGCCTGGCCGATGCTCTGGTGGCCGAGGCAGACGCCGAGTATCGGAATCTTCCCGGCGAACCGCTGGATCGCGGCGACTGAAATGCCGGCCTCGTTCGGCGTGCAGGGCCCCGGAGAAATGACGAGCCGGTCGGGCGCGAGAGCTTCGATCTGTTCCAGCGAAATCTCGTCGTTGCGGAATACCTGTACCGTTTCGCCGAGCTCGCCCAGGTATTGCACCAGGTTGTAGGTAAAGGAGTCGTAGTTGTCGATCATCAGCAGCATGATGGTCCTATCTCACTGATCTGGCTTTATTTATATCCCGGGAACAGGGGACGGCTCCCTACTATCACCCGCTTTTGGCGGCGGCTTATTCCCGTGCAGTGCGCCAATTCAATGGCGCGATCGGTTCAGGCGGAAGGCTTACGCCAGCGCCAAAGGAGGAGGGGAAAAACAGTGGGACAGCTGTTCACGCTACGGATTATATGCGCGCTGATTCGCGCGGAGAAGCTCCTGGGTACTACTGAACTGTAGATTCGGCACTTGATCGGACAGCAACTGACCGCCCGGAAGCCCAACTCCCACCGCAACGATCTAGAAGTTAGCAATCAGGGTGACGAACGCTCCGCGCGTGGTTCCCGGTGAAAGGTTGTTGTTGTTGTGCGCGGTGGTGTAGTGCTTCTCGTCGAACAGGTTCACGACGTTCAGCTGCGCATGCAGGTTCTTGTTCAACGTGAAGAACGCGGCGGCATCGACCCGCGTGAAATCCGGCAACTCCACCGCATTGTCGATCGCGGCATACATTTCGCCCTGGTAGATCACGCCCAGGCCCGCACCCCACATCGGGCTGAAGTCATACCTGTTCCACAGCGAAAAGGTATGGCGCGGCACATTCGCGACGCGCTGGCCCGGTGCAGCAGCCGAGGTCCGGCTGGCAATGATCGCGTCCTGGTAAGAGTAGCCGCCCATGATCTGCCACGCTGCCGTGATGTTGCCGTTCAAGCCGAGTTCTAAACCTTCGGACCGCTGCTCGCCCGTCTGGACGATCAGCGCGCCATTGTTCGGATCCGGTGCCGACGTATTGGTGCGCTCCAGCCGGAACACGGCGGCCGTCAACGCCAGGTCGCGGTTCACGTCCCACTTTGCGCCAATCTCATAGTTCGTGAACTCTTCCGGCTCCAGAGTCTGCGTCGACAGTGTCAGCGAATTGAACTGGTCTCCCGAGCTCGGCAGGTAGGACACGCTGTAGCTCGCATACAGGGACAGCGGTTGGAAAGGCTTGAAGATCAGCCCGAGGCGCGGCGATACCAGATTGTCGTCGCGGCTGAAATCCGAGCCTGCGCCCTGGTTGTTGTGGAACTCCATGGAGAACCGGTCGAAGCGTACGCCCGCGATGACTTCCCACTGCGGATTCAGCTCGATCTGATCTTGCATATACAGTGCAAAGACATCG
This sequence comes from Burkholderiales bacterium, assembly GCA_046590325.1. Classification (GTDB taxonomy): domain Bacteria; phylum Pseudomonadota; class Gammaproteobacteria; order Burkholderiales; family JACQAP01; genus JACQAP01. Next base: position 7,054 of record JBKJUC010000027.1, on the reverse strand, counting down.
GTGGTGCCGCTGTTGTTGGCATTGGAACCGCCATTGTTAGCGAACAGGATCGGGGGCGTGAAAATTGTCGGGCTGCCGGCGGGCGTACCAGCAAGTGTGGTACCGCCGGGCTGGAACGTGCCGGTCGCGCGGAAATTGGTGCTCTTCTGGCGCCCGAGTTCGGCGCCCCCAAGCAGTTTGTGCTTGATAGGGCCGGTAAAAAGTTCGTAGGTCAGATCGGTCTGATTGAAGAAATTCTGGCGCTGGGTATCGTCGTTGTACGCCTGCAATGGAACCGTTCCGCCACCGGTGACGGCGCCAGACGCAAATACGTTCTGATAAAACTTGTCGTAGTCGCCATAGCGGGTCCGGTTGCGAAGCGTAAGTTCGTTGTCGAACCTGTGCTCCAGCGATACGTTGACGATATTGTTCGTTGCGTCCGACGTGCTGAGGTCCGGATTGCCGAAGAACGTGCCAGGATCCGTTTCGAACGGACGGCCCTGGAACGACGGAATACCGCGGTCGGCGGTGCGCTCGTCGTGAAAGTATTCGTAACTCACCTTGAGCGTTGTCTGAGGTCCAAGAGCCAGGGTGATTGTCGGATTGATCCCGTAGCGTTCGACTTCGACGTGGTCGCGAAAACTACCGGAGTCCTCGTACATGGCATTGAGGCGAATGGCCGCGGTGTCGTTTACACCCTGGCCCACGTCGACGGCGACCCGCCTGGTCTCGAATGAGCCGAGGGTAAGAGACGCCTCGCGAACCGGCGTCCAGCCCGCGGTTTTTTCCACGCGGTTAATTACGCCTCCACCACCGCCCCGTCCGAAGATCATGGCATTCGGGCCTTTCAATCCCTCCACGCGCTCGATGTTGTAGAAGTCGCGAAAGTACTGCACGTCGTCGCGCACGCCATCGACGAAGAAGTCCGCGGTGGTGTTCTGGCCGCGGATGGTGAGCTGGTCGCGGTTGCCCTCGCCCTGCGCCATGTTCATGCCAGGAATGTAGCGAACGGCGTCGGCCATGCCGCGCATGCCCTGGTCCTGGATGGCATCCTTGGTAATGACGGTGACCGACTGTGGAACGTCCTTCAGCGGCGTGTCGGTCCGGGTGGCCGAGATGGTGCGTCTGGATTCATAACCCTGCACCGGATCGACAGAGGGATCGGAAATATTCTGGCCTTCCACCTGCACAACGGGCAGATCTTGATCCGTTGCGCCGCGTTGCCGTGACACCACGAAGCCGCCAGAAGGCGATGGCGCGGCTTCAAGGCCACTGCCTTGCAAGAGTTGCTGCAACGCTTGCTCAGGCTCGGCGGTTTGCTGGATTGCCGGCGCCATCCTGCCCACCACCAGCGAGGAGTCGACCGAAAGGGTAATCCCGGCCGTGCGGGCAAACTGCTTGAGTGCGTCTCCCAGCGGCTGCGCGGGCTGGTCGAAACTGACTGGTGCAGCAAAGGCCGTTCCTACTGAAAGGGCTAACGCCAGCGCGCCGGGCGCTAGTGCACGAAGCTTGAACATGGGCTTTTCTTCCTCAAAACGGGGTGGCTGATAAGTCTTTGACGGGGAGCGGCCTTCATGAAATCGTTCCAGGCAGCAAAAGGCAGTCGCGCAACCGCGATTCGGGAAGGATCTCGGGCAGATGTATCAGTAATCGGGCACTAGCCATAGAACCGCCTCATTCAGAAGACGCGACCTTGGCTGGCTTAGCGCTCGGCGTGGCTGGCTAGGTAAGAATGGTTCTCATTATCGGAAGGGTCCGCCAGTCCTGTCAACCCCCCGGGCCGCTACATCCGCAACGTTGCTGCCGGCAAAGTAGGCAACGTCGAGGTGTGCAAGCCTTCATCCATCGCCTCGCCCGGTTTCTGACCGGTTGCGGAGCCACGACGTTTCTGGTTGGCGAATATGTCGAGGAGGAGATCCAGGACAACCCGCTGTTCACCATGGTGGATGGCATGCTCTGGCTCTCGCAGGTGACGGAGAGGAATTCCGTGGTGCGCAAGCTGCAAATCATCAAGCAGCGCGGCCAGGCAACAGTGCCGGGATTGACGCGCCGGGAAAGCGGGTCCGGGAACGCTCTAGGTGGCGCTATCGCTGCCTGGTGTACAACATGCCGGTCGGCATTAAATGGACGAGAGGCCCGGCTGCAGGGTTGTCACTCCTGGCGAATGCCGCTGTTGAGTCCGGCTTGAGCCATTTCCGCGGCGCGCAGCAGTGCCCGGGCCTTGTTCTGGGTCTCGATCCATTCATTGCGCGGGACCGAGTCGGCGACGATGCCGGCACCCGCCTGTACGTAAAGGGTTCCGTCCTTGATCACGGCCGTGCGGATGGCAATGGCCAGATCCATGTCGCCGTTGAAGCCCAGGTAACCGACCGCGCCGGCATAGATGCCGCGCTTGGTCGGTTCCAGTTCGTCGATGATCTCCATCGCGCGAACCTTGGGTGCCCCGCTCACCGTGCCGGCCGGGAAGGTGGCCTTGAGTACCGCCATCGCATCCAGTCCCGGCAGGAGCCGGCCTTCCACATTGGACACAATGTGCATCACATGCGAGTAGCGCTCGATGTTCATGTTTTCCGTGACCTTGACGCTGCCCACTTCCGCGACCCTGCCCACATCGTTGCGCCCGAGGTCCATCAGCATGACGTGCTCGGCGCGTTCCTTGGGATCGGCGAGCAGTTCCTTTTCGAGCGCGAGATCCTGCTCGCGCGCCGCGCCGCGGGGACGCGTGCCGGCAATGGGCCGCACGGTTACGGCGCCGCTTTCCAGGCGTACCAGGATTTCCGGCGACGCGCCGACGACATGGAAGTCGGCCATGTCGAAATAGAACATGTAAGGCGAAGGGTTGAGCGCGCGCAGCGCGCGATACAGGGAGAGGGGCGATGCGGCAAATGGGGCGCTCATGCGCTGGGACAGCACCACCTGCATGATGTCGCCGTCGAATATGTAGCGCTTGGCGCGTTCCACGGCCGCGATGAACTTCGCCTCGCTGAATTCCGATTGCGGCGCGACCGGCACGGTCGGCACCTCGGACGGCGCCACCACCGGCTGCCTCAGCATCCCCAACAGCTCCTGCAGCCGCGCCTGAGCCCGCGCATAGGCATCCGTTTCCACGGGGTCGGCATAGACTACCAGGTAGAGCTTGCCGGACAGATTGTCGAGCACGACCAGTTGTTCGGACAGCAGCAGCAGGATGTCCGGCGTCTGCAGTGCGTCCGCGTTCGCGGCGGCGTCGAGTTTTTTCTCGATGTAGCGAACCGTGTCGTAACCGAAGCAACCGACCAGTCCACCCAGAAAGCGGGGCAGGCCGGGCAGGCTGGCAGCCTTGATGCGCGCATGGCAGGCGGATATGAAATCCAGCGGATTCGCGTGCTCCGCCCGACTCACCAGCCTGTCTCCCCGGTACTCCGCGCACTCGCGGCCTCGCACTTCGAAGCGCGTCTGCGCGGGCAGCCCGATGAACGAATAGCGGCCGAAGCGCTCGCCGCCCTGCACCGATTCCAGCAGATAGGAATACGGCTTGTTGGCGAGCTTCAGGTAAACGGAAAGGGGGGTATCGAGGTCGGCGAAGGTTTCGAGGACAACCGGGATGCGGTTGTAACCCTGCGCGGCAAGCTGCTTGAATTCCTGCTCAGTCATGACGAACTCCGGAAAACGAAAAAACGACGAGGGTGAAACAGGACGCTTAAATGCAGCGCCAGAACGCGGACGGGCGCCACCAGCGCCAGCCGGCCCATTGTTCCAATCTCAGATTTCCCGGTTTCATGACTGTGAGAAAGTGATCAGTTCCAAAGCTTCGGAAAGCGATTGCACTATAGCATCGCAATCCAGCTCGTGCACCCCGAGGCTGCCCCGGTAGCCATAGGGCACGCAGAACACCGGGCATCCGGCGGCGCGCGCCGCCAGGCAGTCGTTGGCCGAGTCCCCGATCATCAGCAGCCCGCCGGAACTCACGCCAAGTGCCGCCGCGCAATGCACCAGCGGCAGCGGATCGGGCTTCTTGCGCGGCAGGCTGTCGCCGCCGAGGATCAGATCGAGCCTGGCCGCGAGGCCAAGCTCCCGCAGCAGTGGCTGCGTGAAGGCCCCGGGTTTGTTGGTCACGCAAGCGAGCCGGAAGCCGCGGCGGCGCATCTCGTCCAGGGTTTCCTTCACGCCGGGAAAAGGCCGCGAAGCGCGGGTCAATACCTGCGCATAGTGGCTGGTGAACGATTCCCGCCCCCTGCCGAACAGGCCGGGCTCCGGCTCGCCTTCGGCCAGTCCGGTCAGCAGCCTCTTGATCAGTCGATCGACGCCGTCTCCGATGAATGTGCGCACCTGTTCCGCCGAAACCGGCTCGAATCCCATCGCGGCCAGCATCCGGCTGCCCGCCTCGTGCAGATCCGGGAGCGTGTCGACCAGCGTGCCGTCGAGGTCGAAAGCGATCGCCTTAATCTGAATCGGAAAGTTAAGGGGCATTTTCACCACGGATACCCTACTGGCTACGCCCGTAGGGTATCCGTGGTTAATTCTTTACGCCAGCAAGCTGAGCCCGCATCGAGGCGATCGTGGCCTTGTAGTCCTTGCTGCCGAAAATTGCCGAGCCGGCGACAAAAGTATCGGCGCCGGCCTTTGCGATTTCGGCAATGTTGTCCACTTTCACGCCGCCGTCGACTTCCAGCCAGATGTCGCGGCCGGAATCCTGTATGAGCTTGCGCACCCTGCGCAGCTTCTCCAGCGCGGCGGGAATGAACTTCTGGCCGCCGAAGCCGGGATTGACAGACATGACCAGGACCAGGTCGATTTTGTCCAGCGTGTGGTCGAGCCAGGACAGGGGGGTAGCGGGATTCAGCACCAGCCCGGCCTTGCACCCAGATTCCTTGATCAGGCCGATGGTCCGGTCCACGTGTTCCGCGGCCTCGGGGTGAAAGCTGATGATGTTGGCGCCGGCCCTGGCGAAATCGGGAACGATGCGATCAACCGGCTTGACCATGAGGTGAACGTCTATCACTGCCCGGGTGAGCGGACGGATGGCTTCGCAGACCAGCGGCCCGATCGTCAGGTTGGGAACGTAATGGTTGTCCATTACGTCGAAGTGAATGATGTCGGCGCCCGCGGCAATCACCGAGTGGACTTCTTCGCCGAGCTTTGCGAAATTCGCGGACAGGATGCTGGGAGCAATTCGATACATGCGATTCATTGTAGCAAACGGCTTGCCCCCGCCCTGCCCTTGATATCAAATACCCCAATGGCCAGCCAGGAAAAATACGCGGTAACCGTCACCGTCAGGACGACTTACATTCCGCAACAATCGGATGAGGCCGCGGGCCGCTTTGTTTTCTCATACAGCGTCGGCATCCTCAATTCCGGCAGCGTTGCCGCTCAGCTGATCAGCCGACACTGGATCATCACCGATGCCGACAGCCGGGTCCAGGAAGTCCGCGGCCTTGGCGTGGTCGGACAGCAACCGCGCCTGCAGCCGGGTGAGAGCTACGAATACACCAGCGGCACGGCAATCGCCACGCCGGTCGGAACCATGCGCGGCAGCTACCAGATGGTGGCCGAGGACGGGGTGGTATTCGATGCGCCGATCCCCGAGTTCACGCTGAGCGTGCCCCGGGTACTGCACTAGTGCCCTAAGGCAGCTCGCTCTCACCGCGGAGGACGCAGAGGACGCAGAGGAAAAACAACAGAGAAAAGGAACTCGAAAGTTGAAGCCACCAATTACACATGGTCTACATGGCCGCCGAAACAGAATTTAGCGGTAGCCATGGCGCATCCATGACTCGCCTTTACCCCCCCAAGTTGTCCCTTCCTCGCTCTTGTTTTTCCTCCGCGTCCTCTGCGTCCTCCGCGGTGAGAGTTGGGTTAGAGTCCTGGTCGCGCTTGCGAGGCAGCGTCCACCAGATGATGAGCACGAACAATAAAAGCGCGAGAGACCCTTCGAGAATGAACCAGATCATTATTTACAAAACGATGGATTGGAATGCCGTGGGCTCGGAAGCCGGTTTCGCGGGGCCGCGTTGTTGAGCCCGCGCCAGCAGCTTCGTTCAGAACCTCTTCAAATGCAAATCAGAGTCCCGCTGGCGATCTCAATCTGCGCAGTCGCCATTCTCGCCAGCAGCTGTGCGAGTGTACCCAACGGTCCGCCTGCCACGCCACCCGCGGAAACGGTGCCGGCCGTTGCGGGCGAGCCTCCGGCCGTCATTCCCGAACCATCCGTGCCGGCACCCATACCCGCCCCCTCACCACCCGCGCCGCCTCCGCCGCCTTCCTCGACGTTGCCACCCGCTGCTTACAGCGCCGTTGAATGGAACGCCCTCCCCGCCTGGAGCGGCGACAATCCGGCTGAAGCGATTCCCGCGCTGCTGCTGTCCTGTTCGGGCCTCAAGAGCCAGCCGGAATGGCAGTCCGTCTGCGCTTTGGCCACACAACTGCGCAAGGACGACCCGGAGGCGGCCAGAAAATATTTCGAGACGAACTTCGTCCCCTATGCCGTACGCAACCCGGAAGGCGGGGCGGAAGGGCTGGTCACCGGCTACTACGAACCGCTGTTATCCGGAAGCAGAACTCCAGGCAAGAAGTATCGCTATGCGCTTTACGGCGTGCCCGACGATCTGCTGGTGGTGGACCTGGGCGACCAGAATCCCGAACTGAGGGGCATGCGCCTGCGCGGCCGGATGCAGGGCAGGAAGATCGTGCCGTACTACACACGCGCCGAGATCGAACGCGGCGACGCTGCGGTGCGCGGCCGCGAACTTCTCTGGGTGGAGGATGCCATCGAACTGTTTTTCCTGCAGGTGCAGGGCTCGGGCCGCGTGAAGCTGCCCGATGGCAAGATCGTGCGCGTCGGCTTCGCCGAACACAATGGTCATCCCTACAAATCCATCGGCCGCGTGCTGATCGATCGCGGCGAATTGTCCGCCGACAAGGCTTCCATGCAGGGCATCACGCAATGGGCAAAACAGAATCCCGACATGCTGCCCCTGCTGCTGCAACAGAATCCCGCCTATGTTTTCTTCCGGGAACTGCCGGCCCAGGATCCCGGTCCGATCGGCGCACTTGGCGTTGCCTTGACGCCAGGACGCAGCATCGCGGTGGATCC
>JBKJUC010000234.1:0-3038 GCA_046590325.1 Burkholderiales bacterium | reverse complement strand
TGCCATCCATTCGAATAAACGAGGACGAAGGCGTCCGCTACCTCCAGTTCGGCGCGCACTGGATCCAGGGCGCGATGCGCATCAACCGTCCGTGGGCGCTGGAGCTCGAGTACGCGCGCGACATGATGCTGCCGTTGCTCCTGCGCGATGGATCGTGGCCCCGCAGCGTGCTTACCATCGGACTCGGGGCGGGATCGATCACAAAATTCCTGTATCGCTACGTTCCGGCAGCGAAGCTCGAAGTGGTGGAAATCGATCCGGAAGTGATCCTGACGGCATGGACGTTTTTCTGTCTGCCGGCAGAATGTGACCGGCTGCGCATAGAAATCGGCGACGGCTACGAATATGTCGCCACTACCCGCAAGCGCTACGACCTCATCCTGCTCGACGGCTTCGATGCCAAGGTGGAAGCGGGGAATTTCGATTCGCCCGGCTTTTATCGCATGTGCAAGACCCGGCTGAAGCGCGGTGGCATCCTTGTGACCAACCTGGTCAGCCGCCGTGGACGCCCGAAGAAGAGCATCGAGCGCATCAGCCGGGTCTTTGGTGGCCGCGTGCTGGTTTTGCCTCCGAATGAAGCGAATACCATCGCCATCGCCGCGGTCGGCGGCCCGATCACGGCAAGCGCCGACCAGTTGCGCGTTTCCGCTCGAAAACTCCGCACCTCCACCGGCCTCGACCTGTCGCCGATACTTGCCCGTCTCGATGCTGAAAAGCTGATCCTCTAAACGGGAACGGGCGGCCGTATGGCCGCCCGTTTTGATTCAGGGCATTCGCCCCGCTTCAGGGGGATAAGGTGGTCAGTGTCCGTTCCGGTCCAGTGCCTTTTTCATCCCGTCCGGATTGCCCACCCGTTTGACATCGTCGTCGAACTCTCTGCTTTCCACGCGGAACTGCATCGCGTGCCAGCCCAGCCAGAACACAAGGCCGATCAGGAACAGGATGAACTCCGTTCCCACGAAGGGATAAAGCGGGCCGATGTCGAGAATGTTCCCCGCCCAGTTTTCGATTTTTCCGGTGTTCATGACATTCTCCTCAGGCTATCAGCCCGGCCGCCTTCGCGGCCTGGCGTTCGGAATCGGACAAGTCCTTCAGTTCGTCGTCGCGGCTCATATCGGCGCCGATATCGAGGCCGGCGATCTCGATCGCGCGCGGGATGCGCAGCACCCCCAGCGATGCCAGGACTTTAGCCGCGATCCAGCCCGGGATGAAGCCCAGCACCCAGAACATGATCACGGCACCGATGAAGTTTCCCCAGGGCGTGATTGCCGCGAAGCTGGGATCCGGCGATGAGGGGTAACCCCACAGCAGGATACCGGCCGCCACCACGCCGAGGAAGCCGGCATAGCCGTGCACCGCGACCGCGCCTACCGCATCGTCGATCTTGAATTTGCGCTCGACCCAGTAGTGCAGCTTGTAAGCGATGACCGCGATGATCGCCCCCACCAGCATGGCATGGATCGGGTGGTAGAGATCGTTGCCGGCGGAAGTGGCGATGATGCCGGCGAGGCCGCCCGAGTAGGTCCAGAACGGGTCTCCGCGTGACACCACATAAGTGGCCATCATCCCGCCCGACAGGGCGAGGATGAAATTCACTGTGATCGCCGACAGGGTGGTGGGTCCGAGATAAATATTGGTCGCTGAATAGAACACGCCGTCCCCGGACTGGATGTCGAAAATCGGAATGTTGCATGCCGCGTAGAAGCCCCAGAAGCCGGTGTAGATCAGGAACAGGCCGACCGTAACCAGCCAGGGGTTGTGGGGATGGATGTTGCGCGGCGTGCCGTCGCTGCGAAACTTGCCGATGCGGGGGCCAAGCACAAACAGGATGCCGAGGGCAAAGCCGCCGGCGATGGCATGCACCACACCCGACGCGTAGGCGTCGTGGTAGCCAAGCAGCCGCACCATCCATCCTTGCGGATGCCAACCCCAGGAAGCATCAAGGATCCAGAGCACGGAGCCGATCAGCGCGGCAAGCACCCAGAAGGCGCCGGAGCGGATGCGCTCGATGCACGCGCCCGAAACGATCGAGGCGGTGGTCCAGGAAAACAGCAGGAAGGCCGCCCAGAACACGCCGTTCAATCGTGCCCACAGCGCGGTATCGGCGGCGGTGACGGCTTCCGTTGCCGGCGCGCCCCCCATGTGCGGGCCCATCAACTCGCTCCAGGGCTCGGCGAACGGCGCGGCGACCATGCCGCCGGTGAAGCCCGGTCCGTTGGGAAACGCCGAATAAATCCACCAGCCGAACAGGAAGAAGGTGACCGAGACCACCGGAATTACCATGGTGTTTTTCATCAGGGTGTGCATGTGGTGCTTGCGCCGCGATGCTCCGACCTCATACACGCAGAAGCCGACGTGGATGAGGAACATGATGACCACCGTCACCCAGTAGTAGAACTCCGTGAAAATGACATTGAGTGCCCCGAATTCCGTGCTCATTTTTCTCCCCCTGATGGTTTTAAAAGGACCGTCGATCCGGTCCCATGCCTCTGTTGCAGAGTGCGTATTCAGGAAAATGAAGCTTGGATCTGCACCGCGTGCCCATGCACCATGTTGCAATGCAAACAGCATGTTATGGAGCTGGAATAGTGCGCGGCTACTCTACGCCCGCGGTTTTCTTAGCGTCAAGGTGATTTTCTTGTAGGCCTTACGGCCCATGGTGACGATCCTGGAGTCACCAACAGCGTAAAACCCGGCGTAGGCACAATCGGCACCAATGCCAAATTCATGAAGGTCCCGATCGCAAGCGATCAAACCGCCCCTGATGTATGGGCACTCTTTGAGGATTGACTCAGGTGCGTATCGAACAAGCATTGACAGGAGCGAAGGGGCGGGTGCCCGGTGTGTCGTCCTGGGTTTTGGCGACTCAGCGGCTCGGCGTGGCTATTCTCGGATGCACTATCATCGGCTGTAAGGGTTCATCGTCCAACGAGCCTGGCCCGCCGGGCCAAGCCGGTCCGGCGCCTGCCGTGGCCTATGTTTGCGCCAACGATTTCGATCTGCAGAATTCCGGCCCCACCGCGATTACCGTGGAGTTT
>JBKJUC010000028.1:0-8811 GCA_046590325.1 Burkholderiales bacterium | reverse complement strand
CGCAGCAACCGGAATGTACCGCGGCATCAAATTGTGGGAAGCCGCCGTGAAGGAAGCCAAGAGCGTGAAGCGCGAACCTGTGGCTGCCGCCCTGGATCACGCCAAGATCAGCGACGGGCCCGGCGGAGGCTGCGAAATGGTGCCCGGAACCCGCCATGTGAAAATGAACATGTATACCGCGGTATCCAAGGGCGGCAAGTACGAGATCGTCGAAAAGAGCAAGGGTGCGGTCATGCCGGGCGAGTGCGGCTGATTTAGAGCTCTCAAACAGCAGCGATAACCGCAGAGGACGCAGAGGACGCGGAGGAAAGGCGTGAGGAATACTTGTTCATGAGGATGTCGCGCACGCTGTCACCGAAAGCAACCGGTCATGGTTCATGTACGGACACGGCATTCCTTCCCTCCGAATTTCCTCCGCGTCCTCTGCGTCCTCCGCGGTGAGAGCAGCTTTGTTTGATTTTTGAATCATGACTCCCGCAACCGCCCCGAAGCGTCGCGTAATTCCCTGGATCGAGGGCGTACTGCTCGTGGGGTTCCTGCTGCTGCCGCTTGCGATCGATGAGTTCTGGGTGCTGTTTGTCACGCGCGTTTTCATCCTTGGCTTGCTGGCGTTGTCTTTCGACCTGGTTTGGGGTTACGCCGGCATCCTGTCGTTCGGCCAGGCGTTGTTCTTTGGCGTGGCCGGCTATTGTTGCGCATTGCTTGCCACCAAGGCCGGCATCACTTCGATCCTGCTTCTGTTGCCGGTTGCCGCGCTGGCGGGACTCGTGGTGTCGGTTGCACTCGCGTTCCTTGTCATACTCGGCAAGCGCGTGCCGACCACCGTTTTCGTAGCGCTCGGCACTTTGGCCGGTTCCTATGTCGTGGAGCGGCTGGCGCGCGGCTGGTCCTACGTGGGCGGACAGAACGGCATCCCGTCGCTGCCGCGAATGACCGTGTTTGGCCATGAGATCGCAGAAGGCCCGGTCTTTTACTACCTGTCGCTGGCCATCCTCGCGCTGGTCTACGTGGGCCTGCGCTGGCTGACGCGTTCCCAGTTCGGCCTTGTGCTCGCCGGCATCCGCGAACAGGAGGCGCGCATCGCTTTTTTCGGCTATCACGTGCAGAACTACAAGGGCGTTGTGTTCGCGATCGCCGGGTTGGTCGCCGGCCTGAGCGGCGGGCTGTACGCCTTCCACGAAGGTTACGTCGGACCGGGCCAGCTCGGACCCGTGCTGTCAACGCAGGTGGTGTTGTACGTACTGTTCGGTGGGGTCGGCACTCTTATCGGCGGCATTGTCGGCGTCGCCATGATCGACCTGTTCAGCTTTTATCTCTCGCAACTATGGGAAACCGGCTGGCCGATCGCACTCGGGCTCCTGCTGCTGATCGTCGTGATGTTCAAGCCGACAGGATTGATCGGGTTCCTGGTGACGTCGCGCGAGCGCGTCGGATCTTTTGGAAGGCGCACGCCAAAACCGAAGGACGACCGGGAAGCTGCGGCCGCGGTGAACGAGGTCACATGAACGCTTCCGCGGCACCCGCGAGCGTCCTCGAAGCGAGGGGCATCAGGAAAATCTACGCGACGCTCACCGCACTCGACGGCGTGGACCTGACTGTAACGGAGCGCTCGTTCCACGGTTTGATCGGGCCCAACGGATCGGGCAAGAGCACGTTGCTGAAAGCAATTGCCGGCGCTGAAACGCCGAGCGGGGGCACGATCACCTTCCTCGGCAACGACATCACCAGCGCGACGCCGGCGGAGCGCTCGCGCGCCGGCATGAGCCTGAAATTCCAGATCACCAGCATCCTGCCGGCGTTGAGTGTCTACGACAACGTTCTGTTGGCGGTGCAGGCGCAGGATACGATGACGGCGTTGTTCCTGTCGCGAACGCGCGGGCCCCTGCATGCACGCATCATGGACATGCTGGCGCAGTTCCGCCTCGACGGACGTCCCGACGAACTTGCGGGCGCGCTCTCGCACGGCCAGCAGCAATGGCTCGAGATCGCGATGGCGCTGGCGCGTGAACCCAGACTGCTGCTGCTTGACGAGCCGACCGCCGGCATGAGCCCGCAGGAGCGGCGCGCCACCGGCGACCTGCTTGCCCCGATCAAGGATCGCTGCTCGCTGCTGATCGTGGAACACGACCTGGATTTCATCCGCGACATCTGCGATACGCTGACGGTGCTCGACCAGGGCCAGATCGTCGACAGCGGTCCCACGCGGATCGTGCAGAACAGCGAGAAGGTCAAGGAGGCCTACCTTTCCCATGTCTGAACCGCTACCCGCCGGTCCGCTGCTCGAGGTGGCGGGCCTGTGCACTTACTACGGCACCAGCCAGGCGCTGTTCGATGTTTCGCTCAGGGTGCCGTCGCGCGGCGGCGTGGCCATTCTCGGGCGCAACGGCGCGGGCAAGACCACGCTTCTGAAAACCCTCTCGGGCGACCTGAAGCCGGCGCAAGGCACGGTCCACTTCGACAAAGTCGATACTACCCGGCTGCGCACCGAACAGCGCGTGCGCAAAGGAATCGGTTACGTGCCGCAGGAACACGGCGTGTTCGCAAAGCTGACGGTGCGTGAAAATCTGCTCGTTGGCGCGATGGCAACGGTCCGGGGCGAGGACGGCATCGAGGAAGTCCTGTCGCTGTTCCCCAAGCTGGGCCAGCGCATGTCGCAGCAGGCTGGAACCCTATCCGGCGGGGAGCGCAAGATGCTGGCTATCAGCCGCGCTCTGCTGGCCCGCCCTTATCTGCTGATGCTCGACGAGCCAACCGAGGGGGTGTGGCACGGCCTCGTGGAAGAGATCGCTGAACGGCTCGATCAACTGGCAAAGAAGATCGCCATCGTCATCGTCGAGCAGAATCTGAAGCTGGCTTTGGAAGTTTCACAATTTTGTTATGTCATGGACCGCGGCCGCATTGCGTTGAGCGGCGAATCGGAGAAAATCCGAAACGATCCCGAACTGCTGCGTTTGCTCGCACCCTGATATCAGATCGGGGCATTTTTTAACAACAAAGGAGGCCATCATGGTGCAGTATCCAACGCCCGAACAAATCTGGGACGCCGCTGAAGAAGTGGGCCTTGCGCTCACCGAGGACGATGTGAAGTCCTACCTCGGGCTGATCAAACCCAACATCGACGCCTACAACATGGTCGACGCGATGCCGGACTATCTGCCGCTGGTGAAGTACCCACGCACACCGGGCTATTTTCCGGATCCCTCAGAGAATACGCGCAACGCCTGGTACGTGAAGACTTCGATCAAGGGCGCATCATCCGGCCCGCTAAAAGGCAAGAAGGTCGCGGTCAAGGACAACGTGATGCTGGCCGGGGTGCCGATGATGAACGGCAACTCCATCCTGGAAGGCTATGTGCCGGAGATCGACGCGACCATCGTCGCGCGCCTGCTCGATGCCGGTGCGGAAATCATCGGCAAGACGCATTGCGAGTCCTACTGCATCTCCGGCGGCAGCCATACCGGCGCGAAGGGAGCAGTGCACAACCCGTACAAGATGGGTTTTTCCGCCGGCGGCTCCTCCTCCGGTAGCGGCGTGGCGGTGGCGCTCGGCGAAGCGGACATGGCCATCGGCGGCGACCAGGGCGGCTCGGTCCGCATGCCCGCTTCCTGGTGTGGCATCTACGGCATGAAAGCGACGCACGGCCTGGTGCCCTACACCGGCATCATGCCGATCGAGATCTACATCGACCATACCGGGCCGATGACAGCCACAGTGGCCGACAACGCCCTGATGCTCGAAATCATGGCCGGACCCGACGGCTACGATCCGCGCCAGTACGGCACGCCAAAAAAGGTCAAGTACTCGAAGATGCTCGACGGCGGCGTCAAGGATCTCAAGATCGGCGTCGTCAAGGAAGGCTTCGGCCGGCCCGAATCGGAGGCCGCTTCCGATGCCAAGGTGAAAAAGGCCGCGGAGATGTTCAGGAAACTGGGCGCGAAAGTGGACGAAATCTCCATTCCCGCTCATCTGATCGGGCCGGTGCTGTGGACGCCGATCGGCGTGGAAGGCATCACCCAGACCATGATGTTCGGTGATGGCTACGGCCTGAGCCGGCCGGACCTCTACGTGACCAGCATGATAGACAAGCTGCATGGCTGGCAACTGCGTGCGAATGAGTTGTCCGAGACGACCAAAGTGCTGACGACGCTGGGCGTGTACATCAAGAAGTATCACGGCAGCCATTACTATGGCAAGGCGATGAACATCACCAAGCGCCTGATCGAAGCCTACGATGCCGAACTGGCGAAATACGACTTGCTGCTGATGCCGACCATGCCGATGAAGTCGCAGCCCCTGCCCGCGCCGGGATGCTCGCGCGAGGAATACTTCCAGCGCGCACTGGAAATGATCGGCAACACCTGCCCCTTCGACATCACCCACCACCCGGCGATGACTGTGCCCTGCGGCTTCGTCGACGGCCTGCCGATCGGAATGATGCTGATCGGCAAGCACTACGACGAAGCCACCATCTATCGCGCGGCCTATACGTTCGAACAGGGAGGGGATTGGAAGAAAATGTGAACGGTAACGATGAACAGGGAACGGTGAACAGTGAACAGTGAACGGTAAAATCAGGTAGTCTGATTCAGAAGGGAATCGCGCAAGCGGTTCCCTTCTTGTATTTGCTGTTTACTGTTAACCGTTCGCTGTTTGCCGTTTACCGTTTACCGTTCGCTGTTTACCGTTCGCCGTTCACTGTTCACCGTTCACCGTTCACCGTTCTCTGATCACATGACCGAAGGTCGATTGATGTGGATGCTGATCGCGCTGTGCACGGCGGTGTTCTTCGTCACGTCGGCGGGGGCAAGCACCGCGCCGTTCATCAACCTCCTGACCCGCGATCTTGCGGCCACGCTGCCCGCCATCGCGCACCTGTTTTCCATCCAGGCGCTGTTCTGGGGAACCGCTTCCCTTGTTGCCGGCATCGTTTCCGTGCGCGTCGGCCGGCGCGCAATCCTGGTGGGTGGCGTTGTGCTGCTCGGATTCATGCGGCTGGGATTCGCCACCGCAGATAACTATGCGGCAGCGGTAGTCTGGCAGATCCTCAGCGGCATCGGCGGCGGGGCTTTCATGGGCATCGTCTATGCCGCCGTCTCCGAACATTCCCCGCCCGACATCCGGGGCCGCGCCATGAGCTGGGTGATCACCGGCCAGTCGCTATCCCTGGTGCTTGGCGTTCCGCTCATCACGTTGTTGGGCGCTTTCGGAGGATGGCGTGGCGCCGTTGCGACCCACGGGGTGCTGGTGCTCATGTCCGCGATCGCGGTAAGACTGGCCACCCCACCCGATCCGCCGGCCGTCCCGCACACGGAGCGCCCGAAGGTGCCTTACGCAGCACTCCTTAAACCGAAACTAGTCGCGCTGCTGGTCGCCGGAACGACGGAGCGCATGTGTTTCGCCGTGATCGCCATATTCCTGCCTGCCTATCTGCAGTTCGCCTACGACACCGCACTGGGTGGCCTGGCGCTGGTGCTCGGCCTGGTCGCGTTAGGCAACCTCACCGGAAACATCGTCGGCGGCCGCATTGCCGACCGCACTCGCTCCAAGGCGCGCGTGTTCGCAATCGGATCGGCGCTGACCGCACTGCTGGCCTTTCCCTTGCTCGCCTGGCACCCGGGGCTCGTAGTGTCGGTCGCCCTCGGCTTCGTGTTCTCTTTCGTCAATGCCGCCGGCCGCCCCTCGTTGATGGCGACACTGGCCGAGGTACCGAGCGAACTGCGCAGTGCGCTGTTCGGGCTGAACATCACCATGGCAAGCATGGGCTGGCTGCTGGCGGGGTCGGTGGGCGGGTGGCTGATTTCAGTCGGGGGGTTCGCGGGGCTGGGCGCGTTCTGCGCCGCGGTCGCGGCGGTCGGCTGCGCGCTCGCGCTTTTCGCGGCTGCGAAGCCGGCGGCCGCGACCGCTAGCGCGAGGGAAAATGTGAAAGGTGAAAGGTGAAAGGTGAAAGTAAGAGCAATCCCAAGGCAGTGCGCCTTTCACTTTAACCTTTCCCCTTTAACCTTTAACCTTTCAGCTGGGACGGCGCAGCCGCGCCACTCCGTGGCGCTACTGCGCCGTCCACCCGCCGTCTATCGAATACGCTGCGCCGGTAATCGACGCCGCTGAGTCCCCGGCGAGGAACACGGCCAGTGCGGCGACTTCCTCGATTTTCACGAACTCCTTCGACGGCTGGCGTTCGAGGATTACGTTCTTGATCGCATCCTCGCGGGAAATTCCATGCTCCTTCGCGCGGTCCTGGATCTGGGTTTCGACCAGCGGGGTCAGCACGAAGCCGGGGCATACCGCATTGCAGGTGACGCCGGTGCCGGCTGCTTCCAGTGCGACGGCCTTGGTCATGCCGACAACACCATGTTTGGCGGCGACGTAAGCCGACTTGAACGGCGAGGCGACCAGGCCGTGGGCAGAGGCAATATTGATGATGCGCCCCCATTTCTTTTGCTTCATGCCCGGCAGCACGGCGCGAATGCCGTGGAAGACCGAAGTCAGGTTTATCGCCAGGATCTGGTCCCATTTTTCCGGCGGAAAATCCTCGATCGGCGCGACGTGCTGGATGCCGGCGTTGTTGACCAGCACGTCCACGTTGCCGAAGCGCCGCCGGGTCTGGTCGATCATCGCGGCGATCTCGACGGCGCGCGACATGTCGGCGGACGAGTACAACACGGTGACCTTGTGTTCCGCGGCGAGCGCGGCGCGCAGCTTTTCGATCTCGTTGCCATCGCCAAAGCCATTGAGCATGACGTTGCAGCCCTGCGCGGCGAACGCTCGCGCGATGCCGAGCCCGATGCCGCTGGTGGACCCGGTAACGACGACGGATTTGCCTTTCAACATGATGAGCGGTGTTCCTGGGGAGTTAATGCGAGGGGAGACAACGAATCCAGTGTAACAGACGGCTCAGCGCGGCCTGCCGATCCCTGCTGCGAATTCCACGATGGCGGCCAGGGTTGCGTCCTTTTGTTCATGATGCGGCGAGTGCGCGCAGTCGGGCAGCATCAGGGTTTCCACCGGGCCGGAAACCAGCCGGGCGATCGCTTCCACCTGGGCGGCAGTGCCGTACTGGTCGTCCTCGCCCTGGATCAGCATCACCGGGCAGCGGATCCCGGGCAGGACTTCCTCGATGTTCCAGCGGCGGAAGTCCGGGTGCAGCCAGATATCGTTCCAGCCCCGGAAGGTGGATGCGACGTCGTCGTGGTAGCGGCCGAGGCGTTGCGGCAGGTCGGTGGTGCGGAACGTTTCGCCCGCCTGCGCAATGCTCTTCACCGTGATGTCCTCGACAAAGACATGCGGCGCCATGGCTACGATACCTCGCACGGGGCGTTTTCCGGCGCCGGCATGGATGAGGGCGATGGAGGCACCATCGCTGTGGCCGACCAGGATGGGATTGTCGATGCCGAGCCGGTCGAGAACCTCGGGCAGCACGTCGAGTGCCTCGCGATGCATGTAGTCCACGGTGCGCGGGGCCAGCAGCCTGTCCGACTTGCCGTAACCGTAGCGCGAATACACCAGCGCAGGACAACCCGACGCTTCAGCGGCCTCGAGGGGGAAGCTCTTCCAGAGGGCGACGGAGCCGAGGCCTTCGTGCAGGAACACGAGCGTCGGGCGGGTGGCAGCAGCCGTGCCGGACAAACGCCCGGGTGGGCAGGTTACGTATTCAAGGCGATGGCCACCTGCCTGGACGAACACTCAGATCCCCAGGTGACGGTGCAGGGTTGCCGGGTCGCGCCGCAGGTCGCCGGGGATCCCCGCGAAGACCACGGCGCCTTTGACCAGCACCACGATGCGGTCGGCGACCGCCGAGACCGCGGCGAAATTCTTGTCGACAATGACCGCCGACATGCCGGACTGGCTTAACTGGCCGAGGATGGCCCAGATTTCGCGCGCGATCAGCGGCGCCAGGCCTTCGGTCGCTTCGTCGAGAATGAGCAGGTCGGGATTGGTCATCAGCGCCCGGCCAATGGTGAGCATCTGCTGCTCGCCACCGGAAAGTTGCTGGCCGCCGAACTCCAGACGCTCCGCCAGGCGCGGAAACGTAGCGAGGACGCGTTCGAGCGTCCAGCCACGGCCGCCATCGATGCCCGCCCGCGCAGCCATGACCAGGTTCTCCCTGACGCTGAGGTTCGGAAAAATACCGCGGCCTTCGGGAACGTAAGCCACGCCGGCACGCGCGATGCGATGCGGTGCAGCGCGCGTAACGTCCTCGCCGCGCAACAGGACACGCCCTTCCTTCGGTGGCAACAACCCCAGGATGCTTCGCAACAGCGTGGTCTTACCCATCCCGTTGCGGCCCATCAGCCCGATCGTCTGCCCCCGCTCCACGGCGAAGTCCACGCCGTGCAGCACGTGGCTCGTGCCGTACCACGCATGGATGCCTTCGGCTTTCAGAAGCATCTCAGGCAAGGCAACACCCAACACAGAGGCACAGAGTACACAGAGGGCACCGAGATAAAGAAGAAACGAGAGAGTTGTGAATGCGTGGCTCCCCCGCGACCTGTCCACTTCGACGATCGCCGATAGCTGCCGTGTATTTCGTGCTTAATGAATATCCAAAGTTAAGGAACGCCTCCGTGCACTCTGTGCACTCTGTGCTCTCTGTGCTCTCTGTGCCTCTGTGTTGGGTGTAGGCATTAGCCATGGTCGACACCGAGATAAGCCTCCTGAACGGCGCGGCTGGAGCGGATCTGGGACGGCGGGCCGGACTCGAGGACCTTGCCGTTCACCATCACGGTCAGCGTATGCGCCAGCGCGAATACGGCATCCATGTCGTGCTCGACCAGGACAATGGCGTGATCGGCTGCCAGCGTCCGCAGCAGGGCG
>JBKJUC010000008.1:0-4430 GCA_046590325.1 Burkholderiales bacterium | reverse complement strand
CAGTGTAAAGTGTACTACGCGACTTGAGAGGCAATCCGTAATGGAAAGGTTGCTTGAAAAGCTGTCACTGCCTGCATCGAAAGGTTTCGATCCAATCACTAATAACCAATTACCAATAACCGTAAGGCGGCTCGGCCTGCAAAACTACGAACCCGTCTGGCGCGAGATGCAAGCCTTCACCGCCGCGCGCACGGCCGATACGCCTGACGAGTTGTGGCTGGTGGAGCACCCGCCGGTCTATACGCTCGGCATTGCGGCAAAGCCCGAGCACCTGCCGCGGATCGACACCGGCATCCCCATCGTCAGATCGGACCGCGGCGGCCAGATCACCTATCACGGCCCCGGACAGGTCGTGGTCTATACCCTCCTGGACCTGCGCCGCCGCCAGATCGGCGTGCGCGCGCTAGTACGGACGCTGGAACGCGCGGTGATAGAATTGCTGGCAGAGTACGGCGTCAGCGCCGCCGGCCGCGAGGATGCGCCGGGTGTTTACGTCGACGGCTCCAAGGTTGCGGCGCTCGGACTGCGGATTCGCAATGGCTGCGCCTATCATGGGCTCAGCCTCAACGTGGACATGGACCTTTCGCCCTTCGATGCCATCAACCCCTGCGGTTATCCCGGATTGCGGGTCACGCAAACGCGGGACCTCGGTCTCAAGGACCCGCCTGGCACCATCGGTGACAGGTTGGTGGACAAGCTGAGCACGGAGTTCGAGCAACCCACCTCATGAGCGATACCAAAGTCGAACGCCAGACCGGCGAGCACAAAACCGCGCGCAATCCGGTCAAGATCATCCCGATCGTGCCGCTGAAGAAGCCCGACTGGATCCGCGTCAAGTCGCCGTCCAGCCAGAAGTTCTACGAGGTCAAGCAGGCCCTGCGCGACCACAAACTCCACACCGTCTGCGAGGAAGCGTCCTGCCCGAACATCGGCGAGTGTTTCGGCAAAGGCACCGCCACGTTCATGATCCTCGGCGACCTGTGCACGCGCCGCTGCCCATTCTGCGCCGTTGCCCATGGCAGGCCCCTGGAGCCGGACGCGGAAGAACCACGGAACCTCGCCCAGACCATCGCCGCGATGAAGCTGAAGTACGTGGTAATCACCAGCGTGGACCGCGACGATCTGCGCGACGGTGGCGCCCAGCACTTCGCAGACTGCATTCGCGAAGTACGCAGCCAGTCACCGCAGACCCGCATCGAAGTCCTGGTGCCGGACTTCCGCGGACGCATGGAGGTCGCGCTGGAAAAACTTTCGGCCTGTCCTCCGGACGTGATGAACCACAACCTCGAAACCGTCCCGCGCCTGTACAAGCAGGCACGGCCGGGCGCCGACTACCGCAATTCACTGCAACTGCTGAAAGACTTCAAGGCGCGCTTCCCGCAGACTCCCACCAAGTCCGGACTGATGCTGGGGCTTGGCGAAACCGACGAGGAAATTCTGCAAGTGATGCGCGACCTGCGCGCGCACGATGTGGAAATGCTCACCCTGGGGCAGTATCTGCAACCGACCCGCGGCCACCTGCCGGTGCTGCGCTACGTCGAACCGGCGCGCTTCAAACAATTCGAACAGGAAGCCCTGCAGATGGGTTTCCGGCATGCCGCCTGTGGACCACTGGTGCGGTCAAGCTATCACGCCGATGAACAGGCGCATGGGGCCGGGATTTCGTAGAGGCGGAGGTTGGGGATTGGGCGCTTGGGCGATTAAGTGTCTGAAAATCAGATTTCTCAATCTCTGAATCACTCAATCACCGAATCCCCAGATCGCAAGAGTGCCCGTGCTATACTTTTTTCAGTGATGGAACATGGGGTGGGTGCCGGGAAACTGCGCTCAAACGAACATGAGCAGTGCACAGTACAAGAAGAACGGGCTGTTGATTCCAGCCGAATGGCTCAAGAAGATGGGCGATGACATCAACGTGCAGCGGACGGGTGCCATCGTAATCATCGAATCGAAGCAGCGTCTTGTCGCACGAAAGCAACTCGGCAAACTCGTTCGCGATCTGCGCCGCGCGGCACGCGAGGTGGGTCTGCTCGAAGACCAGAAGGTTTCCGCGCTCGTCGATGAAGTAAGACAAGCGCGTGCGGGTCATCGTTGACACGAATGTGCTCGTCTCGGGGCTCATCTCTGAGAACAGTCCACCCGCCCGCATCGTCGATGCCGTCCTGAGGGGCGAAATCATTCCCGTCATGAGCCCGGCGACATTCGCCGAGTTGGAGGATGTTCTTCACCGGCCCGACCTTCAACGTTACTTCCGGCGCACTGGCATTACTGTTTTCCAATTCCTGACTGTGCTGATGCAGGTGGCACAATTTGTACGCCCCCGGGTCAGCGTCGCACCAATTCGCGACGAGAAGGATCGTCCGTTCCTGGAGTTGGCAGCCTCGCGACCAGCGGCGGACTTCCTCGTCACCGGCGACAAGGATTTCGAGAATCCGCGCTACGAGGAAATAGCGGTGATATCGGCGTCGCTATTCGTCGAAAAAATCCTGAATCCAAAATGACTCGATTGTCGCCGTGCCGCACTGCCACGCGTTTCCGGCATGCCGCCTGCGGGCCACTGGTGCGTTCCAGTTACCACGCCGACGTGCAGGCGCACGAGGCGGGGATTTCGTAGGATTGGGTGATTCGGCGATTAAGCGATTTTGTGGACCAGAAATCTGATCTACTCAATCGCTAAATTACTCAATCACTCAATCGCTGAATCACTCAATCGCTCAATCACCCCAGTTACCCCAATGCGAGAAGCGCAGACTCCGGCGCTTTGTCCAGCACCTTAAGCAAGGCCTTTGCAGCCCCAGTCGGGCAACGCTTTCCTTGTTCCCAATTGCGAATCGTGTCCAATGACACGTCGATTCGTTGAGAGAACTCCAATTGGGTGAGCCCCAAGCGTTTACGAACGCGGCGTGCAAATTTTGCAGTGTCCTGCATGGACTCCGCATCGTCCATTTTCTGCTGGAGAGCCAGGTCGTCCTCGGTAGTGGCATCCAGCAAACGCCGATTGACCCGACCTTTCGGCAAGGTGTTGGGCCGATTCAAATCAGCCTTGACGCGAACTGTCTTCATATTCCCTCACCTCCCGCCGGTTGGCTTTACGGGCAGAAATGATCCGAATGGCGGAACTTCGAACCGTGTATCCCACAAAGAAAATCCGCTTTTCAATCATCCCCAGTAGCTGGTAACGGTCCTCGCCATAGTCCCAGCGGCGATCCTGGCGAACCACGCGATTGGGATCGATGAAGGTCTGCAGAACATAAGCAAAGTCGAACCCTCGCTGCGCATAGCAAGCATCGCTCTTGGCTTCATCCCACTCGAATTCCACGTACCGATGGTAGTTCAATGAACTACCTTTATCAATATCTGATCGGAGGATTTGCGATTGAATGACCGCCGAATCGGCGGATCTTGAGTAGATCCTTCTCGATCAGCATTCCCAGCTCATCGAAGTCGGGATCGCCCCGAAGATGGGGTGCAGGTTGCATAACCACGTTCGATAGTCGGAAGCGTGCCGGCTAGCATTGCCTGCTATCACGCCGATGAACAGGCGCATGAGGTCGGGATTTCGTAGGATTGGGCGATTCGGCGATTTTGTAGACTAGAAATCTGATCTACTCAATCGCTAAATTACTCAATCACCCAATCACCCAATCGCCGAATCACCTAATCGCCCAATCGCCCAATCGCTGGCAGGCCTCGACCACTTCTCCCACCGTAATATCCGCAGCCCGTCCCGACGGCGCCCTGAGCACCACGTGTCTCGTTTTCCAGGGATGCCAGCGTGCCGGATCGTTCCCGAATAGCGCGACCACCGTTTTTCCCAGTGCGGCGGCGATGTGCATGGCGCCGCCGTCGCAGCAAATCACGGTCTGGCACAGGGACAGGCCCGCAACGAGTTCCTCGAGCTCGGAGGTCGGACAACCGCGAACCGGCAGGCCGGCGCAATCCGCCAGCAACGTCGACGCATTCAGATCGTCCCCGGGGTGGCGGGCATCCCCGGCATCGCCCGGAGACCAGAACAACAGGATTCGAGTCCCACCCGGCGTTGCCAGTTTTCCAATCAGGCTGGAGAAGTTCGCGATTGGCCAGCGCCCTTCGGGGGTACGCGCGCTGATGTGGATGCCGATCACTTTGGCGCCTTCTGTCAATGCCAGCGCCGCGCGCATCCGCAAGACCCTGCGTTCGTCGGGGTAGATGCTTGCCGGCGGTGATTCCCCCTCGATGCCGAATGGGGTCAGCAGCCGGTTGACGGCTAACACTTCGTGGATCGTTTCTCCCGCGTTCGCTCGCAGCGGAATATCGATGATTCGCGGCGATCCGGTCGCCGGCACATAACCGACAACGTGCGGAGCGCCGACGAATCGCGCGAAGCGCAATGCGGCCCGCTGATAGCCTGTGTTGGCCAGGATGACAAAATCGAAGCGCTCGCGCCTCAG
>JBKJUC010000106.1:0-14132 GCA_046590325.1 Burkholderiales bacterium | reverse complement strand
CCGGCGCCGAGATGATGACTTTCTTCGCGCCTGCGGTCAGATGCGCGCCCGCCTTGGCCTTGCTGGTGAACAGACCCGTGCATTCGAGCACGACGTCGACACCGAGATCCTTCCAGGGCAGTTCCGCCGGATTGCGGACTGCGCAAACCCGGATCTTGTCGCCATTGACCACAAGGTAGTCGCCGTCGACCGCAATCTGGCCGGGAAACGGGCCATGCGCGGTATCGTACTTGGTGAGGTGGGCGTTGATCTTTGCGTCGCCGAGATCGTTGATGGCGACGATCTGGATGTCGTGCTTCTTGCCGCCCTCGTAGTGCGCTCGCAGGATATTGCGGCCGATGCGCCCGTAGCCGTTGATCGCAACACGAATGGTCATGGACAAAGCTCCTTGGGAAAACTGGATTTTACTGCAGACCGTCTCCGGTCCCAACTGAGCGAACGCCGCCATGGCCCTTCCAGGCCGCGGTCGCCGGTCTTCCCGCAAGCACGAAGGATTCCACCGTGGAAGTTCAGCGCTTGCCGGCCTCGCGCCGGCTGTATCGAATCTTCAGCGCCATGATCGCGACGGCCAGGCCCAGCGTGACAACGTTGGCGATGATCACCGGCAGCGACCGGATCATGATCCCGTACACCAGCCACAGGGCGACGCCGGCACTGAACATGACGAACATCCTTGCGGAGACATCCTTGCCCGACTTGCTTGCGTAAATCTTGAGCAGTTGGGGCACGAACGCAATGGTCGTCAGCAGGCCAGCCAGTAGTCCGATCAGATCCGCCATGCCGCCTCCGGCTCAGTCGAACAACGTCGCCAGCCCGCGCAGCGCGGGGGTTTCGGCGAGGATCACGTAAGTCGGTACGGCGGCCACATAGGCAGAGAACCGGCCCTTGGCTTCAAAGCGCGGGCGAAAAGGAGAGCGGTCGAAATAGTCGCCCAGCCGGGGGACTATGCCACCGCCGATGTAGCAGCCGGCCCGCGCCCCGAGGCTCACCACCAGGTTCGCCGCCGCTGTGCCAAGGATGCCGCAAAACATGTCCAGCGCCTCGCGACAGTGCGCATCGCCCCCTGCAAGGGCGGCCTGTGTAATGTGCTGCGGATCGAGGCGAGCTGCTTGTCTACCGTCCAGCGCGCACAAGGCCTGAAACAGGTTTTCCAGTCCCATGCCGCTGACCACCCGCTCGGTGGAAACGTGGTCGTAGCGCTGCCACAGCCATTGCAATACGCCCGCCTCGCGCCCATTCATTGGGCTGAACGCCGTATGACCGCCTTCTCCCTGCAGGGGAATCCAGCGATCGCCCGCAGGGACCAGGCCGGAAACGCCCAGGCCGGTTCCCGGGCCGATCACCGCGATCGGCGTTCCGGCTACCGCCGCGCCATCACCGATCCGGCGGAGTTCATTCGCTGCCAGCGTCGGCACCGACAAGGCCAGGGCGGTAAAGTCGTTCGTCACCAGCAGGCGATCCAGCGCCAGCGCCCTGCGCGTCTGCTCAATTGAAAATCCCCAGGGGCCGTTGGTAAGCTGCACGAAATCGCCGGTGATGCCGGTGGCGACATCCAGTGCCGCCTGGGTGACCATCGGATTGCCACGGCTGGCGAGATAGGCGCGGATAGCCTGTTCGAGTCCGGGGAACTGGGCGCATCGGACCGTCTGTTCGTCACGCGGCTGCAGCGAGCCTTGGTCCACCAGTGCGAAGCGCGCGTTGGTCCCGCCGATATCGCCCACCAGACTCACCGCACCGCCCATGGAATCTTTCCTCGCGGGTGTATCGCTGTCTCAGAGCACGCTTTTGGCCGCCGCGACCACGCCTTCGACCGTGATGCCGAAGACCTTGAACAACTCGCCACCCGGAGCCGACTCGCCGAAACGGTCAATGCCGACAACGGCGCCGTCGAGCCCGACATACTTGCGCCAGAAATCGGTAACCCCGGCTTCCACCGCCACCCGCTTGACGCCCCTGGGCAGCACGGACTCCCGGTAAGCACGGTCCTGGCGGTCGAACAGGCTGGTGCAGGGCATGGATACCACGCGCACGGCTATACCTTGCTCTTCGAGTACCTTGCTGGCCCCGATGGCGAGCGAGACTTCCGACCCTGTGGCGACGATCACCAGTTTCGGTTCGCCGGTGTCCGCAAGCACGTAACCACCGCGGCGGATTTGCGCGATCTGTTCCGGACTGCGCGCCTGGTGCGGCAAATTCTGACGCGAGAACAGCATGCTTGCCGGGCCGTCATGCCGCTCGATCGCCGCCACCCAGCCCACCGCTGACTCGACGGCGTCGCAAGGCCGCCATACGTCCATGTGGGGAATCAGGCGCAGGCTGGACGCATGTTCAACCGACTGGTGTGTCGGACCGTCTTCGCCGAGGCCGATGGAATCGTGCGTGAACACGAACAGGCCGCGGATTTTCATCAGCGCCGCCATGCGCAGCGCGCTTCGCGAATAATCCGAGAAGGTGAGGAAGGTACCACCGTAGGGAATGATCCCGCCGTGCAGGGTCATGCCGTTCATGATCGCCGACATGCCGAACTCGCGCACGCCGTAGTAAATGTAGTTGCCGCCCGATCTCGCCACGCCTTTGGAGCCGGACCACAACGTCAGGTTGGAGCCGGCCAGATCGGCCGAGCCGCCCACCAGTTCCGGCAGCAGCGGCGCCAGGCCTTCGATCGCATTCTGCGAAGCCTTGCGGCTGGCAATGGTTTCGGCTTTCTCGTTGACCCTGGTAACAAATGCGTCGGCCTGTGAACGCCAGTTCGCCGGCAGGTCGCCTTTCATGCGTCGGCTGAATTCGGCGGCTTCCTTTGGAAAGGCGCTGGCGTAGGCGGTGAACTTCGCATTCCATCCGGCTTCCAGCGCTGCACCCTTGCCGCGCGCATCCCACTCGGCGTAGATATCCTGGGGAATTTCGAATGGCGGATGGCTCCAGCCGATGTTCTGACGGGTGGCGGCAACTTCCTTGTCACCCAGTGCAGCACCATGGCTTTCGTGGCTGCCGGCCTTGTTGGGTGAGCCCTTGCCGATCACGGTCTTGCAACAGATCATCGACGGCCGGTCGGTAACGCCACGGGCCTCCTTGATGGCCTTGTCCACGGCGACGACATCGTGTCCGTCCACGTCACGCACCACATGCCATTGATAGGCCTCGAAGCGTTTCGGCGTGTCGTCGGAAAACCAGCCTGAGACATGCCCGTCGATGGAAATGCCGTTGTCGTCGTAGAACGCGATCAGTTTGCCGAGGCCGAGGGTACCTGCCAGCGAACAGCATTCATGCGAAATGCCTTCCATCAGGCAGCCGTCGCCAAGGAAGACATAAGTGTAGTGGTCGACGATCTCGTGGCCAGGCCGGTTGAACTCGGCGGCCAGCAGGCGTTCGGCGATGGCCATGCCGACGGCGTTGGAAAGGCCCTGGCCGAGCGGCCCGGTGGTAGTTTCCACGCCCGGCGTCAGGCCATGCTCGGGGTGGCCCGGCGTTTTCGAATGCAGTTGGCGGAAGCGCTTGATCTCGTCAATCGGCAGGTCGTAGCCGCTCAGGTGCAGCAGCGCGTACTGCAGCATGGAGCCGTGGCCGTTGGAGAGGATGAAGCGGTCGCGGTCGGGCCACGCGGGGTTGGCCGGGTTGTGCCGCAGGTAGTGGTTCCACAGCGTGTCGGCAATCTCGGCCATACCCATGGGCATGCCCGGGTGGCCGGAATTTGCCTTTTGCACCGCGTCCATCGCCAGTGCTCGGATTGCGTTGGCGAGATCTATCCTGGTTGCCATGTGTTCCTTCAGTTCCGGTTGGACAAAAGAAAAATCCCGGGACCGGGATTGACTGAATTCTACCCGAAGACGCTACGCCTATTCGTCATTGCGGCGGGGAAGTTTGACGCCGAGCTGCTTGAGCTTGCGGTAGAGGTGGGTGCGCTCGAGGCCGGCGCGTTCCGCCACCCGGCTCATGTTTCCGCCTTCGCGATTGAGGTGGTATTCGAAGTACACCCTTTCAAAGGCGTCGCGCGCTTCGCGCAACTCGCGGTCGAGCGGAAGCGCCAGCGCCGGGCTTGGCAGCGGCGCCTCCAGCGTTGCCAGTGCGTTGCTGATGTCCGCCACACCGATGTCGCTGCCGAGCGCGAGCTGCGCCACCGTTCTGATCACGCTTTCGAGCTGCACCAGGTTGCCGGGCCAGTGATAGTTGCGCAACGCATTCAGCGCCGCGGTATTGAGGGCCCGTGGAGAGACTTCCTTGGCCTCGATGGCCCGCGACAGCACCAGGTTGGCAAGTTCGGGCACATCTTCCGCTCGCTCGCGCAGCGGCGGCACTCGCATGACCACACTGGCCAGCAATGCGTACAGGCGTGCATCAAGTTGGCCAGCCGCGACTTTCTCCGGCAAGCCGACGGAGGTCGAGGACACCAGTCGTGTGTTGTAGCGTTCCAGTTTGATGGTCTGGGTAAGCAGGCTCTTCTGCTGCGTCAGCGACAGGGATCCGACTTCGCGCAGGAACAGGATGCCTTCTGCGGCCTGGCCCACCAGGTTGTTGTCGGGGGAGTCGAGCACGGAGAAATCTTCCGGCGCCACCCAGGGCGTGTTGGCCTGGTGCAGCAGGCGGGCGCATTGCTCGGCCCCCGCGCCGGGTTCCCCGACCAGCAATGCCGGTGACTTCAGGGTTCGCAGCCGATCCAGGTGGTTCCGCATTTGTTCGGCTGCGGCCGATTTACCGACCACGGCCAGAACCGCCGGCGGGCTCGACTTGGGCGCGCCATGTTTGAGCGCCGTGCCTACAGTGGAGAGCAGTTTCTGCAGTGCGATCGGTTTCTCGAGGAAGGCGTAGGCGCCGATGCGCGTCGCCTCTACGGCCGTGTCGATGGTGCCATGGCCCGACATCATGACGACGGGCATCGTAAGTTGGCCGGTGCTGGCCCATTCCTTGAGCAGGGTGATGCCGTCGGTGTCCGGCATCCAGATGTCAAGCAGGACCAGATCGGGGCGTGCCCGGCTGCGCATCTGCCGGGCCTCGGTCGCGTTCTGCGCAAGCCGGACCTGGTGGCCTTCGTCGCGCAGGATTTCCGACAGCAACTCGCGGATTCCGACTTCATCGTCAACGACCAGGATCTGGCTCATCGGCCTGCCTGCCTGTTGAGTCGGAGTTCGGCGGCCCGGGCTTCCACCCGCGGCAGCGTGATGGTGACCAGTGCTCCGCCGCCGACAGGATTGGTGATGGCGATCGTGCCGTTGAGTTCTTCCACGATTTTCTTGACGATGGCAAGGCCCAGGCCGGTCCCTTTGGCCTTGGTGGTGACGTAAGGTTCGAACGCGCGAGCCATGAGGGCTTCCGGGAATCCCGGGCCGTTGTCCTGGATGCTGAGGCGTGCGCCATGATCGAGAGCCTCGGTGCGCACCAGTATGCGCGGCGCCGGGCTTTCCCCTACCGCATATTCAGCATTCTGCAGGAGATTGTGGATGACCTGACGAAGCTTCGCCGGATCGCCGGACACCGCCGGCAGCTCAGACGCGAGGTCGATCTGCAGGGCGGGCCGCGAAGCTTCGTACAGACCGAGCACGTCGCGCACCAGTTGGTTCAGGTCGAGCGCCTGCAGGTCCGTTTCGGGCGAGCGCGCGTACTGGCTGAAGGCATCCACCATGCGCTTGAGGGCAGCCACCTGGTTGACGATGGTCTGGGTTGAACGCAGGAGGATCTCGCCGTCGGGCTGGTCCAGCCGGTCTGCCAGACGGTGCTGCAACCGTTCCGCCGACAGCTGGATCGGGGTCAGCGGATTCTTGATTTCGTGCGCGAGCCGCTGCGCCACTTCACCCCACGCGGCATAGCGCTGCGCCTGCAGCAGGCGCGTAATGTCGTCAAACACCAGCACCATGCCTGCCTCGGCACTGCTTGCGAGACGCGATGCCCGCAACAGCAGCACCTGTTTGCCGCCGGTTACCGTGAGCTCCACCTGTTTCTCACGAGCGCCGTCGCGGGCTTCGTCGAGGGTTTCCTGCACCGCATCGCCGATGGTCAGCAGCCGCGCGTCGCGCTGCGGCCATTCCCCTGGCCGGATGCCCAGCAGCGCGCCGAAGTCCGTGCCAAGGATCTGTTCCGCGCTGGGATTCACCGACCGCAGGCGCAGTTCCGCGTCGAACGACATGACGCCCGCGGAGAGGTTGCCCAGCACACTCTCGAGATACGTCTTGGCCGCCGCCACCTGCTCCTGGTTGCGCTGCGCATCGGCTTGCGCATCGGCGAGCTGCATGGTCATGCTGTTGAACGATTCGGTTAGCAGTCCCAGTTCGTCATGGGTTTTGACTGGATGCCGCTGGCTGAAATCGCCCTGGGCAACCGCCCGCGTGCCAGCGGCGAGAATGCCCAGCGGGGCCGACAGGCGCTCGCTGAAAAAAATGGCCAGCAGCAGGGCCGACAGCAGGGCGAGCAGCAGCGACAACGTTAGCGTCAGGGCGTATAGCCGCTTCAGGCCAAGCCGCGACAA
The DNA here is from genome assembly GCA_046590325.1 of Burkholderiales bacterium. GTDB lineage: Bacteria > Pseudomonadota > Gammaproteobacteria > Burkholderiales > JACQAP01 > JACQAP01. Next base: position 7,678 of record JBKJUC010000106.1, on the reverse strand, counting down.
CGACAGTTCCTGGTAGTCGCGATAGGTCTCCTGCACCGTCTGCGCATCACGCGCGAGTTGCGGCGGCACCGGCTGCACCAGTTGCAGCAACAGTGTGCCGCCCGAAACATCGTTGACCGGCACCAGTACCCGCAGCTGTAATCCCCCTTCGCCGACCGCCTCAATCGCGCCGTAGGGCCGCTGCATGCGCACCCGCCGCACCACCGAAGGCGAGGGCAGGTCCGGCACCAGCTGCGCGGAGTCGGTGCCGGAAAACGCGATAAGGGTCCCGTCAGAACCCAGCAGCGTGGCTTCGTAAACCGAAGCCTGTTCGCGCAGGGTGTTGAGCAGCGTCGGCAATCTGGGCGTGACGCGTTCCGAAAGCACCAGCGCCATGGATTCGGCCTTGCTGCGCAGGTCCTTGAGCATGGTGTCAAGATTCACACGGCCCAGATTGAGTCCCCCTTCCAGCGCGGTGTCGACACGGACGTCGAACCAGGACTCGATGGAGCGGGACAGGAACTGCACCGACACCCCGTATACGAGCGCGCCCGGCAGCACTGCCACAAGCGAGAACAGCAGGACCAGTCTGAGCGTGAGCTTGGAACCAAACACTCTCGCCTTGAGGCGCCGGCGAAGCACCAGCAACTGATAGCCCACCACCAGCATGAGCACTGCAACCAGCGCAAGACCAAGGCCCAGCAGCAGCGGCAACCGGTTGGAAAACCAGGGTGTGTTGGCACTGGCGGTGGACAACAGGTACAGCATGACTGCGCCGAGCAGCAGCACCAGCGTTATCAGATACTTCATGCCGCGGCTGGCCAGGGAACGCCGCACAGCACGCGTCAGACGATTCATGGCGCCGCCTCTTTCGAGTTTCGGGTCGCCCGTAGAGTTGTGTGTCGGCGTCCGGCGCCAATCGCGGCCGGTCGCATCCCGCAAGCGGGCCCCTGCTTCCTGCTCATGGCGCTACCGTCCATCGGTACCAATCGGAGGAAAGGTTCCAGTCGCGGGAGGCGAGCGCATTGATCTGGAACGGCTTGGGCAACTGCGAGACATCGAGCCGCATGCGGATTGCGGCGTCGTAGACCTTGTTCTCCACGAGTTGCTCCGCTTCCGCGACGAAACGCGGGCGAATGCGCCCAAGCAGCGCAAGGGCTTCCTCGAGCGTGTCAAAATTCTGGTGCAAAGCGCCGAGCGACAACCGGTACTGGCGTGTCAGCGCGTTGTAGGAAAGCCGGTATTGCTGCTCCAGTTCGACTACGGATTTGTTCCACAGATAAAGCGTGTACCAGCGCGGCCGGATCAGTTCGAACTCAATGACAAAGTGCAGGGGCAGCCCCTTGTTGAGGGCGTCTTCCAGCGTGTGGGTCAGTCCAACCTCAAAGGTGGCCTCGAGGTAATAGTCGCCGGCGTTCAGGGACAGCTCCGCCGACTTCACGTGGATGCCCTCTGGCGCGGCGGCGGCGATTCCGCTGCACAGCGCGAACAGCACGGCGAGCCAGCGCAGCATGTCAGCTTTTCTGCAGGAGGGCGTAATAGAAACCATCGTGCTCGTCATTCGGCAGCAGCAGGCCGTTTCGCCCCGGCATGCCGCCGAGGATGCGCGCGTCCGGCTGGCGGGCGGCAAACCTGTCGACGCCTTCCTGATTCTCCTCCCTGAAGATCGAGCAGGTCACGTAGAGCAATTTACCACCGCGGGCCACCACCTTCCACAGCGCATCGAGCAGGCGCTGCTGCTGAGCGGCGAATCCGCCGATGTCGGCGCAGCGGCGGAGCCACTTGATGTCCGGATGACGCCGCACGACGCCCGAGGCGGAGCAGGGGGCATCGAGCAGGACGCGGTCGAAGCCGCGGCCGTCCCACCAGGAGTCGAGCGCCGCGGCATCGGCGCATTGCAGGTGCGCGGACAGGCCGAGCCTGTCCATGTTCACCCTGACGCGCTGCAGCCTTGCCGGATCGACATCCAGCGCATCGAGTTCGACCTCCGCGGTTTCGAGAATCTGGGCGGTCTTGCCGCCTGGCGCGGCACACGCGTCGAGTACGCGCATGCCGTCCATCAGGTCGAGGGCGGGCGCGACCATCTGCGCACCCGCATCCTGAACGGAGACTTCGCCCTGCGCGAATCCCGGCAACTGTTCGACCGGAACCGGCTGCGCCAGCAGCAAGGCGCCGTTGTTAAGCTGGCGCGATTTCATGCCGGCAGCGGCTAGCTGCTCCAGGTACTGCTCCGGCGAACGCAGCCTGCGATTCACCCGCAAGGTCATCGGCGGATGGGCATTGCCCGCGAGCAGCACGCTTTCCGCTTCCGCGGGAAGCTCGAGGCGCAGCCGGCTGATCCACCAATCGGGATAGGAAAAGCGGCCTTCGTCCGTAGACTCAGCCCTTTGCAGCAACTGCTCGCGGTTGCGCTGGAAATTGCGCAACACCGCGTTGACGAATGCTTTCATCTGCGCACCGGCGATCTGCGACGCGCACTCCACCGCGTGATCGACCACCGCGTAAGGAGCGGCCTCGCTGTACTCGAGCTGATAAATCGCGACCAGAAGTAGCGCCTGCAATTCCGCCTTGGCGACGGGTTTGTTGATCAGTTGATCGAGTATCGCGCGCAGCCGGCCGAGGTGGCGCAGGCTGCCATAGCTCAGATCCTGGATCGCGCCGCGGTCACTGCGCGAGAGATCGCGGTTATCCCGCCAGGCGTTTTCCAGCAGCAGCGTCAGGCTCCTGCCCGCGAGAACTGCGGCGACCGTGCTTGCGGCGATGCGTTGAACCTTCTGCACGATATTGCGGTCAGGCGCCGAGGCGCCCGCCGACCGCGAGCGGCGAGCCGTGCAGGAATTCGGCGCCGCTGATGCGCTTGCCGCCGGCGCGCTGCAGTTCCTCCAGCCGCAAGGCCCCCCGTCCGCACGCAATCAGTATCTGTTCCGCATCGGCGCGCAGGATGCATCCGGGTTCTCCGCTATCGGCGCACGCGCTGGCTCGCCAGATCTTCAGCGGCGCGCCGTGCAACGTGGTGGAGGCGCCGGGAAATGGATTGAAGGCGCGAATCCGTCTTTCCAGCTCGACGGCATCGGCCGTCCAAACCAGGGCGGCTTCCTCCTTCATGATCTTCGCCGCATAAGTCACGCCGTCCTCCGGCTGGCAGTGTGCCGGAATGCTGCCGGTGGCGATGCTGATAAGGGCTTCGGCGATAGACCGGGCGCCTTGCGCCGCCAGCTTGGCGTGCAGGCTGCCCGCGGTTTCATTGGCGGCAATTGGCACCCGCTGCATGAAATACACCGGGCCGGTGTCGAGCCCTTCCTCCATGCGCATGATGGAAATCCCGGTTTCGCTGTCGCCGGCAAGCAGGGCGCGCTGGATCGGCGCCGCACCGCGCCACCGCGGCAGCAGAGAGGCGTGAACGTTTATACAGCCGATGGAGAACATGTCCAGCACCGGCCGGGGCAGGATCAGACCGTACGCTGCGACCACCATAGCCTCGGCGCCAGCGGCGTGGATCTGTTGTTGCACGCCGGGATCTTTCAGGGTTGGCGGCTGCAAGACGGGGAGCCCGTATTGCTGAGCGGCCTGCTTGACCTCGCTGGACATCAGCTTCATGCCCCTGCCCGCGGGTCGATCGGGCCGGGTCAGCACCAGGGCTACATCGTGACCGGCCTCCACGACAGCCCGCAGCGAAGCGGCGGCAAACGCCGGCGTTCCGGCAAAAACGAGGCGCATCGTGGCGGAGTCTAGAGGATCTGCCGCTGTTGTTTTTTCAGTTTCGCGACGATGCGGGCCTGCTTAAGGCGCGAAAGGTATTCGACAAAAACCTTGCCCTTGAGGTGATCCATTTCATGCTGCACGCACACCGCCAGCAGGCCAGTGGCCTCGCGGGTGAACGGCTTGCCATCCAGGCCGAGGGCACGCACCCGGATCCATTCGGCCCGGGTGACGAGTTCGAATATCCCGGGCACCGAAAGGCAGCCTTCCTCGCATTCCGATCTGCCCCTCGAATCGAGAATTTCCGGATTGATCAGCACCAGCAGGTCGTCGTGGGCCTCCGAAATGTCGATGACTATGAGTTGTTGGTGAACGTCCACTTGCGATGCGGCCAGTCCCACGCCAGGTGCGGCATACATGGTATCGGCCATGTCCCGGGCTAGTTTGCGAATTTCGTCATTGACCTCGAATACCGGCCTGGCGACTTTATGCAGGCGAGGGTCAGGGTAGTGGAGGATGGGGAGAATCGCCATATTTGCTTGCAAATTTAAGAAACTAGATGCAGAATTTAAACCAAAGTATCGAATCGGGCGTGGCAAGCTATTGCAGCCCGGGTATTGGGATGCGATTCAGATCGACTGAAATGGGGGCCTGAGATGGGCAAATCAATTATATCCCTGCTCCTGCTGGCGGCAGCCTGGTTGCCGGGCATTGGCACAGCGGATGAGGTTCAACTCTCCGAAAATGCGCCGGATCGTTATGTCGTCGTCAAAGGCGACACGCTCTGGGGTATCTCCGGACGCTTCCTCAAGGATCCCTGGCGCTGGCCGGATGTCTGGGGGTTGAACAAGGACGAGATCAAGAACCCGCACTGGATCTATCCGGGCGATGTGGTCATCCTCGATTTCACCGGCAAGACGCCCAGATTGCGCCGCGAAGGCGATACCGCCGGCAGCGCCGGCGACGGCCAGAACGGGGAATGGAATCTGGTTACGACCAAGCTTAGCCCCGCGATCCGCAAACAGGAGCTGTCGGCGCTTGCGATACCGACGGTTTCGCTGAAGACCATCGGTCCCTTCCTCACGCAAGCCCTGGTGATTGGAGAGCGCGAACTCGATGGGGCGCCTACCCTGGTCGCCAGCCAGGAGAACCGGGTGGTCCTGTCAAAGGACGACGTCGCTTTCACCAAAGGAATCGTCTGGGAAGACGGTTCGGAATGGAACATCTTCCGCCCCGGCCGCTCCCTGATCGACCCGGATACCAAGGAATTTCTCGGCCGCGAGGCCGTACATCTTGGCGATGCCCGGATCAGCGAGTTCGGCGAGATCAGCACGGTGACCATCACCAAGGCGGTTCAGGAAATCGCTCCCGGAGACCGGCTGGTTAAAGCCCCGCCGTTTTCAGCGCTTCCGTTCATACCCCGTTCGCCTGGCGGAAATATCAGCGCCAAAATCATCGCATCCAGCGACAACAGCGTCTCCGAGATCGGACCGCAGTCGGTAGTAGTGATCAACCGCGGCGCGCGCGAGGGCCTTGAAGTCGGACATGTGCTCGCCCTATACCGCGATCGCCCGTCCGTGAAGCCGGCCGGCGCCACCAACAATACGGAACGCATCAAGCTGCCGCAGGAGCGCTACGGGATCGTTATGGTATTCCGCGTGTTCGAGAAGGTGTCTTACGCGCTGGTGATGGACACGACGCGGCCGGTCAACCTTCTCGACATCGCCCGGACGCCTTAATCACCGGCTGAACGGAGCATGGCGCCGGAGCATGAACTGCGCGCCTGGCTCTCTCTCAGCCTGATCCCCGGGCTTGGAGCCGGGGCCTTTCGCAAGTTGCTCGCCGAGTTCGGCGACCCCGAGGCCGTATGTTCGGCGAAGACCTCCAGCCTTGGACGCATCGTTTCCACCGAAATCGCTGCAGCAATTCACGCTGGCGCGGACCCGGGACGCATCGACGCCGTGCTGCGCTGGCTGGAGGATCCGGCCAACCGGGTTCTCACGCTTGCCGATGAAGACTATCCGCAACTCCTGTTGCAAATTTCCGATCCGCCTCCAGTCTTATATCTCAAGGGCGCGGTCGCTTTGCTTAATCATGCCGCGCTGGCGGTAATTGGCAGCCGTAATGCGACCAGGCAGGGCAGCGACAATGCCGAGGCTTTCGCCCGCGAACTGTCGGATGGCGGCTTTACCATTGTCAGCGGACTCGCGCTGGGGATCGACGCCGCCGCGCATCGAGGCGGGCTGGCGGGCGCCTCTTCGTCCATCGCCGTGGTGGGAACCGGTCTCGACGTCGTCTATCCGGCGCGCAACCGGGAACTGGCGCATGAGCTTTCCGCCAAGGGGGCGCTGGTGTCCGAATTCGCGCTGGGCACGCCGCCGCTGTCGATCAACTTCCCACGTCGCAACCGGCTGATCAGTGGTCTGACCCGGGGCTGCCTGGTGGTTGAAGCCGCACTGAAAAGCGGCTCCTTGATCACCGCCCGCTACGCCCTCGAGCAGGGCCGGGAAGTGTTCGCCGTCCCCGGGTCGATCCATTCGACGCTGTCGAAGGGCTGCCACCGGCTGATCAAGCAGGGCGCAAAGCTCGTCGAAAGCAGCAGCGACATCCTTGAGGAACTCGGTGCCGTCACGCAGAGCCGCGCCCCCCGCGAAACCGTCCCGGTCGCGCCGGAATACCAGGCGTTGCTGGACATGCTGGGTTTCGATCCGGTCGACCAGGACACACTGTGTACGCGCAGCGGCTTGACGCCGGAAACCGCTTCGGCGATGCTGTTGACACTGGAGCTTGACGGGCTGGTGAGTCGCCTGCCAGGCGGAAAGTTCCAGCGCTTGCGCTAGCGTGAGGAGCGTTAACACCTCCAGACAGGGGCTCATGTTCGACATCCTCGTCTTCCTGTTCGAGAACTACTTCCATGCCGGCGCCTACCCCGATCAAGAAACTATCTCTAAACGCCTTTCTGCGGCGGGGTTTGACAGCCGCGACATCTCGCAGGCACTGTCCTGGCTGAGCGGGCTTGAACGCCTGGACCAGGGCGGTAGCTGCCTGGTCGGAAGCGACGGCTTCCGTTTCTATACCGAGCAGGAGCTCGCAGCGCTGTCTGCAGAAGGCCGCGGCTTCCTGATGTTCCTCGAGACCGCGGGCGTCATCAACGCGTTACAGCGCGAGCTCGTCATCGAACGGGTTCTGGCGCTGGATGAACCGGCGGTGGACCTTGAAGAGGTCAAGCTGATCGTGTTGATGGTGCTGTGGAACCAGAACGAAGCCGTGGACACACTGGTCCTGGACGAATTGATCTCGCCCAGCCAGGAGCGCTACCTGCAGTAAACCTCTATTTGAAGTAGCGCTTGCTCCAGCGGCGCCAACTTCTTTATCATTCCGCCCTCTTTTCGGCCGGATCAGCAATGTCCCAAAGCCTCCTTATCGTCGAGTCGCCTTCCAAGGCAAAGACTCTGAAGAAATATCTCGGTCGCGGTTTCGAGATAACCGCGTCCTATGGACACGTGCGCGATCTCGAAGCCAAGGAAGGCGCGGTCGATCCCGGCGACGATTTCGCCATGAGATACGCGCTGGTCGAGAAGAACAAGAAGCATGTCGACGAGATCGCCAAGGCCGTAGCCAAGGCCGACATCATCTATCTGGCGACCGACCCGGACCGCGAAGGCGAAGCCATCGCCTGGCATCTGGCGGAAATCCTGAAGAGCAAAAAACTGCTCAAGGGAAAAAAACTGAAGCGCGTGGTGTTCTATGAGATCACCGAGTCCGCGGTGAAGGACGCGGTTGCGCATCCTCGCGATATTTCGATGCCGCTGGTGAATGCACAGCAGGCCCGGCGCGCGCTCGACCATTTGGTGGGTTTCAGCATCTCGCCTCTGCTTTGGAAGAAAATCGGCCCGAGCCTTTCGGCCGGCCGGGTCCAGAGCCCCGCGCTGCGATTGATCGTCGAGCGCGAGCAGGAGATCGAGAACTTCAATTCGCGGGAGTACTGGAGCGTCCACCT
>JBKJUC010000057.1:0-42251 GCA_046590325.1 Burkholderiales bacterium | reverse complement strand
GGAGAAATCCAGCATTGCGGCGAGCAGCGTCATCGAACTCACGGATTTGTCCTGGCGATGCGCCAGGACTGCGAGCGCGGTGGCAAGCAGGGTGCCGCCGACGCAGAAGCCCAGGGTATTCACCTGGTCGCTGCCCGAGATGGAACGTATGGCGTCGAGCGGCTCGAGCACGCCCTGGCGGACGTAATCGTCCCACGTCAGATGGCCCAGCTCCGGCGGAATGTTCCGCCAGGAGACGATGAAGGTCGTGAAGCCCTGCTCGACGCAGAAGCGCACGAAGGAATTGTCCGGCTGCAGGTCGAGGATGTAGAACTTGTTGATGAACGGCGGCAGGATCAGCAGCGGGCGTTCATGGACCTCGCTCGTCGAGGGCGAGTACTGTATCAACTGCATCACGTCATTTTCCAGCACCACCGAGCCCGGCGTTACGGCGACGTTGCGACCGACCTCGAAGGCGCGTTCGTCAGTCATCGAGATGCGCCCCAGCGCAAGGTCGCCGGCCAGCAGCTTCATGCCCTGGGCGATGCTCTCGCCGCCGCTTTGCGCGGCAAGCCTGATTACTTCTGGATTGGTTGCGGCGTAGTTGGTGGGGGCGATGGCATCTGCGAACTGGCGCAGGACGAATTGCAGCCGTCGTTTCGCATGCGGCTCGAGTTCCGCCATGTCGCCCAGTTGCATGAGGAATTGCGTATTCAGCTTATAGGCCTGCCGCAGATAGCGAAAGAACGGTAGCCCGCGCCATTCCGGTGCAGCGAAGCGATGATCGCCGTCATCGGCTTCATCGGCACCTTGTGCGCCTTCGACGATGCGTGACCACAAGCTCTGGTGCCCGCGGTAGAAATCCTCTTCGAGTCTGAGCAATTTCTCGCGTTGCGGGGCAGAACCCTGGGCGAACTGCTTCGCAAATGCGGCAAAATCGAACCTTCCGGAAATGGGCAGCCGGGCAAGAAAATCCCTGATGAGCGCCTCGTTGGCGCCGGCAAGTTCTTCGACGGCGCTGGTCGGGGGCTTTTTTTCTGGGGAGCTCATGCTTCGGTTCAAGCCGGCAGGGAGGACGGACAATCCGGTTAGAATTCTTGACTGCGGACCTTTGCGAGTCAAGCCGGATGTACATTGTTGCGATTGGCTGGATCTACGTCATCCTGATGATGGCGACGACGGAAAAGACCTTCATCTCAGGCGTCCTGACATTCCTGCTCTATGGCGTGCTGCCGCTGGCAATTGTCGCCTTCCTGTTCGGCCGCCGGCGGCGGACGGCGCCACCCTCAGACGAACCTGCCTACCGCGACATCGACCAGCACGATCGAACCGATGCCAAGCGAGATCAATAAGACCTGTTCCACGGTGGCGCGGAGTTCGGGCCGTTTGTGCAAACCCGGGATCAGGTCGGCTACGGAGACGTAGAGCATGCTCGCTGCGGCAATGCCAAGCAGGTAGGGAACCCACTCCTGCAGCGATTGCAGGGCGGCATAGGCCAGCAGCCCGCCCAGCAAAGTCGCCAGGCTGGACACGAGGTTGAACGCGAAGGCGCGGGCCTTGCTGTACCCCGAGTGCAGCAGGATCAGGAAATCACCGATTTCCTGCGGAATCTCGTGGGCGATGATCGCGAGTGCCGTAACCATGCCCAGCGTGGTATCCGCCAGGAATGCCGCGGCGATGATGACGCCGTCGACGAAATTGTGGATGGTGTCGCCGACCATGATCATGGTGCCGCTGCGGCCGTGGTCGCCGCTATCGCCATGCTGGTCGTGGGCCTCGCATTCCTCGGTATGGCAGTGGCGCCAGAGCACCAGTTTCTCCAGTACGAAGAACACCAGGATGCCGGCCAGGATGACGCCGCTGAGGACATGGACGTTGCCCGCCTGCTCGAGAGCGTGCGGCAGGATCTCGAGGAATACCGCGCCCAGCAAGGCACCGATCGCGTAGCTGATCAGCATGGGGATGCGGGCGGGGGAAACGCGCAAGGCAAATGCAGCGGCGCCGGCAACGCTCAACACGGCGCCCGCGATGCTGGCGGTAATGATCCAGGCTAGTGTGGACATGACAACTGCGACAGGGGAAGCAACGGCGGGGAGTATATACGCCCTGTCAAGCCCTCTCGCGGAAAGCCGGACTGCCAGGCCTTCAGGCAGATAACCAAATCAGCGCCGCCATGCGTCCGGTGACCTTGTCGCGGCGATGCGAGTAGAAGCGCCCCGGATCCGCTACCGTGCACAGGCCGCCGCCGTGGATGTCGTTGACGCCGATTGCACGCAGGCGCCGCCGGGCGAGCGAGAACAAGTCCGCCAGCCATTTGCCGGGCTTGTGGTCGACAAATGCGGCAGCAGCGCCCGCGTCTTGCACGACGAAGGCATCGCGCACATCAGCGCCGACTTCGAATGCGGCCGGTCCGATGGCGGGGCCGAGCCAGGCAACCAGATCCGCCGGCGGGACCGCCATCGCCTGCACCGTATGCTCGACCACGCCCGCTGCCAGACCGCGCCAGCCCGCGTGGGCTGCCCCCACCACGGTGCCCGCGCGGTCGGCAAGCAGCACCGGCATGCAATCGGCGATCATCACCGCGCATACCGCGCCAGTGGTGCGGCTGACCGCGGCATCGGCTTCGATGGGCCCGTGCAGCTCGCCGGCATCCACCACGTGGTTTCCATGAACCTGGTTCAGCCAGCGGGGCTCCTCCGGCAGGTGGCTGCTCAAGCGGGCGCGATTGCGTTCCACCGCGGCCGGATCGTCGTTCACGCGCATTCCCAGATTGAGGCTGCTGTACGGACCGGTGCTGACACCGCCGCTGCGTGTGGTCACCAGCGCCCTGACCCGCGGTGGCGCCGGCCAGTCGGGAACGATCCAGTCGGCCGGGACTTCACGCATTGCCGAGCACTTCTATCAGCGCATCCATATCGGCGGGAATCGGCGCTTTCCAGGACATCGGACGGCGGGTATCGGGATGGGACAGCGCGAGGCGAGCGGCATGCAGGGCCTGGCGCGGGAAATCCAGCGCTTCCTGCGGCAGGTTGATATGCATGCGGCTGGTGGTGTAGACGGGGTCGCCGATCAGCGGATGGCCTATGGAATGCAGGTGCACGCGGATCTGATGAGTGCGCCCGGTTTCCAGTTTGCAGTCGAGCAGCGACCAGCCGCCGCCGCTGGCGCGCACGGTGTAGTGCGTTATCGCGGGTTTGCCTGTGGCGACCACGGCCATTTTCGTGCGACTGACCGGATGGCGGCCGATGGGGGCTTCCACCATGCCGTCCGCGGTTACGACACCGTGCGTCACAGCAATGTACTCGCGCGACACGGTGTGCGCCTGCAACTGGCGTACCAGGTCGGTCTGCGCCTGCAGCGTCTTGGCTACCACCAGAAGGCCGCTGGTGTCCTTGTCCAGCCGGTGCACGATGCCCGCCCGGGGAATGTCCGCCAGCCGTGGCGCGTGCTGCAGCAGTGCGTTGAGCATGGTGCCGCTCCAGTTGCCGCTGCCCGGGTGCACGACCAGGCCTGCCCGCTTGTCGATCACCAGGATGTGTTCGTCCTCGAACACGATATCGAGCGGAATGTCCTCCGCTTCATGGACGACGTCGCCGGGCGCGGGCTGGGGTCTTACCAGGAGGATCTCCCCGCCCCATACCTTCGATTTCGCCGCCGCCGCCGCGCCATCCACTGTGACATGGCCGCCGCGTATCCAGTCCTGCAAGCGGTTGCGGGAGTACTCCGGCATCAGGCGCGTGAGGGCCTGATCCAGGCGCAGGCCGGCGCATTCTTCGGGAACGGCCAGCCTGCGGTCGCGGTCAGAGCAGGGGTTTTCTATATAATTCGGCAACTTTTTCGCGGATTCCGTCATGAAACGCAGTGATGTCCTCAGGCAGGGGCTTCTCAACAGGCTAAGTGTAGCGATTCTTCCCCTGATACTGATCGCCGGGTGCGCCATCGACCCGATCGACGAGACCAAGAACTGGAGCCCCGAGCGGATTTACAGCGCCGCGCAGGAAGAACTGGAGAGCAAGAACTACCAGAAGGCGGTCGGCTATTACGAAAAGCTTGAGTCGCGCTACCCATACGGGCGCTATGCACAGATGGCGCAGATCGAGACCGCGTACGCGCAGTGGAAGGACGGCAATCCCGAACAGGCACTGGCCGCAGTGGATCGCTTCATCAAACTGCATCCGGAAAGCCCGAATGTCGATTACGCGTACTACTTGAAGGGCCGCATCAACTTCAACGAGGAATTGGGCATCATGGGCTATATCGCGCCCAAGGACATGACCGAGCGCGATCCAAAGGCGGCCCAGGAAGCCTTCGACGCCTTCAAGGAACTGGTGACCCGTTACCCCGACAGCAAATATGCGCCCGATGCGCGGCTGCGCATGAATTACCTGGTTAACGCGCTGGCTGCGGCCGAGGTGAACGTTGCCGAGTACTACCTGCGGCGCGGCGCCTATGTCGCGGCCGTGAACCGGGCCCAGTACGCGGTGGTCAACTACCCCAAGGCGCCTGCGATCGAGCGCGCACTCAAGGTCCTGGTGAAGGCCTACGACGAGATGGGAGTTACCGACCTGCGCGACGATGCCCGCCGCACGCTGGACGCCAGCTATCCCGGCACCAAGGTCGTGCTGGGGGATAAATCCTGGTGGCAGTTCTGGAAGTGACAGGATCCGGTACGCCGCCGGCGCAGCGAAGGAAAAAAGTCGAAGGGGAAGTCAGTGCCGGTTGCTGCGTACCGAGAGAAAGTCGGCCGGTCCTGTGCAAGCTGAACCTGTGTTCTTGCCCCGCCTGCGTTCACTGGCTACCAAACTGACTACTATTCCCTGAGTTCAAGGCGATTCCTGAAATGTTCCAGCGCCTCGGGATTCGCCAGTGCTTCGCTGTTCTTGACTGGCCGTCCGTGGACGATGTTGCGCACGGCGAGTTCGACGATCTTGCCGCTCTTGGTACGCGGGATGTCGGCGACCTGGACGATTTTCGCGGGAACGTGTCGCGGCGTGGTATTGCCCCGGATCTGGTCGCAGATTCTTTTTGATAGCGCTTCGTCGAGCGTGGCCCCATCGCGCAGCCGCACGAACAGGACCACGCGCACGTCGTTGTCCCAGTCCTGGCCGATGACCAGGCTTTCCAAAACCTCGTTCAGTTGCTCGACCTGACGGTAGATTTCCGCGGTGCCGATGCGCACGCCCCCGGGATTGAGGGTGGCGTCCGAACGTCCATAAATAATAGCGGTGCCTCGCCTGGTGAGCTCCATGTAGTCGCCATGGCACCAGATGCCAGGGAAGCGATCGAAGTAGGCGGCGCGATACTTGGCACCGTCGGCATCGTTCCAGAACCGCACCGGCATCGAAGGGAAGGGTGCGGTGCAAACCAGTTCGCCTTTTTCCCCGACCACCGGCTTGCCGTCGTCGTCGAATACCTGCACATCAAGGCCGAATCCGCGGCACTGGATTTCGCCCCGGTAGACCGGCAGGGTGGGATTGCCGAGCACGAAGCAGGACACAATGTCTGTGCCCCCGGAAATCGAAGACAGCAGCAGGTCCTTCTTGATTGCGCGATAGACGTAGTCGAAGCCTTCGGGCACTAGAGGCGAACCGGTGGACGCCATCGCCTTCAACGACTTGAGCTTGTGGGTCACCATCGGCTTGGCGTCCGCCTTGTTCAGTGAGTCGATGTACTTGGCCGACGTCCCGAAAACGGTCATCTGTTCCTCGTCCGCAAGGTCGAACAGAATGCGCGGGCCCGGGTAGAACGGCGAACCGTCGTAGAGCAGCAACGTCGCTTCCGACGCAAGGCCGGTCGCCAGCCAGTTCCACATCATCCAGCCGCAGGTGGTGAAATAGAACAGCCGGTCACCGCGCTTGAGGTCGGTGTGCAGGCGGTGTTCCTTGAGGTGTTGCAGCAGGGTTCCGCCGGCGCCATGGACGATGCACTTGGGCACTCCGGTGGTTCCGGAGGAATAAAGAATATAAAGCGGATGATTGAACGGCAGCCGCCTGAAAGCGATGGCCTTGCTGCGATAAGGCGCCACGAATGCGGCAAGGTGAACGGCTCGCGGTATCGCCGAGATGTCCGGCTGCTCGCGCGTGTACGAAACGATGATCGTGCGTTCGACCGACGGCAGCCGGGCGACGATGTCCGCGACACGGGGCAGGGTGTCGTGCGGCTTGCCGTTGTAGTGATAACCCTCGACCGCGAACAGCAGCTTCGGTTCGATCTGGCCGAAGCGGTCGATCACGCCTTGCACACCGAAGTCCGGCGAGCATGAGGACCAGATTGCGCCCAGGCTCGAGGCCGCCATCATGAAGATTATGGTTTCGGGCATGTTGGGCATGAAGGCCGCGACGCGGTCGCCTTCCTTCACGCCGGCAGCGGACATGGCCTGCGTGGTGCGCGAGACAGCGTCGTAGACGTCGCCGTAGCTCATGCGCCGCTTCACCTTGTCCTCGCCCCAGAACACCATCGCGTCTGCATCGTCGCGACGGCGCAGCAGGTTCTCGGCGAAATTCAGCTTCGCATCGGGAAACCATTGCGCGCCGGGCATTTTGTCGCCGTCTACCAGCACGCGTTCGCCTCGCGTCTCCGCGATGACGCCGCAGAAATCCCAGACCGCCGTCCAGAATTTCTCCGGCTCGGCGACAGACCAGTCGAAAAGCGAAGCCGAATCCGTCAGGCCGGCTTTGTATGCCTTGTTGACGAGCTTGATGAATGCCGTGATGTTCGATCGCGCGATGCGATCTTTGGACGGTTTCCAGAGAATCGGGGGTGTAGTCATGATTTCTAAAGCCTCAATCTCAACGCAGACAAGGGCACACTTGAAGCGTAGCAGACGCAGAGGTCGCGGAGAACGCAGAGAAATACAGAAGAGAAGTTCGAAAGTAATGAAATTGAAATTGGGTGGCAACCTCGAACCATTCCCTTCGGCTACCGCATGCACAAAGGTGCGCGGCTTTCACCTTCTTCATTGATTTTCCTCTGCGCCCTCTGTGCTCTCTGCGCCTCTGCGTTGGGTGTAGATACGATTATTCAGGCCGCATTTGCGGAAACAGGATGACGTCGCGGATCGAGGGGCTGTCGGTGAACAGCATGATCAGGCGGTCGATGCCAATGCCTTCGCCTGCCGTCGGCGGCAGCCCGTATTCAAGAGCCCGAATGTAGTCGGCGTCGTAGTACATGGCTTCCTCATCGCCCGCTTCCTTGGCCTTCGCCTGCTGCTGGAAACGGGCCGCCTGATCCTCCGGATCGTTCAGCTCCGAGAAGCCATTGGCCAGTTCGCGGCCGGTGATGAACAGCTCGAAGCGGTCGGTGACGGCCGGATTCGCGTCGTTACTGCGCGCCAGCGGCGAGACGTCGGTGGGATGGGCGACGATGAAGGTCGGCTGGATCAGCTTGGCCTCGGCGATTTGCTCGAACAGCTTCAGTTGCAGCAGGCCCAGGCCATCGGTGGGAAAAACCTCTACCTGGAACGCGGCAAGCACTTTGCGCAGGTAGTCCAGGTTCGACAGGTCGGCCAGCGAATGTTTCGGGTTGTATTTCGCTATTGCCTCGGCCATGGTCAGCCGGTCGAACGGCTTGCCGAGATCGATTTCCTGGCCCTGATAGGTCAGGGTTGTGTTGCCGTGAATCTGCTGCGCCAGCCCGCGCAACAGCTCCTCGGTCAGGTCCATGAGGTAGTTGTAGTCCTGATAAGCCTCATAAAATTCAAGCATGGTGAACTCGGGGTTGTGCCGGGTCGAGATGCCTTCGTTGCGGAAGTTGCGATTGATCTCGAACACCTTCTCCATGCCTCCCACCACCAGGCGTTTGAGGTACAACTCCGGCGCGATGCGCAGAAACAGCGTCATGTCGAGCGCGTTATGGTGGGTAACGAACGGGCGGGCGGCGGCGCCGCCGGGAATGGGCTGCATCATCGGCGTTTCGACTTCGAGGTAGCCGCGTCCGCTGAAGAATTCGCGCATCGCCTGGATCAGGCGGGAGCGGGTTCGGAATACGTGTAGCGATTGCGGGTTGGTAATCAGGTCGAGGTGCCGCTGCCGGTAGGTCTGTTCCTGGTCTGCAAGGCCGTGAAATTTTTCCGGAAGCGGACGCAAGGACTTGGCAAGCAGGCGGAGGGATTGCACCTTGACCGTGAGTTCGCCGGTCTTGGTCTTGAACAGGGTGCCCTCCGCGCCAAGGATGTCGCCGAGGTCACAATGCTTGAAGGCCCCGTGCACTGTTTCGCCCGTGACGTCGTTGCTGACGTAAAGCTGGATCCGTCCCGACATGTCCTGCAAGGTGGCGAAACTGGCTTTGCCCATCACGCGCTTGAGCATCATCCGTCCGCCAATCGAAACTTTTATGTTGAGCGGGTCCAGTTCTTCATTGCCCTTGGCGTCGTATCCGGCATGCAGGTCGGCCGCAAGATGGCTGCGGCGATAGTCGTTGGGGAACGCGTTGCCGTGCGTGCGCAGTTCGCGCAACTTGGCCCGGCGTTCTTCGACGATCTGGTTGCTGTCCTGCGGCGTCGGTTGTTCTTTTTCTGTCATGTCGTATCTGCCAATTAGTCCGGTCGATGATTGCTAGAGTGGGTGGTCCGCATAGACTCCGGTGCCCGGAACCTGGACGAACTCCAGGATTCCGTTGGCGATCTTCTGTGGCGAGCCGCCGCGGTGCTTGCGGAACACGGTGTCATTGAGAATTTCGGAGAGGTTCAGGGACACTCCGACGTAAAGCAGCCGGCGAGGATCGACAGGCGCGCCGTCGTTTGGCTCGTAACCCCGTGTCCCATAGCCGACCGCGAGCTCGAGGTAGCGCGTCCATGGCGAACGCCGCAGTGCCGGGAATCCTGACGCTTTCGCAACCATGAAGAACGTCTGGCCGGAATAATCCGATACGGGGTCATATTCCCCTAGCCGCTTCGCATCGTCGGAGCGCTGATAGCGGACGCGGAAATCCAGAACCTGGTCGAGTCCGGGATAGCGCTCCTGCGCGTAGCCCAGGGCGATGCCGGCAACGCTGACCAGCGCGTCCTCAGGACTGAAGCCGTATTGTTCCGTGAAGCCGTCAAAGGCCTCGATGGCCATGAAGGTGCCCAGGGAAAGCAGGCTTGCCGTGCGGATCGAATCACCGTGGTCGTTCCCGGCCCAGTCGAGCGCCCAGGTCGCGACCCTCATGCCCAGATAGGCGGAAAAGCCATGCCCCAGTTTGTCCGCGCCACCCGAGTACGTATCCTGTGCGAACCAGCCTTCGCTGACGGTGTGAAAGTTGCCGACGTCGCCGCCCCACCAGTTGGCGGCGCCGTAGGCGGCTACACCGGCGGGCGCTCCCCAGAGCACCAGCCGGGTGCGGAATCGGCGCGTGTCCTCGGAAAGGGAAGCGCTTGCCGCCGTCACATCCGGAAGATCGGGCGGCTGCTGGATCGCCGCGGAGTGTGCCGAAGCCTCGCTTTCGAATTTGAGGTCCTGCGCCATGGCTTCGTGTAGGACGCAAAGGACCGCCAGCGTCGTACCGATCATGGTCCCGCGCCAGGGCTGATGGCGCGAACCACGATGGCGGGCAGGGCAGCGGCTCATGGGCGATATCCTAAACGCCTTGCTTGAGCGAAGCACTGATGAAATCGTCGAGCGCGCCATCCAGCACGGACTGGGTATCGCCCTTTTCCACATTGGTGCGCAAGTCCTTGATGCGTGACTGGTCGAGCACGTAAGAGCGGATCTGGTGTCCCCAGGCTATGTCCGTCTTGGCGTCTTCCATCGCCTGCTTTTCCTCGTTGCGCTTGCGCAGCTCGAGTTCATACAGGCGGGCCTTGAGCATGGACATGGCCTCGGCGCGGTTGCGATGCTGCGACCGGTCGCTCTGGCACTGCACGACGATATTGGTGGGGATGTGGGTGATGCGCACCGCGGAGTCGGTCTTGTTGATGTGCTGGCCGCCTGCGCCGCTGGCGCGGAAGGTGTCAACTCGGAGGTCGGCGGGATTGATGGCAACCTCGATGGTGTCGTCCACTTCCGGATAGACGGTTACGCTGGCAAACGACGTGTGGCGGCGCGCGTTGGAATCGAAAGGCGACTTGCGGACCAGGCGGTGCACGCCGGATTCCGTGCGCAGGGTTCCGTAGGCGTAGTCGCCCGTCACCTTGATCGCGGCGCTCTTGATGCCCGCCACTTCGCCGGGAGATTCCTCCAGCACTTCGATGCCGAATCCCCTGCGCTCGCAGAACTTGAGGTACATGCGTTCCAGCATGGAGGCCCAGTCCTGGGCTTCGGTGCCGCCCGAGCCTGACTGGATGTCGAGGAAGCAGTTGTTCGGGTCCATGGGATTGGAGAACATGCGCCGGAATTCCATGTCGGCGACAATTTTCTCCATCGCCGTGACGTCGCCGGCGACGGACATCACCGCGGCTTCGTCGTTTTCGCTGCGCGCCATCCCGAACAGGTCGCGTGCATCGCGCAGTCCCTGGTCCAGTTTTTCCAGGGCGCCGACTACCGATTCCAGCTGCTTGTTTTCCCGTCCCAGTTCCTGAGCGCGTTTGGCGTCATTCCAGATCGCCGGATCCTCGGAAAGCCGGACGACTTCGCTCAGGCGGTTGCGTTTGCCTTCGAAGTCAAAGATACCTCCGCAGTTCCTGGCCCCGGGAATCCAGGTCGTCGAGCTGGTTGGCGATTGCGTTGAGGTGTTCTGCATCCATGTGGTTTTCCGTCCGGCGTTGCGTGAGGCTTCTGAAGCGCCGCATTTTAACCGATGTGCCTGCATCAGCAGGGGAAAACTGCGCCTGAACGCCCGTGTTCAGGCCGGCTGCCAGTGGTCCACCACAAGCTGGATGTTGCGCGCGCCGTTGTATTCATTGACCTGCACCCGGTAGATGGATCCGATCCGCGAGGGCAGGGGCTGGTCCTCGCCGAACCGGATGGCGTCGAGGGTCTGGCGTCCATGGCGCAGTTTCAGCTTGAGGTGGCGCCCGCCGACGATGCGTTGCTCCGCCACCTCGAACTGGCCGAAGAAGGCGGGCGGGGCAAAGCCCTGTCCCCAGACCTGCGAGTCCAGGGCTTCTGCGAATTGCAAGTTGATGTCGCCGGCGTCGAGCGGCCCGTCGGTTTCGATGATGCGCTCCAGGTCGGCGGGGGTCAGCAGTGCGCAGACGGTCTGTTCAAAGGCGTCGCCGAATTTTTCGACATCCTTGATGCGCACGCTCAGTCCGGCTGCTGCTGCGTGTCCGCCAAAACGCAGGATGAGACCGGGGTACCGCTTGGAAACCAGGTCGAGCGCGTCGCGCAAATGCAGTCCGCGTATGGATCGGCCCGATCCTTTGGCCTCGCCATCGGCGCCAGGGGCGAAGGCGATCACCGGGCGGTGGAAGCGCTCGCGCAGGCGTGCAGCCAGAATCCCGATCACGCCCTGGTGCCAGCTTTCCTGGAACAGGCTCAGGCTGAAGGATTCATCGGGTTCGAGGCTGTCCATCAGCGCCAACGCGGTTTCCTGCATGCCCGCTTCGATTTCCCGGCGTTCGCGATTGAGCGCATCAAGTTGTGCGGCGAGTTCCGCCGCGTGTCGCGGGT
This sequence comes from Burkholderiales bacterium, assembly GCA_046590325.1. Classification (GTDB taxonomy): domain Bacteria; phylum Pseudomonadota; class Gammaproteobacteria; order Burkholderiales; family JACQAP01; genus JACQAP01. Next base: position 30,744 of record JBKJUC010000057.1, on the reverse strand, counting down.
CGGTGGAGAGCAGGCATTCAATGCCGACGCGCATGTCGGTGAGGCGTCCGGCTGCATTCAACCGCGGCCCGGCGACGAACCCGAGATCGTAAGTGGATGCACGCGCCGGATCGCGGCCCGCGGTGCGGAACAGCGCCGCGATGCCGGGCCGCGCTCGCCCGGCGCGAATGCGCTTCAATCCCTGATCCACGAGGATGCGGTTGTTGTCGTCCAGGCGCACCACGTCGGCGACGGTTCCCAGCGCGACGAGGTCTAGCAGTTCGGCGAGATTCGGTTCGGCACGGGTGGAAAACCAGCCGCGGCGGCGCAGTTCCGCGCGCAATGCCATCATCACGTAGAACATGACGCCGACACCCGCAAGATTCTTGCTGGCAAACGTACACGTCGCCTGGTTCGGGTTGACGATGCAGGCCGCGCGGGGCAGTTCGGCGCCGGGCAGGTGGTGGTCGGTGATCAGGACTTGCATGCCCGTCTTGTGCGCTTCCTCCACGCCTTCCACCGATGCAATGCCGTTGTCGACGGTGATCAGGTAATCGGGTTTGGCCGCGACGGCCTGGCGGACGATTTCAGGCGTGAGCCCGTAGCCGTATTCGAACCGGTTCGGCACCAGGTAATCGACTTGCGCGCCGAACGCCCGCAGCGCGTTGATGCCGACGACGCATGCCGTGGCGCCGTCCGCGTCATAGTCGGCGACGATGAGCAGGCGTTTGCCGGCTGCGATGGCATCCGCAAGCAGTGCTGCCATGGTGGTGCAATGCTGCAGGCTATCCATGGGCAGCAGGCCGGCAAGCGAGGTGTCGAGCTGGCGCAGATGGGCGATGCCCCGGGCCGCGTAGATCCGCGCCAGTACCGGCGGCATGCCGTTGGCCCGCAGTTGCTCGTAAGCAGGTTGCGGGACATCGCGGGTAACGATGCGCGGTGCGTTCATTGTTCGGCCGTGCCGAGCTGGTCGACCAGCGGTGCGGCAGGTACCCAGAATTTCCAGAGGTCGCGCGCAGAAACCGTCCAGTGCCGCGCCTGGCCGGATTGGACAGTGACGACGTCGAGGCGCTGGATTTTTCCGGCGCGGAGTTTCTGCAGCAGGGGCGCGACCCATTCCTGCTCAAGTCTGGTCATGTGCATGGCCCAATCCGAGCGGTCGCCGGGAGGCCCTTCCGGCAATACCACAAGGATGTTGCCGCTATCGGGGAAATCCTGGCCGGTTGCCAGGTTGGCGACCGGAACATTCCCGAGGTGGCAAAGCCCCCGCAGCAAGGGAAGGTCGCCTCTGGCTCCGGTCCAGGAAGTGCGGGTTGCCGGAGGCAGGGTGCCGCCCTCCCAGAACCAGACGCTATTGATCGCCAAGGTTCCCGATTGTTCACGGTTTTCATTGACCGCGTGAGCGTGCAGCAGCATTTGTACCTCGTTGAACAGACCGTGGTAATGCATGCAGTCGTCACCAGTCGGCAGCAGCCGGTTGATGTCACGGCCAATCGCAGCGTCCAGTGCAACCGTGTGCAGGTCCGGGAACGAGGGCAGTCGCAGGTACCAGCGCTGCGGATGGGGCGCGACAAACAGCAGGCCATCCGCGGAAAAGTGTCGGTTCAGGGTTTCGAGCAGGGCTTGCGATTCTGCCGCTGTAACCAATAGCGAAGCGGGCGGGAGCAGCACCAGTTGGTCGCGGTGCACCTGCAAGTGCACAGGACTCGCGCACAGCCAGAAGCTGCGGCCGGGGTCCTCGCCTTCTCCTTGCAGGGCAATTGGCGCGGCGGGCCAGTCCAGTTGCCGCCTGATACCGAAACTTTCGCAAAGCCAGGCGGTCAAGGTCATGCAATCCGAACTGCCCGCACGTCCTCGGGCCACAATCCGTTCCAGTGCCGGAAAGCGCTGCGGGGAAGGTTCTCCGAAACCGTCCAGGGGGGGCGGTGGCAGGGACGGGATGAACAGGGTGACGTTGGGCACGAGAACCGGGCGCACGAGAAATCAGGCGGGAGAAGCTCGATGAGTGTAGCACGCAGCGCCGCCATTCCAGACCTGCCACGTCTACGCTTAGTCAGCCGCGGCGGAATGTGGCAGACTTCGGCTCGCCATTCGAAAACGATGCGTTTGATGCCCCCTCTTTACTCATGCTGACGCCCTACGAACTGTTCGTCGGGCTGCGCTACACGCGCGCCAAGCGGCGCAACCATTTCATCTCCTTCATTTCCGTCACGTCCATGCTCGGCATCGCGCTCGGCGTGGCCGCGCTGATCGTGGTGTTGTCGGTGATGAACGGATTCCAGAAGGAGTTGCGCGCCCGCATACTCGGCGTGGCTTCCCACGTGCAGATCGCCGGCATAGGGGCCTCGCTGCCGAACTGGGAGGGTGTCGCCCGGCAGGCGGGGAAGAACCCGGAAGTCGTGGCCGCGGCCCCGTACGTGATGGCGCAGGGACTGCTATCGTATCGCCAGACCGTGCAGGGCACGATTGTGCGCGGCGTGCTGCCGGAGGACGAAGACAAGGTCGCGGACATCGGCCTGCACATGAAAACCGGAAAGCTCGGTGCGTTGCGCGCCGGGACTTTCGGCATCGTCCTGGGCAGCGAACTGGCGATGAGCATCGGCGCGCGCACAGGCGACAAAATCGTGCTTATTGCTCCGCAGGGGCAGGTGACGCCCGCGGGGATCATGCCGCGGCTCAAGCAGTTCGAAGTGGTCGGAATCTTCGAGGTCGGCATGTACGAATACGACGCGGGCCTGGCGCTGATACACCTGGCTGACGCGCAAAAGCTCTATCGCCTGGACGAAAAGGTTTCGGGCATCAGGCTTAAGCTGCAAGACTTGTTTCGTGCGCCGACGGTAGCCCGCGAACTCACGGAGACGCTGGACGCGGATGTGTACGTCACCGACTGGACCCGCAGCCACGCAAATTTCTTCCGCGCGGTGCAGATTGAAAAGCGGGTCATGTTCATCATCCTGCTCCTGATCGTGGCCGTGGCAGCGTTCAACATCGTATCGACGCTGGTCATGGCGGTTACAGACAAGCGCGCAGACATCGCGATCCTGCGCACGCTCGGCGCCGCGCCGGTCGAGATCATGAAGATTTTCATCATCCAGGGCGCGCTCATCGGCGTCATCGGAACGCTCGTTGGTATCCTCGGCGGTACCCTGCTGGCGTTGAACATCGATGTTGTGGTTCCCGCCATCGAACACGCGTTCGGCGTGCAGTTCCTCGCCAAGGACGTCTACTACATCAGCGACCTGCCTTCCGACCTGCACCTGTCTGATGTGATAGTCATTGCCGCCACCTCCTTCGTACTCAGCCTGCTGGCGACGCTCTACCCGAGTTTCCGCGCTTCCCGTGTGAATCCCGCGGAGGCATTGCGCTATGAGTGACATCGTCCTGTCTTGCCGCGGACTGCAGAAAATTTTCAGCCAGGGCGACTATTCCGTGCCGGTGCTTGGCGGCATCGACCTCGAGATCGCCCGTGGTCAGACGATTGCCATAGTCGGCGCGTCGGGGTCGGGTAAGAGCACGCTGCTGCACCTGCTGGGTGGGCTCGATGCGCCAAGTGCCGGTGAAATCAGCGTGCTGGGACACAGGCTGGACGAGTTGAACGAAACCGAGAAGGGCCGCCTGCGCAACCGGGGGCTGGGCTTCGTCTATCAGTTTCATCACCTGCTGCCGGAATTCACCGCGCTGGAAAACGTTGCAATGCCGCTGCTGGTGCGCCGCCTGCCGGTCGAAGAGGCCTCGAGTCGCGCGATGCGCATCCTGGAGCGCGTCGGTCTCGCCGCACGGGTGACGCATACGCCGGGCGAGCTATCCGGCGGCGAGCGCCAGCGCGCCGCATTGGCCCGCGCCCTGGTTACGGAACCGGCCTGCGTGCTCGCCGACGAACCGACGGGCAACCTCGATCGGCGCACCGCGGAAGGTGTTCTTGACTTGATGCTGGAATTGAACCGCGAACTGTCGATCAGTTTTGTCGTGGTCACCCACGACATGGCGATTGCGGGAAGGATGCAGCAGACGCTGCACCTCGAAGACGGGAAGTTGAAGTAAGGGACTAGGGGTGAGGGGCTAGGGGCGAGGGACTAGAGGATCGAAGCGAAAAGGGTTAAACCCCTTACCCCTCACCCCTCGCCCCTCGCCCCTCACCCCTCACCCCTAATTCGCAGGGATCGGATCGAGCGAGCGCCACAGATACCAGGTGGCGACTGTGCGCCAAGGCTGCCATTCGGTGGCTATCTGGCGGATCTTGAGCTTGGAAAGAGGCTTGCCGTTGTTGTAATGCAGGCTCATTGCCTGCTGCAGCCCGATATCGTCGGCGGGCAGGATGTCCGGGCGCAGCATGAAGAAGATCAGGAACATTTCGGCAGTCCAGCGGCCGATGCCCTTTATCTTCGTCAGTTCCGCGATCAGATGCTCGTCATCGCGTTCGCCCCATTCCTGTTGCGCCAGCGATCCGTCAAGGAAGTGTTCCGCGAGATCGATCAGGTAGTCTGATTTCTTGCTGGACAGTCCGCAGGCGCGCAGTTTCGAAGGATCCATGCGCACGATGGCAGCGGGACCCAGCGCGCCGACCGACTCCAGCAGTTTCTGCCAGACGCTTTCCGCGGTTTGCACCGAAATCTGTTCGCCGATAATGGAGCGCGCCAGCGTGGTGAATGCGTCGCTGCGGCTTTCCAGGTGGGGACCTTCGTTGTTGCGGATCAGGATCCTCATAACCGGATCGCGCCGCGTGAGTTCGCTGGTGGCATCGTTCCAGTAGGATGGCGTCATGATTCAACGGGAATCTTGCGTTGTCGAGCGGGACGTCAGGCGGGCATTCGATGGGGGCGGTTCGAGTATACACGCCAGCATATGCGTACGACAGGAAGCAGCCGCATGCTCAGTGGCGGCTTGCCACCGCCCGCGCGCGGTTGCGCTTGTTCCAGGAAATCACGACGTAGGCGCGCCACCCCGCGATGACAATCAGATAGCCAGCGACCGCTAGCATGAGGGCAAGAAGAAACAGCCCGGCCAGGAAGGGCTTTCCGAGAGAAGCCATCCATTGGATCAATGCCGGTGCCCACTGCGCCAGCGGCAGGTCGAGCAGATCTATTTCCATGCGTGGCAGGCGGGCATCGCCGCCGCCGGTGACGAACATGCCCAGCTTGTAGGCAATGTAGTAAAGCGGGACGATGGTGAACGGATTGGTGTACCAGGTGAGGATCACTGCGACAGGCAGGTTCACCCGGAAAAGGACGCCGAACAACGCCGCGGAAAGCATTTGCAGCGGTCCGGGGATCAGTCCGCAGAAGAATCCGACTGCCACTCCGCCGGCTACCGATTTGCGATTCAGGTGCCACAGGTTCGGATGATGCAGCGAGGAACCGAAAAAGCGGAGATACCGGTTCCGGCGGATACTTTCGTGACTGGGAAGATACTTGCGGAAATACTTGCGAGGCATAAGCGTGACTGATTGTACCGGATCGAGAGCCGGCTCCCATGATTCTTGAGTCGGCTGCTTTTGTTCTCGGAGCGTGGTGGTTGCAGCAGCAACCCGTGCTTCCCAATTTGACCAGCGCCACGGCATTGGTTCCGCTGGCGGTGTTGGCCTGGGGTCTGACCAGAGGCGGCCGGCCGGGCGCTGCCAGGCTTGCAGGCCCGCTGACGATCCTCTGCTGCGGATTGGCCGGATTCTTCTGGGCGGCGGCGGTCGCGGACTGGAAACTGGGCGACTCGCTGGATGAGGCATGGGAGGGCCGCGAAGTGGAATTGCGCGGCGTGGTGGCCGAGATGACGCAGCCATTCGAGCGCGGCGTGCGCTTTCGCTTCGATGTCGAACAGGTCTATACGCTGGGCGCTTCGGTCCCTTCTCACGTTTCCCTGGCCTGGTATGACGCGGAAAACGGGCAGGTCGCGCCCGATCTGCATGCGGGCCAGCGCTGGCGCCTGGTTGTGCGGTTGCGCCGTCCGCACGGCACGTCGAATCCGGATGGCTTCGATTTCGAAGCGTGGATGCTGGAGCGGGGCATCCGCGCGACGGGTTATGTAGTGGCGAAATCGGAATCCCGCCTGCTTGGGGCGACGGTTTATCGTCCCGGCTACCTGCTCGAACGCTTGCGCGAATCGCTCCGGACCAAGCTGCTTCGCGCACTGGGCGAGCGGCCTTACGCCGGTGTCATCGTCGCGCTGGTCATCGGCGACCAGCGCGCGATACCGCCTGCGCAATGGCAGATATTCACACGCACCGGCGTCAATCACCTGATGAGCATTTCGGGCCTGCACATCACGATGGTCGCAAGCCTTGCGTTCATGCTGGCGCTGCGCCTTTGGCGCCGCTCCAGCGCGCTCGTCACCCGGCTGCCGGCGCTGCGCGCGGCCACCGTGGCCGGATTTTTCAGCGCAGCCGCCTACGCGGCCCTGGCGGGATTCGCGGTCCCGGCGCAGAGAACCGTATACATGCTCGCCGTCGTTGCCGTCGCGCTATGGATGGGTTGGGCGATCCGACCGCTGGCGGTTCTGGCATTGGCGGCCGCGTTAGCGATCGCGATCGATCCGATGGCCGTGAGTTCTCCGGGATTCTGGCTCTCGTTCGGCGCCGTGGCGGTCATCATGCTGGCGGGCGGGGGCCGCCTTGGCCGGGTGCACTGGGCGGTAGCATGGATGCGGATCCAATGGGCGGTGACCTTGGCGCTGATCCCATTGCTGCTCGCCATGTTTCAGCAGATCTCCCTCATTTCCCCTTTGGCGAACGCCCTGGCCATTCCGCTGGTAAGCCTCGTCGTCGTGCCGCTCGCGCTGTTGGCCGCAGTCGTACCTGGGGACTGGGTGGCAATCGGCGCGCATTGGGTGATGACGCTTTGCATGGCCTGGTTGAAATGGCTCAATGCGCTCCCGGCAGCGGTCTGGCAGCAGCACGCGCCGCCCGCGTGGACGATCCCGCTGGCTGGCGCCGGCGCGCTCTGGCTGCTATTGCCGCGGGGACTGCCCGCACGCTGGGTCGGCGCCTTATTGTTCCTGCCGCTGTTTCTGGCAATACCGGCCAGGCCGCTGTACGGGGAACTCTGGCTGACGGTACTCGACGTCGGCCAGGGCTTGTCCGTCGTCGCGCGTACCAGCCGGCATGCCTTGTTGTATGACGCCGGGCCAGCGTTTTCCGGCGACATCGATGCCGGTGACCGGATCGTCGTGCCTTATCTACGGGCAGCAGGCATCAAACGGCTGGACGGAGCAATCGTCAGCCACGACGACCTGGATCACAGCGGCGGTGCCCTGTCGGTGCTGCGCGCGATGCCGGTGGATTGGCTCTCATCTTCCTTGTCGCACGGCCATCCGATCAGCGTAGCGGCTGGCGAGAGCCGCCGATGCATCGACGGGCAGGCCTGGGAATGGGATGGCGTGCGTTTTGAAATTCTGCACCCGGATGCGGCCAGCTATACTGACGGCAAGCGCAAAGACAATGATCGCAGCTGCGTGTTGAGGATCGTTTCCCAATATGGCAGCGCGTTGCTGCCAGCGGACGTCGAGCGGGCGGGCGAACTGGCGTTGCTGCGCGACCATGGCCGCGAATTACCCGCAGATGTGCTTGTTGTACCCCACCATGGCAGCCGGACTTCTTCCACACCCGAGTTCGTCGGCGCAGTTTCGCCACGGCTGGCCATTTTTGCGATGGGCTATCGCAACCGCTTCGGCCATCCCCATCCTACGGTGGTCGCGGTGTACCGGCAGCGCGGCGTGAAGATGCTGCGGACCGACGCCGCCGGGGCGGTTTCGGTCCGGATGACCGCCAGTGGTATTGATTCGCAGAGCTGGCGCGAGAGGGAGCGGCGTTACTGGCGCAGCCGCTGAACGCGCCTGCCGGATGAGTTGAATGGTCAAAGTTACGGAAATCACCCGCGATGTGCAGGGAGCGGATTGGCTGGATGCGCTGACCTCGCGCCTGTCGCCGGCTGACCGCGACCTGGTCGCGCGTGCGGATGCCTGGGCCCGGGAAAATTACGCGGACCGGGCTCACCCGGACGGAGTGTTGCTTATCGACCACGTGCGCGGCGCCGCGGGTGTACTCGCTACCCTGAAAGTCGACGGCGATGCCATCGCGGCAATCCTGTTGCTGGGCGCGCCGCTCGCTTCGCGCGCCGAGCGCGAAAAATTCGAAGCCGCTTTCGGCGCGCCGGTTCTCGTCCTGGTGGAGGGCGTCTTGAGCATGGCGCAGATCCAGATCCTGCGCGGCAGGGTGGAAGAGACCGGCGGCAAGCCGGCCGATCGCACGTCGCAGCTGGAATCGCTGCGCAAGATGCTGCTGGCGATGGTGCAGGACGTGCGCGTGGTGCTGATCAAGCTCGCCGACCAGCTCCAGCGCATGCGCGAACTGGTTGCCAAAGGTAGCGAGCACGAACGCACAGAAGCGGCGCGTGACGCGCTCGATCTGTTTGCACCGCTGGCCAACCGCCTTGGCGTATGGCAATTCAAATGGGAACTCGAGGATCTGGCGTTCCGCTGCGTCGAGCCGCAGACATACAAGGACCTGGCGCGGCAATTGGACGAAAAGCGGGTTAACCGCGAATCCTATCTGGCCGGGGTCATGCGTCTGCTGCGCGAGGAACTGGCACGGGCCAGAATCAGGGCCGAAGTCAGCGGGCGTCCGAAACACATCTACAGCATCTGGCGCAAATTACAGCGCAAGGGCGGAGGACTGGAGGACCTGTTCGACGTCCGAGCCGTCCGCGTGCTGGTCGACGACATCAAGGATTGCTATGCGGTGCTCGGCCTGGTGCATAACTTGTGGACCCCGATCCCGCGCGAATTCGACGACTATATTGCCAAGCCCAAGGCCAACGACTATCGCTCGTTGCACACCGCCGTTGTGGGGCCGGAAGACAAGGCGCTGGAAGTGCAGATCCGCACCGAGGAGATGCATCAGCACGCGGAACTGGGCGTGGCGGCGCACTGGCGCTACAAGGAGGCGGTGCGCGGGGACGTGGCCTTCGACCGGAAAATCTCCTGGCTGCGGCGAGTGTTGGACTGGCGCGATGAACTGGCCGATGCCGGCGAACTGGCGGAATTCTTCAAGACGGAGTTGTTCCAGGACAGTGTCTACGTGGTAACGCCACAAGGGCGAGTCGTTGACCTGCCGCGGGGAGCGACGCCGGTGGATTTCGCCTATCACCTGCACTCCGAACTCGGACATCACTGCCGTGGTGCCAAGGTGAACGGGCAGATGGTCCCGCTGACTTTCGCCTTGTCTAACGGCCAGCGCGTTGAAATCATCGCGGCGAAGGAGGGCGGGCCCTCCCGCGACTGGCTCAACCCGGCGCTCGGCTATATCAAAAGCAACCGCGCGCGCGCCAAGGTCAGACAGTGGTTCAACAGCCAGCAGCTGACCGAGGCCATCGCGGGCGGCCGTGCAGCACTTGAAAAGGAATTGCAGCGGCTCGGCCGGACCAGCCAGAACCTCGACGAACTGGCGTCGCAAATGAAATTCGACAAGATCGAGGATTTGTTCGCCGCCCTCGGACGAGGCGAGGTGACGCCGCGACAGATACACATCGGCTTGGGGCTGGAACTACACGTCGTTGAACCGGCTACTCCCGCGCCATCAGTGACAACTTCGCGGCGACCGTCGTTATCCAGCGGCGTGCTGGTCGTCGGCGTCGACAAACTGCTTACGGTGCTGGCACGCTGCTGCAAGCCTGTTCCTCCGGATCCGATCGTCGGCTTCGTGACGCGGGGCCGTGGAGTTACCGTACATCGTCAGGATTGCGCCAATGTGGGACGCCTGCCCGCCGAACGGCTGATTGCGGCTGACTGGGGCAAGACGGGCGAGTCGCGGTTCCCGGTAGACGTCGAGATCATCTCCGGCAGCCACCCCGCCCTGATGCGCGACATCCTTGATATTTTTACGCGCGAGAAGGTGCGGGTCGCTTCTTCAGCGTCCTACAGTCACGATCTGAATGCACGCATGGCCTTCACTCTCGAAGTTGGAGACCAGGTGCAGCTCAAGCGTCTGCTGGCGCTGGTCCGGGACATCGACGGCGTGGAATCGGCCCGCCGCCGCTAGGGCCACTCATCCAGGGTCTGTAATCCAAGCCCCGCCATTGGCGATCCCCCATGGCGGGGTTTGTACCGCCCGCGCGTTTCCGTTAGAATCCGCCGTTCCGTAGGCGCGTAGCTCAGTTGGTTAGAGCATCACCTTGACATGGTGGGGGTCGTTGGTTCGAGTCCAATCGCGCCTACCAACTTCTTCCTTGAGGGAAGGGCGAAAGATGAGTTTCCGAACCTGCACGACGGCGTTGCAGCTTCGCAACTGAACCCCTTTCCATGAGTTTTTATAAAAAGTGCGGTTCGACCGCACTTTTTTTTTGATTCAAGCCTTCGTATGCCGACTATTCGATTGCCAGACGGATCGCAAAAACCCTTCGACAAGCCGGTCACCGTGGCCGAGGTCGCCGCGTCGATCGGCGCCGGACTCGCCAAGGCCGCACTTGCGGGCAAGGTCGACGGCAAGCTGGTCGACACTTCTTATGCGATCGACCGCGACGCCGACGTCACGATCGTCACTGACAAGGATCCATCCGGGCTGGACATGCTGCGCCATTCGGCCGCACACCTGCTCGCTCACGCCGTGAAGGAGCTTTATCCCGATGCCCAGGTAACCATCGGTCCGGTGATAGAGGACGGCTTCTACTACGATTTTTCCTACAAACGCCCATTCACGCCGGACGATCTGGTCGCGATCGAACTGCGAATGGGGGAAATCGCCAGGCGCGACATCAAGGTCGAACGCCAGGTGTGGGACCGCGCCCGTGCAGTTGACTTTTTCCTGAAGCAGGGCGAAATCTACAAAGCAAAGATCATCGAAGCGATTCCCGGCAATGAGCCGATATCGCTTTACTCGCAGGGCAATTTCACCGACCTGTGCCGTGGCCCGCACGTGCCGGCGACGGGCAAGCTCAAAGTCTTCAAGCTGCTTAAGGTGGCTGGCGCCTACTGGCGCGGCGACTCGAAGAACGAAATGCTCCAACGCGTGTACGGTACCGCCTGGGCGAAGAAGGAAGACCTGGACGCCTACCTGTTCCGTATCGAGGAAGCCGAAAAGCGCGACCACCGCAAGCTTGGCAAGCACCTGGATCTGTTCCATACCCAGGACGAGGCTCCCGGGATGGTGTTCTGGCATCCGAAAGGCTGGGCGATCTGGCAGCAGGTGGAGCAGTACATGCGCTCGACGCTGTCCCGGCACGGCTATCAGGAAGTCCGCACCCCGCAGGTGATGGACCGCTCGCTTTGGGAGCGTTCAGGCCATTGGGAGAACTACCGGGAATTGATGTTCACCACCGAGTCGGAAAAGCGCGACTATGCGGTGAAGCCGATGAACTGTCCCGGCCACGTGCAGATATTCAATCAAGGCCTCAAGAGCTACCGCGATCTGCCGCTGCGGTTGGCGGAGTTCGGTGCCTGCCACCGCAACGAACCCTCCGGCGCCTTACACGGGATCATGCGCGTGCGCGCTTTTACCCAGGACGACGCCCATATCTTCTGTACCGAGGAACAGGTGCAGGGGGAGGCGGCGGACTTCATCGACCTGCTGCAGAAGGTCTATACCGATTTTGGCTTCAATGAGATCCTGATCAAGCTCTCCACCCGGCCCGCCAAGCGGATTGGCAGCGATGAAACCTGGGATAGGGCAGAAGCTGCGCTGAAGAGCGCACTCGACGCAAAAGGCCTGAAATGGGACTTAAACCCCGGCGAAGGGGCTTTTTATGGGCCGAAAATCGAATTTTCGCTCAAGGATTCGATCGGCCGGGTCTGGCAATGCGGCACCCTGCAGCTCGATTTTGCGCTTCCTGGCAGGCTGGGCGCGGAATACATCGCGGAGGACAACAGCCGCAGGATGCCGGTCATGCTGCACCGGGCAATCCTGGGGTCCATGGAGCGTTTCATAGGGATTTTGATCGAAAACTACGCCGGGGCACTGCCGTTGTGGCTGGCTCCCGAGCAGGTTGTGGTCCTTAATATCTCGGAACACCAGGCCGCCTATGCGGGCCAAGTGGCGGGAAACCTGCGCCAGGCCGGCTTTCGGGCCGCGGCGGACTTGAGAAACGAGAAAATTACCTATAAAATTCGGGAACATAGTTTGCAGAAGCTGCCCTACCAGGTCATCGTCGGTGACAAGGAGGTTGCTGCAAACGTTATTGCCGTGCGAACCCGTGCAGGGGTTGATCTCGGTCAGATGTCGCAGACTGCTTTTGTCGAGCGGCTGAAATCCGAGTTGCCCCGGACGGATGGTGCGGCTTAATTTTTTAATGGAGGCCTGCTTATCGCTCAGGAAAGAGACGTAAGGATCAACGGCGAGATTACCGCGCTGGAGGTCCGGCTCATCGGAATAAAGGGTGAGTCACTCGGTGTAGTCGCCACCGCACAGGCCAATACGATGGCCGAAGAACTGGAAATTGATCTGGTTGAAATTGCGCCGACCGCCGTACCACCGGTGGCCAGGCTGATGGATTTCGGCAAGTTCAAGTACAGCGAGGCAAAGAAGAAGCACGAAGCCAAGCTGAAGCAGAAGCAGATCCAGGTCAAGGAAGTCAAATTCCGTCCGGGCACGGACGAGGGCGACTACCAGATCAAGCTTCGCAACCTGATCCGTTTTCTGGGTGAAGGCGACAAGACGAAAGTCACATTGCGTTTCCGCGGCCGGGAAATGGCGCACCAGGAATTCGGAATCAAGCTCCTTGAGCGCGTCAGGGGTGACCTGGTGGAGCACGGCGTTGTTGAGCAGTTTCCGAAGATGGAAGGGCGGCAGATGATCATGGTTCTGTCGCCGAAGAAGAAGCAGTAAGGCGCAACCGGAAAACGGTGCGCGTAATTCGGGCCGGCCCGCGGTTGTCTTCAACCGGTGTGCTGGTGCCCATAACAAGTGATTCCCAGGCAACAAAGCGCCCCGTCGGGGACGCCTGGAGTCAGGCTAAAATGAAGGAGTAGGGAAAAATGCCCAAGCTCAAGTCAAAGAGCGGCGCGGCGAAGCGTTTCAAGGCTCGCGGCAACGGGAAGTTCAAGCGTGCGCAGGCCAACCTGCGGCACATCCTCACCAAGAAGTCGACCAAGCGCAAGCGCCACCTGCGCGGAGCGACTGCGGTGAGCCCATCCGATCACGGGCACATCCGTACGATGCTGCCTTACGCATAAGGGAGGAAAATCATGCCAAGAGTCAAACGTGGCGTAACCGCCCATGCACGTCACAAGAAGGTTCTCGCAAAGTCGAAGGGATTTCGCGGCCGCCGCAACAATGTCTACAGGATCGCCAAGCAGGCGGTCATGCGCGCCGGGCAGTATGCTTACCGCGATCGCCGCAACAAAAAACGCGACTTTCGCGCCCTCTGGATCGTGCGCATCAATGCGGCCGCCAGGGAATTCGGCATGACTTACAGCACGCTTATCAACGGCCTGAAAAAGGCGGCGATCGAAGTGGATCGCAAGGTGCTGTCAGACATCGCGGTGTTCGACAAGCCGGCTTTTGAAAAGATCGCGAGTCAGGCAAAAGCCAGCCTCGGCGCCTGAATCGGAAGCAAGACGGAAAGGGAGGCTCACGGGCCTCCTTTTTTTATCCCGCAATGGCAAGCACAGGCGCATAAGGGAACATGCAGGATCTCGAATCCATTGTCGCTGAAGCAAAGTCGGTGTTTGACCTCGTAGCCGAGGCGGCGCAACTAGAGCAGGTCAAGGCGCGCTACCTGGGCAAGACCGGCGTGCTCACCGAATTACTCAAGAACCTTGGCAAGCTTCCCGCGGAGCAGCGACCTGCGGAAGGTGCCCGCATCAACCAGGCGAAAGTGCAGGTCGAAGGCCTGCTCGCGGCACGCCGCGAAGCCATCCAATCCCAATCGCTCGAAGCGCAGCTGGCACAGGAAGCTCTGGACGTTACGCTGGCGGGGCGCGGGCGCGCCCTTGGCGGCATTCATCCGGTAATCCGCACCTGGCAACGCGTGGAGGATATCTTTCATTCGATCGGCTTCGACATCGCCGACGGCCCGGAAATCGAAACGGACTGGTACAACTTCACGGCATTGAACCAGCCGGAGAACCATCCCGCGCGCTCCATGCACGACACTTTCTATGTGGAGGGCGGCCTGCTGCTGCGCACCCATACCAGCCCGATGCAGGTGCGTTACGCGCGCATGCACAAGCCGCCCATCAAGGTGATCGCGCCGGGCCGGACGTATCGCGTCGACAGCGACGCAACGCACTCGCCCATGTTCCACCAGGTCGAAGGCCTGTGGATCGACGAGCACATCAGTTTTGCCGACCTCAAGGGCGTGTACACGGATTTCCTGCGGCGCTTTTTCGAATCCGATGACCTGCAGGTCCGTTTCCGTCCATCGTTCTTCCCGTTCACAGAACCCTCCGCTGAAATCGACATGGCCTTCGACAGCGGTCCGCTGAAAGGCCGTTGGCTGGAAATTTCCGGCGCCGGGCAGGTGCATCCGAACGTGATCCGCAATTTCGGCCTCGATCCCGAACGTCACGTCGGCTTCGCGTTCGGCAGCGGGCTCGAGCGCCTGACGATGCTGCGCTATGGCATCGACGACCTGCGCCTGTTTTACGACGGTGACTTGCGCTTCCTGGCGCAGTTCAACTGAGCAGCGGGGACGGAGCGAATGCAATTCTCTGAGAAATGGTTGCGAACTCTGGTCGATCCGCCGCTGACTACGGAGCGGCTGGCTCACGTTCTTACAATGTCAGGCTTGGAAGTCGAGCAGGTCGAGAGTGTCGCGCCGCCGTTCACAGGCGTAGTGGTCGGAAGAATACTGGGTGCGGAAAAGCATCCGAACGCTGACCGGCTCAAGGTTTGCCAGGTGGATGCCGGACAAGGCGCGCCCCTCAACATCGTCTGCGGCGCGCCGAACGTGGTGGTCGGAATGAAAGTGCCCTGCGCACTGGTCGGCGCGAAACTGCCAGGGGAGTCGGCAGGCAAGCCGCTGGAGATCAAGGCGGCGAGCATGCGAGGCGTCGAAAGCCACGGCATGCTTTGTTCGTCACGTGAGCTTGGGCTCTCTGAAGATCACGGCGGCCTGCTGGCGCTTGCGGACGACGCTCAGCCGGGGCGCGACGTGCGCGACCTACTGGCCCTGGACGACAAACTGCTCACGCTCAAGCTGACCCCGAACCGCGCAGACTGCCTGTCCGTGCTCGGCATCGCGCGCGAAGTTTCCGCGTTGACCGGCGCGCCTCTGCGTTCGCCGCAAGCTGAGGCGGTGCCGAATAAAAGCGATGCCAGCTTTCCGGTGAAGATTTCTGATCCGTCTGGCTGCGGGCGCTTTACCGGAAGGGTGATACGCAAAGTCAACGCCAAAGCGGCCGTCCCGGAGTGGATAAAACAAAGACTGGAGCGCGCAGGGCAGCGCTCCATCTCCGCGCTGGTGGATGTGACGAACTATGTGATGCTGGAGTTCGGGCGGCCCCTGCACGTCTACGACCTCGACAAGCTCAAGGGCGGCATCGACGTGCGGTTCGGCCGCAAGGGCGAGAAACTGAAACTGCTTAACGAGCAAATCGTCGAGCTCGACGAGTCCGTTCTTGCCATTACCGACCACAGCGGGCCGATCGGACTGGCGGGGATCATGGGTGGGGACAGCACCAAGGCGGAGCTCGATACCCGCAACATCTTTCTCGAGGCCGCATTTTTCTTCCCGGATGCCATTGCCGGCCGGGCGCGCCGCTATAACTTCACCAGCGATGCTTCACACCGTTTCGAGCGAGGCGTGGATTACGACAACAACATCACGGGCATCGAACGCGCCACGCGATTGATCCTGGATATCTGCGGTGGTGAGCCAGGGCCGGTTGTGGATACCGTGGCGCAGCTCCCGCAACGCAAGCCGGTGAAGTTGCGCGCGGCCCGTGCCCGCAAGATCATCGGCGTGCCGGTGACCGGCGACGAGATGGCGGACATCTTCCGGCGCCTGGGTCTGCAGGCAGGCCGGGAGGGTGCGGGCGAAAAGGAAGCATTTGTCGTAACACCGCCTTCCTACCGGTTCGATATTGAAATCGAGGAAGACCTGATCGAGGAAGTCGCGCGGGTATACGGCTTCGAACGCATTCCCGCGAATCCCCCCGTGGCGCCGGCAATCATGGCAGGTACCGCAGAGCGCAGGCGCTCTTTACGCGATCTGCGTTCGAAACTGGCGGCGGCGGACTATCAGGAAGTCGTCAATTACAGCTTCGTGGAGTCCGTCTGGGAGTCCGATCTGGCGGGTAACAGCCATCCCATCAAGCTGCTGAATCCTATCGCCAGCCAGCTGGCGGTCATGCGCTCGAGCCTGATTGGCGGCCTCCTGGAAACCGTGCGCTATAACCTCAACCGGAAGCTGGACCGGGTCCGGGTGTTCGAAATCGGCCGGGCATTTCTGCGCGATGCCCGCGTCCAGGACGGCAACCTCGATGTTAGCGGGATAAGGCAGCCCGTCCGGGTAGCCGCCCTGGCCTATGGCACCGCAGCGCCCGAACAGTGGGGAGAGCCGGCGCGGATGGTGGACTTCTTCGACGTGAAGAACGACCTGCAGAACCTGGTCGCACCGCTGGCGGCCCGTTTCGAGGCCGCGAGCCATCCAGCACTGCATCCGGGACGCAGCGCCCGGGTGTTGATCGAAAGCCGGGAAGTCGGGTTTATCGGCGAATTGCATCCCAAGTGGCAGGCGAAATACGGCTTGGCGGGGCCAGCCGTGCTGTTCGAGGTGGACGCGGAACCGTTGCGCACCCTGGACCTGCCGACCTACCGGGAAGTCTGCAAATTCCAGCCAGTTCGGCGCGATCTGGCCTTCAGCGTCGACGAAAAGACCCCCGTTCAGGACATGCTGGATGCATTGTGGCGGTCCGGGTCGTCGATAGTCGAGGACATATCGGTGTTCGATCTGTATCGCGGCGAGAAGATTGAAAAGGGGAGAAAAGGTCTTGCTTTCCGAGTGTTATTGCAAGATACTCAAAAAACACTTACAGATACCGAGGTAGATGCCGCGACTGCGGGATTACTTAAGGTTCTGGAACAAGAATTCGGCGCCAAGCTCAGACAATAAGGGGAATTCATGACACTGACCAAAGCAGACCTGGCGGATCTGTTGTTCGAGAAAGTCGGTCTCAACAAGCGCGAAGCCAAGGATATGGTGGAGTCCTTTTTCGAGGAAGTCCGCATCGCCCTGGAAAGCGGGGACGGTGTGAAGCTTTCGGGCTTCGGCAACTTTCAGTTGCGCGACAAGCCGCAGCGTCCGGGCCGCAATCCCAAGACCGGGGAAGAAATCCCGATTACCGCACGTCGCGTCGTCACATTCCACGCCAGTCAGAAACTGAAGGCGATGGTCGAGAAGAACTACGGTGGACAGCAGCAGCCACAGCCACAGCAGCAGTCCTAAGACCCAGCTGCCCCCGATTCCCGCCAAGCGCTACTTCACCATTGGTGAGGTCAGTGAGCTTTGCGGCGTTAAGCCGCATGTGTTGCGCTACTGGGAGCAGGAATTCACCCAGCTGAAGCCCGTCAAGCGGCGCGGCAACCGCCGCTACTACCAGCACCATGAAGTGCTGCTGATACGCCGCATCCGCGAACTGCTCTACGAACAAGGTTTCACCATCAGCGGTGCCCGCGCCCGGCTCGACGAGTCCGCGGTGCAGGGAAAGGCGGGCTCTACGAAGCTGACGCCGGCGCTGTTGCGCCGCGAACTCCAGAACGTCCTCGACCTGCTGCGCGCTTGATCGCGTGCGGCGGTCCTCTGCTATATAATCGCTGTTCGATTCGGGGCGTAGCGCAGCCTGGTAGCGTACCTGCATGGGGTGCAGGTGGTCGGAGGTTCAAATCCTCTCGCCCCGACCAATTTCCGCAGCAAATTTGAAAGCGTCGGCACAACCGCGAGCAGAATGAACGGACGGGAAGACCGCATTTCCGCATCAGCCGTCCCCCGGGCCCGCCTCGACATCCGCAGTCCCCCCTTCCCGTGCGCATCCTGCTGAGCAACGACGACGGGTACTTCGCACCCGGCCTCGCCGCGCTGGCTGAAGCCCTGTCGGCGCTGGCCGAAATTGTGGTCGTGGCCCCGGAGCGCGACCGCAGCGGCGCCAGCAATTCCCTCACCCTCGACCGCCCGCTGCAGGTGCGCCGTTCGCACAACGGTTATTTCTACGTCAATGGCACGCCGACCGACTGCGTCCATCTCGCCGTCACCGGGCTTCTCGACAAGCTCCCCGACATAGTGGTTTCCGGCATCAATCATGGCGCCAACATGGGAGATGACACCATCTACTCGGGCACCGTAGCGGCCGCCACGGAAGGTTTCCTGCTCGGTATCCCCTCGGTTGCCATCTCCCTCGCCAGTAAGTCGGCGGGCAACTATGCGACCGCAGCGCAGGTAGCGCGTGAACTCGTCGAGCGCTTCAATCTGATGCCTATCCCCCTTCCGGTGCTGCTTAACGTCAATGTGCCCGATGTGCCGTATGATCAACTCACGGGCACCGAGGTCACACGCTTGGGGAGGCGACACAAGGCGGAACCGGTGATCAAGCAGGTCAACCCCCGCGGGGAAACGGTTTACTGGATCGGCGCCGCGGGCGATGCTCAGGACGCAGGCAAGGGGACGGATTTCCATGCTGTGACCAATCGCCGCGTATCGGTCACGCCGCTGCAGATCGACCTTACGCAATACGCGAGGATGGACAGCATCCGCGAGTGGCTGAACGAGCCAGTCCGGCCTTGAAATCGGCGCCGAAACCATGAATACCAGGATCAGCGGTATCGGCATGACCTCGCAGCGCACCCGCATGCGCATGGTCGAACGCCTGCGCGATCAAGGCGTCAAGGACGAGCAGGTTCTGGCCGCGATGCTGGATATTCCGCGCCACATTTTTGTCGATGAAGCGCTATCGAGCCGCGCTTACGATGACGTCTCGCTGCCCATCGGGTTCGGGCAGACCATTTCCAATCCCTTCACAGTTGCCCGCATGGTAGAACTGGCCCGCGGTGGCCGCACCCTGGAAAAGGTGCTGGAAATCGGCACCGGCTGTGGCTATCAGGCCGCCGTGTTGTCGCGCGTTGCGCGTAGCGTCTATTCAGTCGAGCGTCTGGCGGGCCTGCTGTCGAAGGCGCGGGTACGGTTGCGTGAACTGGGCATCCGCAATGTCAAGGTCAAGCATGGTGACGGCCATTCTGGACTCAAGGAGGTCGGTCCTTTCGACGCAATTGTCATCGCTGCGGCAGCCACGCACCTGCCGGAACTGCTGACCGAACAACTGGCCCCTGGAGGCAGGCTGGTGCTGCCCCTGGGTACGCGGGAACAGCGCCTTGTCCTGGTCGAACGCAACGCCGACGGCTTCACGCAATCGGTTCTGGATGAGGTTAAATTCGTGCCGATGATCGCGGGTGTTTCAGCATGAAACTGCGGAGACGCACGGTGCCCGGGATAGCGCTGTGCCTGGTGGCGTGCCTTGCGATGATCGTCTCAGGCTGCGGGACATCACCTACCGCCGCGCCGGTTATAGACCGGTCTCCCAATGCGACGCCGCCGGCAGCAGTCGCCAAAAAGGAAGCGCCGAAACCTTACGTTCCACCGGCGCCCTCAGCGCCGGTTGCCTCCCCGGCCAAATCCGCAGAGCCTGTTCCAGTGAGATCTGCTGCACCGGCTTCGGTGAAATCGGCGGAACCGGGTCCCGAGGTGAAAGCGATTCCCGGAGCCGAACCGGTGATCGTGCAGAGAATCGAGGAGCCCGCAGCGAAACCCTACCGCGATGGCGACTGGCGCCCCGAATATCACGTCGTCAAGAAGGGCGACACGCTGTACAGCATTGCGCTGGACTACGGGCAGGACTACCGGGAACTGGCGACGTGGAACAGTCTGGAGGATCCGGGTGTCATCAAGATAGACCAGCGCCTGCGCCTGTTTCCGCCGGAAGGAATGAGAGAAGCGCCGGTACAGGCATCACTCCTTCCCGTGGAAGCAACGCCGGCCTTAGCGGCCGTGCCGGTCAAGACCGAGCCAAAGGGACGCAAACTCCCTTACTCCGATCAGGCACTCGCGCAACTCAAGATGCCCGCACCCAAGCCGGCGGTTGCGACGCTGCCGGCCGCCAGCGTGGCACCGGCCACCAAACCCCCGGCGGCGAAACCGCCAGTGGCCGCCGTGGCCAAAGACCAGACGGTCGACGGCAAGATGACCTGGGAATGGCCGGCCAATGGCAAGCTCAGCTACGGCTTCGGCCAGGGCAGCATCCAGAAAGGTCTGGGCATTGAAGGCAAGATGGGGGAAGCGGTCATGGCCGGCGCGCCCGGCAAGGTCGTATACAGCGGCAGCGGATTGCGCGGTTACGGCAAACTCGTCATCATCAAGCATAATGCTTCGTACCTGAGCGTGTACGCTCACAACAGTCAGATCCTGGTCAAGGAAGGGCAATCGGTCGCGAAGGGTCAGAAGATCGCGGAAATGGGCGATTCCGACAGCAACCGGGTCGGATTGCACTTCGAAATCCGCCGCCTCGGGAAACCGATCGACCCGCTGCAATACCTGCCCGAACGGGCGTCATGAACGAAGAAAGCCATTCTTCTCCGGAAAGCGACGTCGACGAAACCGGGTCGGCCGATAAAGCCGCTACCGACGACTATGTCGCGCCCGACATTCTCAGCGACGTTACCCAGCTCTATTTCAACGACATCGGTCAGAACGCGCTTCTGAGCGCCGAGCAGGAAGTGCGCTACGCACGCCTGGTGAGGCAGGGGGATTTCGCCGCCCGCCAGAAGATGATCGAGCACAATCTGCGCCTGGTCGTGAATATCGCCAAGCACTACATCGGCCGGGGCCTGCAACTGCTCGACCTGATCGAGGAAGGCAACCTGGGATTGATCCACGCGCTGGAAAAATTCGATCCGGAGCGCGGTTTTCGCTTCTCGACATACGCAACCTGGTGGATCCGTCAGAGCATCGAACGCGCCATCATGTATCAGTCACGCACCATCCGCCTGCCCGTGCACGTGATCAAGGAACTCAATACCGTGCTGCGTGCGATGCGCCACCTGGAAACACATTCGGAACGCGATCCCAGCGCCGATGACGTGGCCCACCTGGTCGATTTGCCGGTGCATGAAGTTCGTCGATTGCTGTCGCTCAACGAGCGCATGACTTCCCTTGATGCACCGCTCGACATCGATCCGCTGTTATCGGTCGGCGAATCCATTGCAGACGAAAATACGCTGCCACCCGACATCAGGCTGGAAAACGCGGAAATTGAAACGCGCGTCCACGAATGGCTCGAGCAGCTTGGAGAACGCCAGCGTAGCGTGATCGAACGCCGCTACGGGCTCAACGGCTCGGAAATCCACACCCTGGAGCAGCTGGCGCAGAGCCTCGATCTGACCCGGGAGCGCGTGCGTCAGATCCAGATCGAGGCGTTGGCCTGCCTGCGCGAGATCCTGCGCCGCAACGGCATGTCGCGCGATACGCTCATTTAAAATCGGTGATCGGTGATCGGTGATCGGTGATCGGTGATCGGTGATCGGCGAGCGTCAGCCGAAGCTGCGCACCGCGTCGCGAAACTCCCGCAGCAGTTCCATATCCCCATTCTTCCCGCCGTAACGAAGTGCCACGTATAGGGCGCTGAGCCGCTGCACACTGTCGCGAATCTCCGGAAACTGCAGTGAGACGCGCGCGGCGAAATCGCGTGGACCCTCGCTGGCACGCCGGGGCGCGCCTCGGCGTGCCATGGTGTTGCAGAATTTCTGATAAAGGCGCTGTACGGGTTCGCGCCGCTGCCTGACCAGCCGCAGGAACAGTGCGGACGCCAGTACCATAACGATGACTCCGCTCGACACCATTAGTACGATGACCATGTTCTGCCACGTGGCCTGCTCAAAGCCCATTTGCGAAAGGAATCGCGACTGGCGCTCGGGGTTGTAGCCCAGAACCCACTGGTTCCACGAATTGGCCACCGCATCCCAGGCAAAGCGCGCCTGCTTGATCCAGTCGAATCGGTCGCCGCCCAGCAGCGGATTGCGCTCTGACTCAGGCACCGCCGCGGCCAACCCGGCCTCAATGCGCAGTGGCGAGACAGCAGCGGTCGGATCGATGCGCACCCAGCCTTCGCCAACCAGCCAGACCTCGGTCCAGGCATGCGCTTCCGACTGGCGCACGACGAGGTAGCCGTCAAGGGGATTGATCTCGCCACCCAGGTATCCGGTCACCACGCGGGCTGGAATGCCTGCAGCGCGCATCAGGAAGGTGAAACTCGAAGCGTAGTGCTCGCAGAAGCCGCTACGGCTGGTGAACAGAAATTCGTCCACGGGATCGTCTCCCAGCGGCGGCGGTGCCAGCGTATAGATGAAAGGCTGTTCGCGAAACATGTTCAGCGCCCGGGTCAGGATCTCTTGCGGGTTGGCCGATTGTTGTTTCCAGGTTTCCGCCAGGGCTCGCGCACGCGGTGAAACTTTGGCGGGCAGGCGCAGGGCGCTGTTGAGATCCCAATTTTTTGCATACTGTCCGATGCGGTACAGCGGCACGGATTCCATTTCGTAGCGCAGGCGCTCGCGCACCTGCTTGCGCGAGCGCATCTGGTAGTCGCTGGTCAGGAAAGCGCCGGCCGGCACGGCGGCGGGCATGTCGATGGCGAAAAGCCAGCGCCGATCGTGAGGTTCAAGTGTGACCGCATAGCGCAGCCGCGGACCGAGTGCCTCGAATTCCAGAGCGTTGACAGTAAGGCTCTGGCCGGCATGCCAAGTCTGCCCATCAAACTCGTTCAGTACCGGCCCACGCCAGTAAAGCTGCGAGGGCTTCTCCGGCGGGGTCTCGAACAGCACCCGGAACGCCACTTCATCAGAAAGGCTGAGCACGCTGACGTCGCCCGGGGACATGGTGTCGGAGAGTCCCGTCTTGGTTGTCACGTTGATCTGCGGCAGGCCCCATAGAGGGCCTTGGACACGCGGGAACAAAACGAACAGCACCAGCATGACCGGCACGGCTTGCAGTATGACGAGCGCCGAGTGGCGCAGCATGTCCGCAGGCCGCGCCTTTGCTGCGCGGTGCTGCAGCCCGATCATGGTCGCTGTAATGATCCACACCACGAGAAGCATGTACAGCGCGGTCGGGATGGTCTGGGAATAGAAGAAGTTGGTAATGACCAGGAAATAGGCGAGCAGCACCACCACCATGGTGTCGCGTGCGGCGGACATTTCCATCAGCTTCAGCGCCACCATTACAGTCAGCAGGGCCACGCCGACGTCGCGTCCGTATAGTGTGCGGTAGGAAAACGCGACCCCTGCAACGCAGACCAGGGCGACGGCCAGAAGCAGCCAGCGGTTCGGCAGCGGCTTGCTTCTGTATCCGAGATAAAAGCGGGTGAGCAACACCAGCCCGGCAAAGACCGGAATCCATACCGGCAGGTGCGAGGTGTGCGGTGCGCCGACCAGGGCCAGCGAAATCAGGATGGCTGCGAGATTTACCGGAGTAAGAGCGACCGTGGCATTCATTTATCTGCGCGCCGGTTGGAACAGCGCAAGTGCCTGCAGGCATCGATCGCGATGCGCGGTGCCTGCGGCCGGTTCCAGTTCCAGGTTGGGCAGCCGCAGCCCGAAACGCAAACCGCCCGCTTCCGATTCGATGACCCAGCGCGCCAATCGCGAGAGTTTCGCCTCCAGGCCCAGGACGTCGGGAATATCGCCGAAGTCCAGCCACAGTTGCGCAGCCGCGGTGCCCGAAAACTGCTTGGTCAGGAAAGTGTCGCTGCGTGCCGCTGCCTTCCAGGCAATGCGCCGCGGCGAATCGCCGGGATGATAGGTGCGCAAGCCTGCGAAATCGTCCTCGCCGGTGCCGCTCGCACCACCTTCGGCGCTCGCTGCCTGGGCGGGTGGCAAGGGAACATTTCCCGGCTCGGGCTTCGGGTACACCAGGCAGGATAAATCCAGGTCCAGGTTGGACCAGGCGTAGAAAAAGCCGAGGGGATAAGTCGTGAAAATCCGGAATCTTCCGGGTGCCATGAGCCCGCGCTTTGCCGCGGGCATTGCAGTTTCTACGCTGCTTTCGGTGTCGGCGGCGACATCGAAGTAGGTCGCGTTCTGCCCGTTCAACTGGATCGCCAGGCTGGCACGCGAAACCCTGCCGGGATTGCGCACGCCGACAGGGAAACGCGCGTGTTCCCCGACGAACACAGGACGGCTCTTGCCGGAACGCAATGCGACGTGGGCAAGATTGCGCCAGGTGTGCAGCATGGAAACGATGCCCATGCCACCCAAAAGAAAGGTGAGTATGAATCCGAGGCTGAGGTTGTAGTTGATCGAACCGACCAGCATCAGCAGCAGTGTGACGCCGTAAGCAAGTCCGCCGCGTGTGGGCAGGATGTAAACGCGGCGCTGTCCCAGCGTCACCGGCCCGGTTTCCGGACCGCGCGGCGGAAAGATCCAGTCGCCGATGCGGTCTCGGATCGGCAGCTTCGAACGAAATGCAGACAGGAAGGCTAGTTTCACGGGCCGGGATGTAACGCGAATCTCTTGCAGTGCCGGCAATTCATGCGGCTGTGGTTACGGAGCTTTAAGGAATGGCAACTTCCGCTATCAGCCGTTCTGCCAGCTGAGTGCTGCCGAGCGATGCATAGCCGTTGACCGGATACAGCCGATGGCCGGCAACGCCGGGCAGGATCGCCTGTACGTCTTCGGGGAGGACTTCATTGCGTCCGTCCATGAAAGCCCAGGCACGAGCGGCATTCAGCAGGTACAGGCCTGCCCGGGGGCTGAGGCCGTTGACGAAGTCCGGTGACTGGCGCGTGTAGGCCACCAGCGCCTGGAGGTAGTCGATCAGGGCGGGCGCCGTAAACACCTCACGTACCTTCTTCTGCAGCGACATGAGTTCGCCGGTTGCGATGGCGGGCGCCAGGTCCGAGATCATGTCGCGGCGTTCCCGCCCCTCCAGCAGCGTGCGCTCTGCCGCCGCATCCGGGTACCCCAGGTGGATGCGCATCAGGAAACGGTCCAGTTGCGATTCAGGCAGGGGGAAGGTTCCGACCTGGTGCGACGGGTTCTGGGTTGCGATGACGAAGAAGGGCTCGGGTAGCGGCCGGGTCTGGCCGTCCGTGGTGACCTGGTGTTCCTCCATGGCTTCGAGCAGGGCACTCTGCGCCTTGGGTGTTGCGCGATTGACTTCGTCGGCGAGGATCACTTGCGAGAACACGGGGCCGGGATGGAACTTGAAGCTGGAACTGTCACGCTCGAAGATGGACACGCCCAGGATATCAGCCGGAAGCAGGTCGCTGGTGAACTGGATGCGCTGGAAATCCAGGCCGAGCGTTTTCGCCAGGGCGTGGGCGAGAGTGGTCTTGCCGACGCCGGGCAAATCCTCAATGAGCAGATGACCCCGTGCCAGCAGGCAGGCAAGCGTCAGTCTTATCTGATTTTCCTTGCCGAGGATGATTCGGCCAATCTGGGCTGTAACGGGATCTAGCGGATGTGGCATACGTCTGGGATGATTGCGGAATGGGATGTGCGTCCGTGGGCCAGGCTGTGACCCGAACCCGGGGCGATCGCGACACTAGTGTACCTTAGACGCGGGGTGTGATTTATGCGGGGGGGCGATGCCCAGCAGCGGCTCGCGCAAATCCCGCACCACGCGCCGAATCGAGGCGTCACCGGAAATCGTACGATGAGCACAGCCTTCATACACCATCGCGAATGCCTTCTCCACGACATGGGAGCCGGTCATCCGGAATCGCCCGACCGGTTGACGGCGATCGAGGATCATCTTCTCGGCTCGGGCCTTCTGCAGCATCTGCTGGTGGTTGATGCCCCGCAGGCCACACGCGAACAGCTCCTGCGCGTACATGGCGCCGATTATCTGGATAGCCTCGAAGCCTCCTCGCCGCGTTCAGGAGTGGTACATCTGGATCCGGATACGGCGATGAATGCCCACACATTGAATGCGGCGTTGCGGGCAGCGGGGGCGGTAGTCAGGGCCACCGACATGGTGCTGGCGGGGGAGGCCGAGAATGCGTTCTGCGGCGTGCGTCCGCCGGGACATCATGCCTGCCGGCAACGGGCGATGGGATTCTGCTTCTTTAACAACATCGCGGTGGGGGCCGCCCACGCCCTTGACCACCATGGATTGCAACGCGTAGCCATCGTCGACTTCGACGTTCATCACGGCAACGGCACCGAGGATATATTCCGGGACGATCCGCGGGTGCTGATGGTGTCGACGTTCCAGCACCCGTTCTACCCGTACAGTGGGGTTGAGGGGCGTTCGGAGCGCATGGTGAACGTGCCGCTGGCCGCCTACAGCAATGGGATGCAGTTTCGCGAAGCGGTCGAGAAGCACTGGACGCCAGCTCTCGAACGATTCCAACCCGAGATGATCTTTGTTTCTTCGGGTTTCGATGCGCATCGCGATGACGATATGGCTTCGCTCGGTCTGGTGGACGCCGATTACACTTGGGTAACGTCGTGGTTGCTGCAACAGGCGCGTGAGTTTTGTTCCGGGCGGATTGTCTCGACGCTCGAGGGCGGATATGAACTTGGCTCACTGACCCGCAGTATGGCGGCGCATGTGAGGGTTCTTTCCGGGCTTTAGATGGGGGCCGGATGCGGGGCGCTGACTACGTCAATCCCGTGACCGTTCAGACCACGCGAATGGCTGAGCCGATTGATCGACACCGTTTGATCGGCACCGATTGATCGACACCGTTTGAATGACCCCGTGGGACGCGCGGCAAGGCCGCTCTCGATCAAAATTCTCCACGTTCCCGATGCGCACGGGACCAGTCTATAAAATCAGTGCAGCGGCGACATTGCGTCCCTCTGCCAGCAAAACATTGTAGGTGCGGCAGGCGGCTTGCGTATCCATGACTTCCACGCCGATTCCGGCAACTGCCAGCGGTAGAAGCAAACGGGGGCGAGGAAAACGCAGCTCGCTGCCTGTGCCGAGCAGGATGATTTCCATACTCAGTCCAGCGAGAAAGGAGATCTGATCATCACCCAGCGCGCCGACATCGGCCACCTCCCAGTTTTCGATCAGTTGACCGGGCAGCACCAGGAGGCTGGTCTCGTAACGGCGCCCGTTGACCAGCACATAACCTTCCCCGTAGCCGGTGAAGGCGTTCTGCTTGTCTATCCTGGCAAGATGGAGTTTCAACTGGGAAAGGTTCTTTGCTGCACTGCCGGCGATACGGTAGGATTACGACTTTCTATTTAATGAACAGTCGGTTACGTCTACCGCTGAAGGTGAACCGTCGATCATGAGCGAGTTTTCCCGCATCAAGCGCCTGCCGCCGTATGTTTTCAACATTACCGCGGAGTTAAAGGCCGAGGCCCGCAGCCGGGGTGAAGACATTATAGACATGAGCATGGGCAACCCGGATGGGGTAACGCCCAAACATATCGTCGACAAGCTGCTGGAAGCCGCGCAACGCAACGATACCCACGGCTATTCGATGTCGAAAGGCATTCCGCGCCTGCGACGCGCGATCTGCAATTGGTACAAGTCGCGCTACGATGTCAGCCTGGATCCCGATACCGAGGCGATCGTGACGATCGGTTCGAAGGAGGGCCTGGCGCACCTGATGCTGGCTACGCTCGACCATGGCGATACCGTCCTGGTGCCCAATCCGAGCTATCCGATCCACATTTACGGCGCGGTCATCGCGGGTGCTGATATCCGCTCGGTGCGCATGACGCCGGGAATCGACTTCTTCGGTGAGCTCCAGCGCGCCATCCGCGAATCCATTCCCAAGCCGAAGATGATGATCCTCGGCTTTCCCAGCAATCCCACGGCGCAATGTGTCGAGCTGGATTTCTTCGAACGGGTCGTGGCGCTCGCCCGCGAACACGGAATCCTGGTGGTGCACGACCTGGCTTATGCGGATATTTGCTTCGACGGCTGGAAAGCGCCCTCGATCATGCAGGTGCCGGGTGCCCGGGACGTGGCTGTGGAGTTCTTCACCATGAGCAAAAGCTACAACATGGCCGGCTGGCGCATTGGCTTCATGGTCGGTAACAAGGAACTGGTCTCGGCGCTGGCACGCATCAAGAGCTATCACGACTACGGCTCGTTCACGCCCATCCAGGTGGCCTCCATCGCCGCGCTGGAAGGTCCGCAGGACTGCGTGACAGAAATCCGCGAGAAATATCAGAAGCGGCGCGATGTTCTGGTCAAGGGCCTGCATGAGGCCGGCTGGATGGTCGAATCGCCTAAGGCGTCCATGTACGTATGGGCGGAGATTCCCGGCCCCTACAAACCGATGGGGTCGCTGGAATTTGCCAAGAAGCTGCTACGGGAGGCAAAGGTGGCGGTTTCGCCCGGCATCGGCTTCGGCGAGTATGGTGACGCCTATGTGCGCTTCGCCATGATAGAAAACGAGGCGCGCACCCGGCAGGCGCTGCGCGGTATCAAGGAAATGTTCCGGCGCGACGGCCTTCTGGCCGGCAGCACGGCATTGCGTGCGGCGGGGTAATCCCGCAATTCATGTCCGGTCGGGCGCGTTGCGCCCGATTTTTTATTGAGGTTCCGTAATGGCCATACACTGCAGATCATGACACCAACAATCGTGCAGATCACCGATGCCAGGCATGAAGTCGTTGAACCAGCATGGCTGGCTCGTGCGGAGATGGTTCATCGCCAGTTGCGGCCCAAACTGCCTGCGGACTATGCCGCCAAGATGCGCAGGGTTTTCAGTGAAGGCGGCGAGATGTGCGCGGCAATCGACGGCGAAGAGGTAACGGGCGTAGCGGTCTACCGCGAGTTCGAAAACACGCATGTCGGCCGGCGTTTTTATGTGGATGACCTCGTAACCGACGAGCACCGACGCTCATCGGGGATCGGCAAGGCGCTGATTGCCTACCTGGAAAACGAGGCGCGCGGGCGTGGTTGCCCAGGCCTGGACCTGGAATCGGGCACGCATCGCACCCACGCGCACAAATTCTATTTCAGGGAGGATTTCCTGATTACCGCCTTTTCCTTCAGAAAAGAATTCAAATGAAACCCATACAGGTAGGCCTGCTGGGCATTGGCACCGTGGGTGGCGGTACCTTCGCGGTGCTGCGACGGAACCAGGAAGAAATCATGCGCCGTGCCGGCCGCGGGATCCAGATCAGGATGATCGCGGATAAGGATCTGGCCCGCGCCAGGCATATAGCCGGCGACGCTGTCGAACTGACCGACGATGCGTGGAAAGTGGTCGGCAATCCGGATATCGACATCGTCGTAGAACTGATCGGCGGCACGAAGATCGCCAAGGACCTGATACTCGCCGCAATCGAAAACGGCAAGCATGTGGTCACGGCCAACAAGGCGCTGCTGGCCACTCACGGCAACGAGATCTTTAGCGCGGCCCAGAAGAAGGGTGTGATGGTCGCTTTCGAGGCCGCAGTCGCGGGCGGGGTGCCCATCATCAAGGCATTGCGTGAAGGCCTCACCGCCAACCGCATCGAATGGATTGCTGGAATCATCAACGGCACTTCGAACTTCATCCTCTCGGAAATGCGCGACAAGGGCGCAGCCTTCAACGACGTGCTGAAAGAGGCGCAGAAGCTCGGCTACGCCGAGGCCGATCCGACCTTCGACATCGAGGGTGTAGATGCCGCGCACAAGCTCACTATAATGGCGGCGATCGCTTTCGGCATCCCCATGCAGTTCGACAAGGCCTACACCGAAGGCATCTCCAGGCTCACGCGCGAGGACATTCGTTATGCCGAAGAACTCGGATACCGGATCAAGCTGCTTGGCATTACGCGGCGCACGGCTGCAGGCATCGAACTGCGGGTGCATCCGACACTGATTCCGACGCGCAGGCTGATTGCCAATGTCGAAGGCGTGATGAACGCTATTCTCGTAAAGGGCGATGCCGTCGGACCAACCTTGTACTACGGCGCGGGAGCGGGCGCCGAGCCAACGGCTTCGGCCGTGGTCGCGGACCTGGTGGACGTCACGCGCATGCATACGGCGGACCCTGAGCACCGGGTGCCGCATCTGGCGTTTCAGCCGGATCGCATGTCCGATACCCCTATCCTGTCGATGGAGGAAGTGGAAACGTCCTACTATCTGCGGCTGCGGGTGCTGGATCGCCCGGGCGTGCTGGCCGACATCACTCGGATTCTCGCCGACCTGTCGATTTCCATCGACGCAATGGTGCAGAAGGAACCCAGCGAGGGCGAGGAACAGGTGGACATCATCATGCTCACGCACCTGACGCAGGAAAAGAACATCAATGAAGCAATCAGGCGCATCGAATCCCTCCCGGTGATATCCGGCAAGGTCACGCGCATCCGTCTCGAAGCACTTGGAAAAAACTAGAAAAATGAGCTATCACTACACGGGCCTCATCAATCGCTACCGCGACCGTCTACCCATTGGCCCGGATACTCCCGTCATCACGCTCAACGAGGGCAACACGCCGCTGATCGAACTCAGGAACCTGCCCGGTAGAATCCGGCGCAAAGTGCGCATCCTGTGCAAGTTCGAGGGCCTCAATCCCACCGGATCGTTCAAGGATCGGGGGATGACCATGGCGGTGACCAAGGCGGTCGAAGCGGGCGCCCGGGCCATCATTTGCGCATCGACGGGCAACACGTCTGCCGCGGCGGCGGCCTACGCGGCGCGCGCGGGAATTTCCTGTTTCGTGCTGATTCCGGAAGGCAAGATCGCGCTCGGCAAGCTTTCGCAGGCGATGATGCATGGGTCAACCGTGATTCAGATCCGCGGCAATTTCGACGACGGCATGCGTCTGGTGCAGGAAGTCGCCCAAACAGTGCCGGTAAATATTGTCAATTCCATCAATCCTTATCGCCTGCAGGGACAGAAGACCCTG
>JBKJUC010000226.1:0-4110 GCA_046590325.1 Burkholderiales bacterium | reverse complement strand
TGCATCTGCCGCGTGCGGCCGCCGCCGGGTTGCGTGGTGTCGGGCTTGCCGTCGATCATGCCCAGCCCTTTGAGTATGTTGTCGAGGCCGCGCTCGGCGAAGCGCAGGCCCTCGACGCTGACGCGCCCGTAGCCGCCAATCTCCGAAGAAATCGACAGCGCGCCGTGGCGCTCGGCCGCAGCGGCGACCGTGCCGCCCTCGTCGACACCCCAGAACACCACGTTGTAGGGCGCGGCGAAATTCTCGGTGAGCGCCTGCGTGCGCGCCATGACCTTGGGGTCGTCCACCCAGTGCATGATCGTGCACAGCGCCGCTTCCATGGAGTTGCCCGCGGCGTGAACGTCGACCGAGACCTCGACCTGCGGCATGATCACCGTGTCGATGAAGTGCGCCAGCATCTCGCAAAAGCTGCCACGCGCGTTCCCGGGCATGCAACGGTTGAAGTCGCGCCCATCGATCGGGCACATCCTGCGGCCGGCCAGCGCGGCGGGCAGGTCTACCGCGGGCATCAGGATGACTTTGCCGCGCAGGCTCTGCGGATCGAGCCGGCGCGCCAGCCGTGAACCGGCGATCTGTCCCTCGTACTCGTCGCCGTGCACGCCGCCGGTGAAGAGCACCGCCGGCCCCTTACCGCCGTTGATGACCGCGATCGGCACTTCGATGGTCGACCAGGCCCCGCCGTCGCGCGACTGCGGCACGCGCAGATAACCGATCTGCTTGCCCGGCTTGTCGAAATCCAGGTCGTGGAAGATGCGGGTGCGGGTGGGGTTCGTGGTGTCGGGCATGGCGGGGTCTCCTCGTTGGTGTCGCCAGCATAGCGAAGCGGACGGCTTCCCGCCCAGATCCTTGCCAGTCTCGCGCACCCTCCATACACTCTCACTCATACACATCTGCAGGTGTATCGTGAGAACCACCATCGTGCTCGACGAGAAGCTCGTCAAGGAAGCCATGAAGCTTGCCCATGTCAAAACCAGGCGCGAAGCGGTCGACGTTGCGTTTCGGCGATCCGGCGATCCGGCGTTTCGGCGATCCGGCGATCCGGCGTTCCAGCGCTCAGGCGCTCCGTGCATAGTGGCAAACAAAAGAAGCTGCTTGACCTTTACGGTATCGGTGGAGTTCGCAAGGACTACGACTACACGCAGGCCTGAACAGGTCACTGATGTTATCGGGTCGATACCTCGGCCTGGGTGGACGATCTGCGGGGGAAGTCGACACCACAGGTTATGGCGCTTGGAGCGCTTCTCTCCGGAGAAGAAATTGTCGGCATTGCTGCCAGCGTGGATCAGGAGATCGGGGTTGAGGGGCAGGCACATAACATCAGAGGCATCGGTACAAATGTTGCGCGAGCGGCGGACTTGCAGCAGTGCGCATACACTCGGGAGGCGAATGTGAGCTGGCTATTGAATCAGATCAAGCGGGCCCAGGACGCCCGGCTCAAACACGACAAGGCCGCGCCGGTCGCCAGAGCGCCCGCGCCTGACACCCACACGGCGACCCCTGATGCCGCGGCTGGGGCGGGTACGGCTGCATCGGCCAGCACGCCGGATAACGCGGTGACGGTGCGGCTGCCACTGCCACTGCCGGACAACGTTCTGGTGCACGATTTCACCAACCGGTCGAGCGACCGTGAACCCGCCGAGTCCGATGCCGAGGACCTGCCGGCGCACATCGAGGACACGCAGCGTTCTGCAAAGACCAACGATTCCGATCAGGCCAACGTGTCGAGCGATTCGAGTCCGCATGAACAGTCGGTGGCGGCACCCTCGGCGGAGGAGCACGCAAGGTCGCGCACCCGCACCGCGGAGGCCGCAGCGGTAAATGCCCAAAAAAAGGCAGAGCTGGATCGCAAGAGAAAAAACCGGGAACAATCGCGCGTCGAGACTGAGCGGGCGCTGGCGTCGGCATCGCTCACGCGCCTGCGCGCGGAGCGCGAGGCAATTGCCGCGGCGCAGTCACGCACTAACACGGCGGTGGAAGCGGCGCGGGTTGCGCGCGAGCGTGCACGTGCCGACGATGAGGCCGAACTGGCCGCGCGCGAGCGGGCACAGGAGGAATTCCTGCTCAGGGCGGTGATTGAAGCGCGGGTGGCCGCGGAGCACGAAGCCGAGACCACGGCGCTCGCGAAGGCCGAGGCGGAACGCGAATTGCTCGCCGAGTCCCGGGCCAGAAGAGAGGCGGAAGAAGCGCTCAAGGCCTCCGTGCCGGCGCGGCTGCAGGCCGAGATCGTGGCAGAGGCCGCGGCGAAGCAACGTGCCGAGGCCGATCTGCTGTTGCAACGGCAGGTGGAGGCGCGCATGGATGCAGAGCGCGAAGCTGAAGCCGCCGCAAAGGCCGCGCGCGAGGCCGAAGCCATCGCGCTCGCGCAAGCCCGCGCGAGGCGAGATGCCGAGCAGGCATTGCATGCGGCGGCCAGTGCCCGTTCGGTTGCCGATGCACAGGCGGCAGTCGTGGCAACCGAGCATGCGCAGGCCGAACGCCAGGCGAAGGAGCTGGCCCAGGCGCGCATCGTTGCGGAAAGCGAGGCGGCGCTGGCCGCGCAAGCCAGGTTTGCCGCCGAAGGCGAGGCGCAGACTGAAGCCGAAGCGCGCACCGAGGCTGAGCGCAAGGCCGAAGTTGCCGCCAAGGCGAAGCTGGAAGCCGAGCGCAAGGCGATGGCCCAGGCCAAGGCGCGACAAGAGGCCGAACAGATCCTGGAAGCCGCAGTCGCTTCCCGCGCCCAGGCGGATTCCGCGACTGCGGCGGTCGCGACCGAGCGTGCCCAAGTCGACCGCCGGGCGCGCGAGCAGGCCGAAGCGCGCAGCGTCGCGGAACGCGAAGCCGAAGCGGCGACAAAAGCCAAAGTCGAAGCGGAGCGCATGGCTGAAGCCGCAGCCGGGGCCAGAATCGACGCCGAGCGCGAGGCGCAAGGCCATGCGGCAGCACGCATAGCCGCGGAACGCGAAGCAACGGTGGGGCTCAGGGCCCGGATCAAGGCGGAGCGCGATGCCGAAGCTGTGGCGAGAGCGGCGCGCGAAGCGCAAGCGCTGGCCCTCGCGCAAGCCCAGGCGAATCGCGACGCGGAGCAGGCGCGGGAATCCGCGGCCGCTGCCCGCGCGCAAGCCGACGCCGAAGCGACGGCAACCGCCAACGAGCGCGCCAGGGTCGAGAGCCTGGCGAAAGCGCAGGCCGAAACGCGAGCCATTGCCGAACGCGAAGCAGCCACCGCGGCGAAATCCAGACTCGTGGCGCAAAGCCAGGCCCAGTCGGAAATCGAGGCGCGCATCGATGCTGAATGCACGGCCGACGCCGCGACCAGGGAAAATATTGGAGTGCAGACCAAGGCGCTCGCCAAGGCAAAAGCCCGGCACGATGCCGAGCGGGAACTGGAAGCGGCAGCGCTGGCGCGCTCGCAAGCCGATGCCGAAGCGCTAAAGGTTGCAAACGAACTAGCGCAAACCGAGCACCTGGCGCGCGAGCGGGCGGAGGCGCGCGCGGTTGCCGACGCCGCTGCGGCGCAGGCTGCCTTGCTGCGCGAACAGGCGGAGCGCAGTGCAGAGCGCGAGGCCGCCGCGCGCTTGCATGCCGAAGAAAAAGTCGGATTGGCGGCGCAGGAGCGCAGCCAGGCAGAGCAACGCCAGGCCGCCGCGGTGCGCGAACGCGCGGATCGCGATCTCGCGCTTCAGGAAGCCGCTGCCCACCGCGCGCAATGCGACGCCGAGGCGCTGGAACAGGTGAAGCAGCACGAAGCAGAGATCGAGCGTGCCGTTTCCGCCGCGAAATCGAAGCTCGAGGCGCAGACGCGCCAGATCGAGCAGGCCAGGGCGCTGGAGGCGGCGGAGTCGCAGGCCGCGCAGGCCGCGGCGGCGGCAGCAAAGCTGGATGAGCGCGACAACCTTGTCACGCAGCGGCGTGTGGCCGCGGAACTACGTGCGACTGAAGCGGCACGGATGCGGCAGCAGGCCGAACAGCGCTGCATGGATGCGGCGCACCGCAAACTCGAGGCGGAGCAGGCACTGGCCGAGACGATTGCCGCGCGCGGCAGAATCGAGCGCAACGCGGCCGAGAGCCGGCAAAAGCGGCTCGCCGACTCGGCCGAACTCAAACACCTGCGCAGCGACCGTTACGCCCTCG
>JBKJUC010000187.1:0-51644 GCA_046590325.1 Burkholderiales bacterium | reverse complement strand
GCATCGGCAGCACCGCGCCGAAATGGCGCACCGGCACGTTGTCGCCATCCACCACATTGGTGTCGCGATGGCCGTAGAAGTTGAAGTCCACCCAGTACCGGACGAGCGCCCCTCCGGACAACCGAGTAGTTCGCCATAGAACTCGCGGGCCTTGGCCAGGCTGGTGACGGGGAAGGCCAGGTGAAACGGCGGCATTGCTGACATGCTGGACTCCGGAGAAATGATTTTTTGAATTTTACACCGTCTGGATTTCAATCCTTTTCACCGCAAAGGAAAGCAAGATAAAAAGAAATGTCTGATTGGGTAGCGGAATGTGGCGTCAGCATCTGCGTCATTCTCGGCGAATAGATTGCCGTCGCGGCGCATACCTCCCGTTTCAGGATTGACTTTTCCTTGTTCCTGGTCATCCTTGACGTTCCCTTTGCGCCCTTTGCGTCTTTGCGGTGAAAGGGTCAAGAATAAGAGGGCCGCATGCTGCGACCCGCTTCATGATCCTGCGCCCCGCCCTTCAACCTGTGAATTCCCGGGTCGGTAAGTTAACATGCTCGCTCTCAGAACAACCAGCGCTCCGGCAGAGGCACGCGGCGCGACCAACAGGAGGATTCGAGCATGGGAACGCACAACAAGGTCGCGATCGTCACCGGCGCTGGCAGCGGCATCGGCAAGGCCGTGGCACTGGCCTTCCTGAAGGACGGCTATCGCGTCGCGCTGGCGGGCCGCCGCGCGGATGCGCTGCAACAGGCCGCGAGCGAGTCCGGTGCCGGCAAGAATGCTCTGGTAGTGCCGACCGACGTGGCCAGCCCGGATTCGGTGAAAACGCTGTTCGCGAAGACCAAGCAGACCTTCGGCCGGCTCGACGTGATTTTCAACAATGCCGGTGTCAGCGCTCCCGGCGTGCCGCTGGAAGACCTGACCTTCGAACAGTGGAAGAACGTGGTGGACATCAACCTGACCGGCATGTTCCTCTGCATCCAGGAAGCCTTCAAGCTGATGAAGGACCAGGATCCTCGCGGCGGGCGCATCATTAATAATGGATCGATTTCGGCGCATGCGCCGCGCCCGAACTCCGCGCCGTATACCGCCACCAAGCACGCCGTGACCGGCCTGACCAAATCCGCGTCGCTCGACGGGCGCAAGTACGACATCGCCTGCTGCCAGATCGACATCGGCAACGCGCTGACCGAAATGGCGGCGAAAATGACCAAGGGCGTCCCCCAGGCCAACGGCGAAATCAAGATCGAGCCGACCATGGACGTGCAGCACGTCGCCAATTCGGTGTTGTACATGGCGAGCCTGCCGCTGGAAGCGAACGTGCAGTTCCTCACGGTGATGGCAACCAAGATGCCGTTCGTCGGCCGGGGTTAGCGCCATGGCCGGCGAGACACGGGACATCAAGGCGCGCTACATTTTCATCGCCAGCCTGGACGTCGATCCAGACAAGGAAGACCTGTTCAACGAGCTCTACGACACCGAACATGTCCCCCTGCTGCTGAAAGTGCCCGGCGTGCTCTCCGCCCGGCGCTGCAAGGCGGTACCGGGCTCCATGGCGATCGCTGGCGGAATCGTACCGCTGGTTGCGGAGGGCGAACCGACCTACAGCGCGGTGTACGAACTCGAGAACGCCGAGGTCCTGACCAGCGACGCGTGGGCCAAGGCCGTCGACGCGGGCCGCTGGCCGGCGGAGATCAGGCCTTACATCCGCGCGCGGCGCCACGTCCTCAAAAAACTGATCCATCCCTGAGTCGCGTCGATGGTGGCGGCGGAGTGGCTGTGGATCCCGGTCACCATCTGGGCGGCATTCGCCCAGACGCTGCGCAATGCCGCCCAGCGCCATCTCGTCGCGGACCTTGGCACCCTCGGTGCGACGCTGGTCCGGTTTCTTTACGGCCTGCCCTTCGCCCTGCTCTGGCTTCTGATCGTCAGGGCGTTCGGAAATTTCGCCCTGCCCGACCCCAATGCGATATTCGCGATATGGGTCACGCTCGGCGCCGTCAGCCAGATCATCGCAACGGCGCTTCTGCTGCGGGTGATGTCGGAACGCAATTTCACGCTGGGCGTGGCCTACTCCAAGAGCGAGATCCTGCAGGTCGCCGTGTTCGGCTTCGTTTTCCTCGGCGACCGGATTTCCCTTGTGGCACTCGGCGCGATCCTGCTCGGTACGTTCGGCGTGCTGCTGCTTTCGCCGGCGGACAAGGAAAAACCGATCCGCGGATTGCTGACCGGCTGGACCGGCCGCACGGCGCTGCTCGGGCTTGCGTCAGGGACCGGATTCGCACTCTCCGCGGTGGGCTTCCGCGGGGCTGCGCTCGCGCTAGGCGACACGCCTTTCCCGATGGCGGCGGCGGTCACGCTTGTGGCCGCGCAACTGCTGCAGACCCTGATGCTCTGCGGCTGGCTGCTGGTGCGGCACACGGAGGTAGTAATGCGGGTGATGCGCGCGTGGCGCGCTTCGCTATTCGCAGGCTTCATGGGGGCCGCCGCATCGGCAGGCTGGTTCACTGCGATGGCGATCGAACCGGCCGCCCATGTCCGCACGTTGGGATTGATCGAACTGCTGTTCAGCTATGCGGTATCGCGCAAGATTTTCCAGGAACGCCTGGAACGCCGCGAACTGGTTGGCATAGCGTTGCTCGCACTCGGTCTGATCGTCGTGACGCTCGGGCACTGAAGCCTAAGAAAGCGCTCACCGCAGAGGACGCGGAGGACGCAGAGGACGCAGAGGACGCAGAGGAAAATAAAAACGAGGAATGGATAAATATGCAATGGGTACACTGTCACAGGATAGCCGTATCGCCTGCATTGGCACCCGAGCTCGCATTCAGGCCCCGAAATATCTCGCCATTGCATTTCCTCTGCGTCCTCCGCGTCCTCTGCGGTGAGTGCTTGTTGAATCAGTAGACTGCTTTCCAAAAAAAGGAGAAGAAGATGATCCACGTCATTGCCACCGTCGAGCTTAATCCGGGCACCCGCGAAAAATTCCTCGCCGAATTCCGCAAGCTGATCCCGGATGTGAAAGCGGAAGTCGGCTGCATCGAGTACGGCCCCGCCATCGATGCCGAAACAGACATTCCCATCCAGTTCAAGATCGGCCCCGACAAGGTCACGATCATCGAGAAGTGGGAGGACGCCGCGGCGCTGAAGGCGCACGGCGTCGCGCCGCACATGCAAGCCTATCGCGCGCGGGTGAAAGGCTTCGTGCGCGGCATGGAACTGCGGGTGCTTGCGCCGGTGTGAAAACCCTGCTGTTGCCAGGTCTTCTGTCCCGGCGCGAACTACACGAAACCGCATAGGGCCTATGCCGGTGTGGTCGGAACGGCAGGCCATTTGTGGACAACCCCGATTCCGGCCGGTAACCTTGGCCGGATGACTCTGGGACACTGGCTCGCAGACGGTGCGTTCAACGCGCCGCTTCCTTTTGTCGCGGGCGCGACCATCCTCTGGTTCCTGGCCATTTACGCCCTGATTGCCGGGGGCGCTTACGCGCTGGCGATCGACCACCTGGCGGGGACGGTGGAAACGAAGGCCGGTCGAACACAACGGATGCGCAACGGCCAGGTGCGTGA
Organism: Burkholderiales bacterium; assembly: GCA_046590325.1. GTDB lineage: Bacteria > Pseudomonadota > Gammaproteobacteria > Burkholderiales > JACQAP01 > JACQAP01. The sequence continues at coordinate 48,081 of JBKJUC010000187.1, read as the reverse complement.
AGAGCTGCTGCTGTCGGCGCTTTCCATCCTCGTGTTCGCGTTGCAGGCGACGCTACTGGTCTGGATGCTGCGCAAGGGGTGGCTCTCGATCGGCTGGGACCGTTCGCTATGGCACCTCGCCTGGGAACTCCCGATTTTGTATTTCTGGAACGAACTTCACTTCTTTGCCGTGCACCGGCTGCTGCACTGGGGACCGTTGTACCGCAGCGTTCACATCTGGCACCACCGTTCAGTGCTGACCACGCCGTTTTCCGCGTACAGTTTCCATCCTCTCGAATCCTTCCTGCTCGGCGCGGTAATGCCGCTTGCCCTGGTATTCCATGCTTTCAGTCCCTGGGCCCTGCTGGGACTGACGGTCATGAGCCTGCTGCTAAACGTAAATGGCCATCTTCCCCAAGAACGCCTTCGCTGGTCATGGGCATTCGCGGTTGCGCACAGCCGCTACCACAATCAGCATCACCGCCAGTTCAGCACGCATTTCGGCTTTTCTTTCGCGCCGCTCGACACCTGGTTCGGCGGCAACCCCCGGTCCGCGCCGGACACCGGACCGCAACGATGAGCGCCGTCGTCTCACCCCATTTCAATTCGGTGTATCTCACGGCGACCGGCGCATTTTTCCCGGGCGACCCGGTGGACAATGAGCACATCGACGAGTTCGTCGCGCCGCTGAACGGCACCTCGCCAAGGCTCAAGCGCCGCATCCTGGCCGAGAACGGCATCGAGCAGCGCTATTACTCCACGGGACCGGACGGGCAAACCCGCTTCGGTGCGACGCAGATGGCGGCCGCGGCCATCCGCGATTGCCTGGCCAGCGCGAACATCCCGCTGCAGGAAGTGGACATGCTTTGCACCGGCACTTCCGGCGGCGACGCGACGCTTCCAGGTTTCGCCAACATGGTGCAGGGCGAACTGGCGGCGCCGCCGATGGCGACCAGCAGCCATGCCGGCGTCTGCGCCGCGGGCCTCTCGGCCCTGCAGCACGCCGCGATGTCCCTCGAGGCCGGGCGCGCCGCGCGCGCGCTGGTGGCGACGAGCGAAGTCCCCTCGCGGCTGTTCAAGCGCTCGCGCTTCGCCAGCCGCGGTTACGAAGTCGATTTCGATGCGCACTTCCTGCGCTGGATGCTTTCCGATGCCGCGGGCGCCTGGTTGCTCGAATCGGTGCCGCGTGGCGAGTTGTCGCTCAAAGTGCTGGGCATTCACCTGCGCTCGTTCGGCGGCGACTACCCGGTGTGCATGCAGGTCGGGCTCGCCGCCGGCTCGTCCCGGTCCTACCTCGACTATGAATCGTTTGCAGCCGCCGAAGCGGATGGCGCCTATTCGCTGCGGCAGAACATCCGCCTGCTGCCCAACCTGTTCGACGTCGGCATCCATGAATACTTCCGGCTGGTTCAGTCGGGCTGGATCGACCCGCAGCGGATTGACCACTTTCTCTGCCACTATTCCTCGCTGCGCTTCGCTGGCGTGGTGCGCGACCTGCTCGACAAAGCCGGACTGACCATTCCCGCGGATCGCTGGTACAGCAACCTGAAGACGCGCGGCAACACCGGCGCCGCCTCGATCTTCGTCATGCTTCACGATTTCCTGCGCGAGCGCTCCGTGAAGCCGGGCGAGCGCATCCTCTGTTTCGTGCCGGAATCGGGCCGCTTTACCGTGGGTTATGTTCTGCTGGAAGTAACCGGTGCCGCCCCGGCCCGTGCCACAGCGCCGGAGCAGCAGGTTGCGCTGCCTCCCCCGCCCCATGATCCCGGCGCCGCCAACGATCCGCAATTGCGCCGGCTGCTGCGCGGCCTGGCGGAAATCTGGCACGACTATCGATCGCAGGCTTGGCGAACTCCGATCGTTTCTCGCATCGTGCGCGGCAGCATCACGCAGGCGGACATGCTGCGCTGGATGGAGGACTGGATTCCCCAGGTGCAGCAGGGCAGCATCTGGATGCGCAAGGCGGTCACACATCTCGACGACCGTTACGCCGGATTGCGCGAGCTGGTCACCGCCCATGCCGGCGACGAGCAGTATGATTTCAGGATCCTGTTCGACGACTATCGCCGGGCCGGCGGACCGGTCACACGCATCGAGGACCTGCGCCGCAACGCGGGCGGCGATGCCTTGAATGCCTACCTGCATGCCCGCGCCGAACGGGATAATGCCGTGGGCCTGCTCGGCGCCATCTATATCATCGAGGGCACCGGCCAGCGCATCGTCCCCGCGCTGCTGCCGGAAATCCGGCGGCAGCTCGCCTTGCCGCTCGAAGCCGTGCGCTTCCTGCACTACCACGGCGAGAACGACGCCAACCACCTCGCGCGCTGGCTCAAGTGCGCGGAGCTGGCGCTGCAGGGTGGGGGCGATTCCGCAGTCGACGACATCATTGCGACCGCTGCGGCCACCGCGCAGCTCTACCTCCTGCAACTCGGAGCAGTCGGGTAAGCTGACCCCATGCACAAGTCCATCGATTTCGAGAATCTGGAGCACAACCCGCGCGATCCGAATCCCTGGCTCGCGCTCTATCTCGACCACAGCACACCGGTCGATCCGCAGGTGAAGGAAGCGTGGCTGCGGGATTCGAGTTCACGCTGCCGCCAGTTCGTCCTGCCCGTGGTCCGGCCGCTCGCACGCGCAAGCATCATCCTGTTCCAGATGATCAAGATCGTGCTGCCGAACGCGTTTACCTCGTCGTGGCTGCTGCACCGTCTCCTGGCCTGGGCGCTCTACACCTTCGTACGGCCGGAGGCGAACTGGCTGATCCTGCGCCATTTTCACGTCGGCAGCGAGATCCTGGATTTCATCTCCAGGAATACGCCGGGAACGAACATCCCCCTGAATCCGCTGCGCCCGAAGAATCAACCGGATCTGCGCGACGACCTGTTCCTCAAGCACGACCTGAACCTGTTCAACTTCGTCATCAATCTGAACCGGGAGCTGCGCAAGCAGAATCGCGAGGTCACGAAACCGCTGCAACTCGATTTCGACGGCATCAGCGAAGGCAAGTTCGGAATCGGAGCCATGCCCGACAAGTGGCATAACTTCGTCGACCTTCAGACCGCGATCGAACTGTTCACGCCGGTCTACCAGATCTTCCTGACCGACAACGATTTCTGGCGCGCCACGAACTCCCTGCAGCTCGACGAGACCATCGCCATCTACGTCGCCCGCATCCTCGAGCAGCCCCACAACCTGGTGCTGCTCAACAACAAGCATCCGATGGTGCCGGAATCCACCCTGCGCGCCGGCTACCGCCTCGTGCTGCACGGCCTGGCTTCCGAGATGCTCTACGAACTTCTGGTGCGCACGAAGCGCGCCAACGGCGCGAGCGCCGCCAGTCTTGCCGGGGATGCGCGCAGCGCGTAAATGCGCTAGATCTGGATGCGCGTGCCAAACTCGATCGTGCTGTGATGCGGGCTCCTGAAGACAAGGCCCAGGACTGTTTCACTTTTGCATCCGCTCGGGGAGATTATTCTCCGGCGGACATAAAGATGGAATAAAAGCGCCTCGATAGTGCCGGGCCGGCGCCGGCTCGGATCAGAACGTGCTGGAGGACTTCCGCTATTGTCCTTCTGTTTTCTGCATCTGCGCCAGCAGCTTCCAGGCCATCCACGCGAGCAGCGCGACGCCGGCCAGCAGCGCCGCCCACAATGCCCATTTCCTGGCATCGAAGCGCGGTGCCGTCGCGGCCGTACCGGCGAGCTTTTGCGGCGCGGCGGTGTTCGCCAGCATAATTTTCGGCTCGTGTTTGGTGCGCATGCCGGGCACCAGGGTTTCCAGGGGCAGGGAACCTGCCTCGGCGCGTAAGTTGCCGTACGCGATCCGGAACGGACCGGTGCCGCGCGCGTTGAAGATCAGTTCGCGCGGCGTCCATCCCACCTTCACGCCCAGCGCGCCCGCGCCGATGCCACCCGCTTTCGTATTCACGCGCAACAGCCAGTAGCGATGCGTGTTCGTGGCCAGCGCCAGCGCCGGGCTCACCAGCTCGCGGCCGTCCTGCGTCAGCCGGTAGGCGACGGCGGAAGCGACGGACATCCATTTGTCTCTGGCGTCGTTGCGCGAGAAGACCTGCACCGGGATCACGGTATTTTCCTGCGGCAACCTGAATTCCAGGCGATCGATCGGGAAGCGGCCGCCGAGGTCCAACAGGAAGTCCCCTGCATTGGCCGCGTCGGGCGTGGCTGCGATTTCCTTCCATATCCTGTCCGCCTGCTCCCACTGCTCGGGTACCAGGCCGCGAATGCCCTTGAGGTCGATAGCGCGGTCGGCATCGACCCACGTCAGGCGCAGGTACTTCGCCTGCTGCCTGCGATACTCGATGGTGTTGCGCTCCAAGCGCTGGCCAGCGTGCGACATGCCGCCGAGCGGCGCATCCGTCACCAGCGTGGTCCAGTGCTTGAGGTCGTCACTCGCTTCGATGCGCACGGACGCGAGTTGGTCAGGCGCGGCGGCGCCCCAGGCGACCGTGAGTCCGGAGAGGGGCGTATTGAGTTCCGATGCGTCGATCAGATAGCCGAGCAACACTTTCCGCGCGCCGGCATCGCCGCGAGTGTGCAGCCTGACGCTGACCTTGTCTCCTGACCGGCTCACGCTGAGATCGAGGTCCTCGGCGCGGGCATCGCGCGGACCGAGCAATGGAAAGAACGGCAGGGGTACCGGTTCGGGCTTTTGCGGACGCTGCTCGACAGGGCGAAAAGCATACGGCACCGCCTCGTCAATGCCATTGAAGACGCGCAAATCGCGCAGGTCCGCGTAAGCGGCCGCCTCATACACCGGCTGGGTGATGACGACCCGGTAGAAGGCGTCTCCGCCCGTGCCCTCGACCGGCAGCGCGAACGCGAACTCCTCCAGCTTTTGTGCATGGGAGGAAAGACTCGCGGCTGCAATCAGGACAGCCAGCCCTCGTCTCATGTCGCCTCCTTTTCCCTGGGCGGCAACGGCGAAAAATAGCCGATCACCAGCATCAGGATGCCGACGGCGATGAATAGCACGATGCGCTCGATGCCGCCCACCTTGGCAAGGTCGACCACGAAGAGTTTCACCACCACCACGCCCATCAGCGCCGCTCCGCAGAACCAGAGCACGCGCAATCCCTTGCGCGTGGCGACGACCATGGATACCAGCGCCAGCACTGTCCAGAAGATCGACAGGGCCACTTGCACCAGGTCATAACGGAACATGAGGTCCACCTGATAGGGAATATCCGCCCAGTGGTGCAGCGTACGCAGCAGAACGCCGTTGAGGAATACGAATATTCCAGCGCCGATCAGGGCGCGGGGCAGAGAAGGCGGCCAGTCCGCGATGTCTCCCACACTCTGCTTGCGCAGGCTGCGCCACCAGATGGCGATGGTGGCGAAGGTGAGCAGTTGCGCGATGTCCAGCGGATTAAGCAGTGGAACATAAGGTAACGGCGCCGGATCGCCGTCGTTGAGCAGGTTCGCATACACAGTCCAGCCGAGCATGAAAATCGCCAGCGGTCCGGCACCCAGCCACAGATAGGCACGCGGATAGCGTGTCACCGGCCAGGTCAGGGCGGGACCCTTGAGCGCCAGGGCGGCCAGCAGCGCGCCCGGCACCAGCGCCCACGCAATCAGCGGCCAGACGCGATTGCCTTCGACCAGCCGGTCGATCTGCCAGGCAATCTCCCACGCGCCCACCGCGGCGAGCAGCCATACGCCGGCCGCATGCGCGAATGTCCGGTAGCCGCTCTCGGCCTGGCCGTGCCGCCACAGGATGCGGAAATGGAACAGGAAAGCGACCGGCCATGCCAGCCAGCCCAGTTCGGCGAACGGGTGCTGGTGCGGATGCTGCGTCATGTTCGCGGCGAACAGCAGAAGCATCAGCGGCGCGAGCGCCTGTGCCGGAAAGCGCGCGATGACCCATCCCCTTCCCCACGCCACGCTGAAAATAGCGCAAGTGCCGGTGAGAAACAGCAGCACGGCATTCAGCTTCGTATTCGCGGGCACATGGCGGTCGATCTCGTGCAGGCCGGCGAACAGCCACCAAGCCAGGCCCCAGAGGAACACCACGATCGAGACCTGCATCGCGAAATGGCCGGCCTTCTGAAAGTGCCGCTCAATCGTCCTGTTCGAAAACAGGCCGGCCAGGGAGATGAATACGCATCCCATGAAAAAAGTGTTGGCCACCGGCAGGTCGCCGTATTCGCGCCTAGCGTCGGCGACGAAAGCGATGCCCGCCGCAAACTGCAGCAGTAGGCCGAAGGCGCGCGGCAGGCGCCTGCCCTGTTTGGCGCCGACCCAGTAGGCCGCCGCGCCTTCGAGCGCCCAGGCGGCGGAAGTCCAGCGTCCGTCGAATGCAAGGGGAATTGCGAGGGTCGCGAAGATCACGCCCAGCGCCAGGAACGCCTCGACCAGCATGCGCAGCGATTCCGCGTGCCTTCGGTACAAGGCCCCGGCCAGCAGAAGGTAAACTGCGGCGGCGGCCACCGCGCTCCATGCAGCGCCGAACTCGATGTCCTTCACGAGTCGTGTCTGCAGGCCGAATGCAACCAGGGGCACGCCAAACACGATGGCGCTGTCGACGTAATTTTTCAGGTTCGGCGCCTGGCGGGTGGCGAACAGCACCGCGATGAGCAGGTACTGCAGGAAGAAAATCAGCAGAAAGGGTTCGGTGCTGGCGAAGTATTCAGGGCGGTAGAAGCGCGAGCCCCAGAGCGCGCCGATGCCGAAAGTGAAAACGAAGCCAACCACGTTGAGCGGCCGCCAGGCTTTGAAAAAGGCAATGCCGAGAACGCCCGTGTTGAGCACGGCATAGTAGCTGAAGAGCATCACGTGGCTGCCGCCGCCAGTGGAGGCGAGCACCGGCGCGAGGAAGCCGCCAGAGACGCCGAGCACCGCCAGCGACATCGCGTTCTGCAAAACCGCAAGCACCGCGGAGAACACTGCGATCGCCGCCAGCATGAAAAACGCCGCTTCGCCCGGAATCAGGTTGAACAGCCGGAAGGCGCCGAACACAATCAAGTAGAGCAAGCCGACGCCGCCGCCCTGCATCGCCACACCGTATACCGGCTTTGACTCGCGCAGCCTCCAGCCGATAACCAGCATGACGAAGGCGCCGATCGCCACGCCGATGAGCCTGATTTCGATGGGAACCTGGGTATGGTCGTAGGCGTACTTGAGCAGGAAAGCGACGCCGAAGAAGAGGACGATTACGCCGATGCGGACCAGCGCGTTGCCGCCGGTCAGCCATTGCCACGCCCGTTCCACCAGTGAAGGCTTCGCAGGTTGTTGCGGTTCGGACGCGGCCTCATCCTGCTGCCTGGGGACGGGTCGGGCCGGCGCGGACTCGATGTAGCCCTGGGTCGGCCGCATTTCGCCAGGCGGTAGCAGCGGAGTTTCCGCCTCCGCTGTCGGCTGAGGCACCGGTGAGCCGACAACCGGGACGGTGGGCACGAACTGCCCTGCCGACAATCTGCCGCGCAGATCGGCGACTGATCGTTCCAGCGCGGCAATCCGCGCCTCGATATCGGCATGGCGGGACGAATTGCGTACCATCGAAAACAGGACACCGAAGACGGTACCGACCACCGCGCCCAGGAACGCGCCCATGCCGCTTCCGGTCATGGCGCCCAGTACCAATCCCGCCAACAGGCCTATCAACCACATGACGCCCTCCCTTTCTGTCGCCTGCGTGATGTGTTCGCGCGGCATCTTTGCACACTGAACGTGCCACGCCTAGTCCGACGGCATAGCCGGGGCAAGCCAGCGCAAAAAGAAACGCCGGCCCGGGGCCGGCGTGAGTGATGAGGGTTGGGCGGCCGTTACTTCAGCGGCTTGAAGCGGATGCGTTTCGGCTTGGCGCCTTCTTCGCCGAGGCGCTTCTTCTTGTCGGCTTCGTATTCCTGGTAGTTGCCCGGGAAGAATGTCCATTGCGACTCACCCTCGCAGGCGAGGATGTGGGTGGCGATGCGGTCGAGGAACCAGCGGTCATGGGAGATAACCATGATGCTGCCGGCGAACTCCAGCAAGGCATCCTCCAGCGCGCGCAGGGTTTCCACGTCGAGGTCGTTGGAGGGTTCATCCAGCAGCAGGACGTTACCGCCGGCGATCAGCGTGGTGGCCAGGTGCAGCCGCCCGCGCTCGCCGCCGGAAAGATTGCCGACCATTTTCTGCTGGTCAGACCCCTTGAAATTGAAGCGGCCGGCATAGGCGCGCGAGGGCATTTCGAATTTGCCGACGGTGAGAATGTCCTGGCCGTTGGAGATCGCCTCCCACACACTCTTCTTGTCTTCGAGCTTGTCACGGCTCTGGTCGACGAAGGCCAATTGCACCGTCGAGCCGACCTTCACTTCACCGCTGTCCGGCTTTTCCTTGCCGCTGATCATGCGGAACAGCGTCGACTTGCCGGCGCCGTTGGGGCCGATGATGCCGACGATGGCGCCGGGCGGAACTTTGAACGAGAGTTTGTCGATCAGCAGGCGATCGCCGTAGCCCTTCGAGACTTCGTTGAACTCGATGACCTCGTTGCCAAGGCGCTCGGCGACCGGGATGAAGATTTCCTGGGTTTCATTGCGCTTCTGGTAATCGTGCGAAGACAATTCCTCGAAGCGTGCGATACGCGCCTTGCTCTTGGCCTGGCGTCCCTTGGGATTCTGCCGCACCCATTCCAGTTCCTTCTTGATCGCTTTCTGGCGCGCGGTCTCGGAAGACTCTTCCTGCTGCAGACGGTCCTGCTTCTGCTCGAGCCAGGAACTGTAGTTGCCTTTCCAGGGAATGCCGCTGCCGCGATCCAGTTCCAGGATCCATTCTGCCGCGTTGTCGAGGAAGTAACGATCGTGGGTTACTGCGACCACTGTGCCCGGAAATTTGGCCAGGAACTGTTCGAGCCAGTCCACGCTCTCGGCGTCCAGGTGGTTGGTCGGTTCGTCGAGCAGCAGCATGTCGGGTTTGGACAGCAACAACCGGCAGAGCGCGACGCGGCGCTTTTCGCCGCCCGACAGATTGCCGATCGTGGCGTCCCAGGGCGGCAGGCGAAGTGCATCGGCTGCGATCTCGAGCTGGTGCTCGGTATCAGCGCCGCTCGTCGCAAGGACGGCTTCGTACCGGGCCTGGTCGGTGGCGAGCTTGTCGAAGTCCGCATCCGGCTCCGCATAGGCCGCATAGATTTCCTCGAGTTTTTGCTTCGCCTCCATGATCTCGCCCAGCCCTTCCTCGACGGCATGGCGCACAGTCTGGTCCGGCGCGAGCTTGGGTTCCTGCTCGAGAAAGCCAATGCGCAGGTTCGGCATTGGCGTGGCTTCGCCCTCGATGTCCTTGTCCACCCCCGCCATGATCTTGAGCAGGCTCGATTTCCCGGAGCCGTTCAGGCCCAGCACGCCGATCTTGGCGCCGGGGAAGAAGGACAGGGAGATATTCTTGAGGATGACACGTTTGGGGGGCACGATTTTGCCCACCCGCTGCATTGTGTAGACGTACTGAGCCATAGATTCTGCTGGGATAGGGGTATCGGGGAGAGGCCGGGATTATAAGCGAGTGGCAGGTGTCGCGTGCTGAGGCAGACCGGGAATGCCCTGAATGTCGTGAATGCGTGCCTTCGACGATCCCAGGCCAGGCGGGTCCGTGGCTTTCTGGTGCATCGTGGACGACATCACCACGAAGGGACCGAAGGTGGTAAGGATGGCCTATTCCTCCGTGCTCGCGGCACGCGGTCCGCATACGATCGTGCTCCGCGAATAGCGGATGCCGAAGCTGGCAAGAGTACCCGATAGCGACGGCGACGCCGCTCCAGCAGATTTTTCCTCGTCGCTACCACGATTCTGCAAATATCTGATCTTCTAATGATTTCCAGGAAGGTGGAGTGCAGCGGAGGAAATCAATCGTTGGTGCGGGACACCGGCGTGTGTAATAAGTGAGGTAAGAAGAATAACGAGGACAGGGAATGTTGATATGAAGGTCATGCTTTTCGGAGCAACGGGCATGGTCGGGCAGGGCGTTCTACGCGAATGCCGGCTCGATCCGGATGTGGAGCAGGTGTTGTCGATCGGTCGCAGCGCGATCGGGCAGCTGCATATGAAGCTGCGTGATCTTATGCAGGCCGATCTCTTCAACCTTGCGCCGATCGAACAGCAGCTACAGGGCTACGACGCGTGCTTCTTTTGCCTTGGCGTCTCGTCGGTAGGCATGACCGAGGAGGCCTACAGGCGCGTGACCTATGACCTTACTCTGACCGTGGCGCGGACGCTCGCGCAACTCAACCCTGAAATGACCTTCATCTACGTGTCCGGCACGGGCACCGACAGCAGCGATCGGGGCCGCAGCATGTGGGCGCGCGTCAAAGGCGCCACCGAAAATGCGCTGGTGCGGCTGCCCTTCAAAGCCGCCACTATGTTCCGGCCCGCCGCCATTGTCCCCCTGCACGGCATCATCTCGAAGACGCTGGCCTATCGAATCATTTATGCACTGGCCCGGCCGTTCTGGCGTCCACTGCAAGCCGCTTTTCCCCAGGCAATACCACGACCGAACAGGTCGGGCGGGCAATGCTGCACGCCGCCCGCACGGGTGCGCCGAAGGCAACTCTCGAGAGCGCGGACATCAATGCACTTGCGAAAAGCGATGACAGGTGACGGGTTAACGGCTGAACTGGACGCAATACTCGCCCTGCTGAGGCAGAAAGTTCGGCCAGGGAGGCGATTACCCCCGGAGCCGATTTTCGTCAAAGGAAAACCTCGTTTTCTCGAGCCACCTGCCGTGCGTCGGCGCAGCGTCGCCAGGAAGTGACAGTGTTCAACGTCTGCTAATGCGCTAAGTCCATGTTTCGGGGCACAGGTAAGGCGAATGGCATGATAAGTGCGGGTTGACACCCAGACGCGAGGATATTTCCCCGTGCCGCGCCGGGGTAATTTAAGTCAGGGTAATTCAAGTCAGAATCGAGCGCCGATCATGCGAATGAATACCACCCTTGTCATCAATCCGAAGGGCGGGTCCGGCAAGACCACCGTCACGACCAGCCTCGCGAGCTATTTCGCCGCCAGGTCGGTTCCCGTTACGGTGATGGATTACGACCCCCAGGGATCGAGTCTCAACTGGCTGCGCCTGCGCGAACCGTTTCGGCCCCGGATCCATGCCGCCAATGCCGCCCCCCAGCGGGGCAACCGGTTGCGCGGGATCGAGATGCATGTACCACCCGACACGCGACAACTCATTATTGATGCGCCAGCGGGGGCTTCCGGTCTGCTACTGCAAGAAATGCTTGCGCGCGCGGATTGCATCGTTGTCCCGGTCGCGCCGTCGGCAATCGATATTCACGCCACGGCGAACTTCATTCGGGATTTGCTGGTGGCGGGCCGCATCCGCGTGCGCAATATCCGGCTGGCGGTTGTCGCCAACAAGGTTCGCAATTCCATGCCGACCTACGAACCGCTAGAGCGCTTTCTCAAATCCCTCAGCCTGCCGCTGCTGACGCGCCTTCGCGATTCGGACGTCTATCTCAAAGCCGTGGAATCCGGATTGGGACTCTTCGAAATGGACGAGGCGACATCGGAATCCGAGCGCGAACAATTCAGGCCCGTTGCCGAATGGGTGGAGGGCTCGCAGTCGCAGCTCATCAGCGCCGACCGAAAAATCGTATATCTGACCACCCGCCCACGCCTGCTTGCCGGCGTGGGATCGAACTGACGATCCATACAGATCCCATCAATTGCCCAATCGGCCTAGCTGATGCGGCCGGTTTTCACGAACTCGAGAGAGGTCCTGAAGAGCGGGAGATGCTTTTCGTATTCGGTTGCCTCGGCGCAATTGATCTGGATCCATTCCCGCGTGGCCGAGACGCCCCCCGGCGAAAACGCGACCACGTCGTTCCGTGAGAAATGCAACTCGGTCGCCGTGGCAACCGGCAGCCGCAATCCGATCCCTTCCCCGCTGATGCAGGCGAACATCTTGTCGCTGACAAAATAGGCGTCGAGGCCGTTGATCTTGCGGGCGCTGACACCCGGAAGGGCGAGAAGCAGCGCATCAATCTGCGCCTTGCGATCGGACTTGGTGGTATCGGTGGCCAATGGGATTTCCGTGGGGAGGGATGACAGGGAGGGGATAGGTGAATGATAGATTAACGTGAATGCCGTGAATATCGTGAATGTCGTGAATACCGGGGTTTTAAGGTTCTTTCAGGCATTTTGCACCCAGCCTTTTCGACATTAACGGCATTCACGGCATTCACGACATTTATGGACGAAGTCCGGTATACCCGGATGGGTGCACGGCCTTCTAGCGATGAAGATAGCGCTTAACTGCCTTCTCCAGCCTCCTCACACCTTCCGCAATGACTTCCGGAGAACTGCGAGTAAAGTTCACCCGCATCGCCGAACATTCCTTGCCATCCGGATCGAAGACGCTGCCTGGCACAAACGCGACCTTCTCCTCAAGCGCAAAATTGTAGAGCTCGTTGGTATCAATTCGGGGATCACGGGCGCGCATCCAGACGAACATGCCGCCGGGCGGAACTTCCCACTCGAACCATTGGCCGATGCGGGCGGCGGCTTCACGGCATAGCGTGTCCCGGCGCTCACGATAGAGTTCATTAATTGAACGCGAATGCTCGCGGTCGAAACCGGATTCGAGCAATTCGAGTGCGATAGCCTGCGTGAACATGCTGCTGCTCAGGTCGGACGACTGCTTGGCCAGGGCCAGATTCTCGATCAAGCCGGTCTCCGCGACCGCCCAGCCCACGCGAAGGCCCGGCACGATGCTCTTGGAGAGTGTACCGAGATAGATGACGGGGCCTTGGTATGCGCCCTTGAATCGCCGGGCGTCGGATTGGAGGATATCGAGCCCCGGATCGCCATCGAAATGGATAGAGTGATACGGATCGTCTTCCAGCAGCCAGGTTCCCGCTACGCGTACCCTGTCGAGCAGGGCCAAGCGTTGCGGCTGCGGCACGAGCGCACCGGTCGGGTTCGAATAGTTCGGCACCACATACACGAACTTGGCTTGCGCCAGCGCAGCATCGAACCCCGGACGGTCGAAGTTCCAGTCGAATTTTTCGTAGCGGGGCTGGCGCGGCCGCCAGGCGTCGAGGGCCCCGAGATAAGTCGGCGCCTGCGCGACGATCAGGTCGCCCGGATCGACCAGGATTTTCCCGACCAGGTCGAGCCCCTGCATCGCGCCGGTCATCAGCATCACGTTCTCGGCCGTGAACTTGCATCCGGACTCCGCCGAAGTCCGTGCCGCGATCGTTTCACGCAACGCGTACAGACCTTCCACCGGTCCGTATTCCAGAATCTGGGGACCCCAACGTTTCAGTGCCCGGTCGGTCGCATCGCGGATCGCTTCGACGGGATACAACTCCGCAGCCGGCAACCCGCCCGCAAGGCTGACGATATCCGGCCGCCCGCCGATGGACAGAAACTGCTGGGTGATGGTGTTGCTGGAGCGGATCCAGCCGGCAAAGGGAGGGCGCTTAGGATTCATAGGCCAGGGATTTTCGCAGACTTGCCCCTGTCGCGTGCGCAGCGCTCAGGCCCGGCCGAACCTCGAGGAAAAAGGCTCAAGCCGTGAAGCGAAGTCAAAGCTACACTACATGCGCCAACCGACCCCCGGGAGAGGTGCAAACCCATGTCCGAGATCATCCTGCACCACTATGCAGAATCCCCGTTCGCTGAAAAAATCCGCCTGATCCTCGGATTCAAGCGGCTGCGTTATCAGTCGGTACTGGTGCCCATAATGCTGCCGAAGCCCGATGTACTTGCCCTCACCGGCGGCTACCGCCGTGCGCCCATATTGCAGATCGGCAGCGACATCTATTGCGACACCGCCCTGATCGCCGAGGTGCTGGAGCGCATCCAGCCTGAGCCGACGCTCTATCCCCCAGCGCAGGCCGCCAGCGCCCGCATTCTTGCCGCTTGGGCCGGCCAGCACTGGTTCGCAGCGGGCGTTGGCTATGCAATGCAGCCCGAAGGATTCGCCAGCATGTTCGCGAAATACTCCGCCGAGCATCAGGCGGCATTCATCGAAGATCGCAAGGCATTCCGCAAAGGCGCGCCGCGGATGGCCTTGAATGTCGCAACCGCCCTGCTCTCACAACGCCTCGATCAGTTCGAACTGCAACTTTCCGACGAAAGAGCATTCTTGCTCGGCCCGGAGGCAACGATTGCGGACTTCGCTTTCTACCATCCACTGTGGTTCATCCAGCGTGCGACCGCGGTTGCCGGCTTTCTCGCCGCCTGGCCGGAAATTATGAAATGGATGCAACGCGTCGCAACCATTGGGCATGGAACTCCGCAGCCGCTGAGCAGCGCAGAAGCGATCGAGATAGCCCGCAAAGGGGAACTGGCGGCGCTGAGAACCGAGGCGAATCCAGCGCCCGGTCCCTGCCCGGTGGGCTCAAGCGTTACAGTCGCGCCTACCGACTACGGCATCGATCCTGTTGCCGGTGAGCTTGTGGCCGAATACGTCAATGAGTGGGTGGTAAAGCGAACCGATCCGCGAGCAGGGACGGTGTATGTGCACTTTCCGCGGGTGGGGTATCAGATCAATAGCGCGTAGGGTGTAGGCCCCCACGGGTAGTGACTCTATCTTTATCAATTCGGTATTCGCCGCCTGGTCGAGCGGCGCAGGCTTGCTCAATCCCTCCGATCACCGTATGTCTTTGGCAAGAAGAAATTTGAGTGCCATCACAGGCCATTTCGCATGATTGTCGCCGAACTTTGCGACCATCGAGCCTGTGACAAACTGAGCCGCAGTGGTATGCCTGGCCGGACTGCTGTTGACACCGAAAATGTGGAACGGGACAAACTGATCCTTGGCATACCTGACACCTTCGTAAGCGAGGTGGATCGAGCCGTCTTCGAGCTCGACGAGTTGGGCGTCATTAACGCTGAGGGATGCCATCGTCTGGTCCTTGATATGCGACTATCGGGATTAGCTCAGTCTGACCCTGTCTCGCATGATATCTCGGCTACGGGTCACAGTTAATCGCAGATTGACTTAGATCAGATACCACTCGTTAGCGCAACGACGATAGCTGTATAGACAATAGCTCCAGATAGCTAGTGCCGTAGCAGCTTCGGCAATATGCCCCCTATTGACTCCCGAAACAAAGCATCCGCAATATCGTCGAACGGCGTCTTTTCGGCATTCAGAATAACGACCCTGGCCCCCGCCGCACTCGCCAGTTCCAGCGTCCCGGCAATCGGATAAACCTGCAAACTGCTGCCGATCGCAAGGAACACCTCCGCCTCTCTCGATACCCGAGTTGCCCGATCGATCACTTCCGGCACCAACTGCTGCCCGAACGAAATGGTGGCGCTCTTGAGGATCCCGCCACAGTCGCGGCACGGCGGATCTTCTTCCCCCGCGCGCACCCGGTCCAGCGCCTTCTGCATCGGCTCGGTCATGCCGCAGTTCATGCAGACCACCTTGCGAACGGTGCCGTGAACCTCGATGACCTTCCCGGGCGAATTGCCAGCCATCTGGTGGAGTTCGTCGATGTTCTGCGTGATCAGTGCGTGCAGCTTGCCGCGCTTCTCCAGTTCAGCCAGAGCGAGATGCCCGACGTTGGGCTTCGCGGTCCAGGCGGGATGTTCCATGCGGGATTTCCAGGCGGCCTTACGCACCTCCGGATCGGACATGTAGTAGTGGATGTTGGAGAGTTTTTCGGCCTGGGGATTTTTGGTCCACACCCCTTGCGGACCACGGAAATCCGGAATGCCCGATTCGGTCGAGATGCCGGCGCCTGTAAGCGCGACCACGCGCTTCGCCAAGTCTATCCAGCTTCTCACTTCGTCTATTTGGCCGCTATCGCTCATGTAATCTAACCCTTAACCGCAGATACCCTGGCGAAGCCCGGTGTTATGGTCGAAGATCGGTATACCGTGAACGGCACCCTTTCAGGCCCAGAGGATGCGCAAAGGAAAGCCAGGAGAGATGATATTGGATAGCGCGCCATTAATGTCGAATCGCCCATTATCGCAGTGCGTTGTGGAGATTTCGTCATGAGCACCTTATTCCGTCTATTGCTCGTTGCCTCTGCATTCCTTTTCGTTTCACTCGGATCGCAGGCCGCCGAAGAATTTCCGACCCGCACCATCCGCATGATCGTGCCTGGCGCCGCTGGAGGCATCGTCGACATCCACGCGCGAAAGGTCGCGGACATGGCGAGCCGTTCCCTCGGCAAACCGGTGGTCGTCGAGAACAAGCCCGGAAGCGGGGGCAACCTCGGCGCGGAGATCGCCGCGAAATCCAAACCGGATGGTTATACGGTCTTCGTCGGCTCCACCAGCGTTTTTTGCGTCAGCCCGTTCGTTTACTCCAACCTGTCGTACGATGCGATGCGCGACTTCGTTCCACTGACCATGGGGACGGCGGGAAATCCGCTGCTGATCGTCAATCCCGGATTGCCGATTACCACGCTGGATGAGTTCGTGGCCTACGCGAGAAAGTATCCCGGGAGGATGTCGTATGGATCCCCCGGAGTCGGCTCCGCGCAGCACCTGGCCATGGAACTGCTGAAGCAACTGACCCACATCGAAGTCACCCACGTGCCGTACAAGAATGCCCCGCAGGTGCTGACGGACCTCATGAGCGGCGAAATCCACGCCACGATCGAGTATGTCGCGGCGACAGCGCAGCACCTGAAGGCCGGCAAGATGCGCGGCATTGTGAATGCCGGGCCGGGCCGGAAACCCGAATTTCCCGACATCCCCACAGCGGCGGAGGCAGGCTTGCCGGCCTTCAATATATTTGCGTGGCACGGATACTTCGCGCCGACCGGAACGCCACAGGAGATCGTGGCAAGACTCCAGCGCGCGCTGTCGGCAGCCATCAAGGACCCCGACTACACTGCCTGGGCAAAAAGCCAGGGCAGCGAGATGGGCGGACAGTCGAGCGCCGAGTTCGCGGAATTCATCAGGTCCGATCGGCAGCTCTGGAAGGAGATCGTCAAGAAGGCCGATGTTCGGCTGGAATAAGGCTGATCCAAAACTCACCGCAAACAAGGGCACACTTGAAGCGTAGCAGGCGCAAAGGTCGCAAAGGAACGCAAAGGGAGACGGCGAACAATGGATGACGGTTGGTCGCCCAGGCACGTAATGTAGTCGTCAGTGCACAAGCCCGGCATCCTCGCAGTCAGAACTTTCTTGCCCTGTCTTGCCCTCCTTTGCGTCCCCTTGCGCCTGCTACGCTTCAAGTGTGCCCTTGTTTGCGGTGAATGGGTTATGCCCCAGGCTGGCTTGGTAGACATGGACGGCTCTCGCCACGACCCGTAAAATGCGCCCCTTCCAATTTGTCCGGGCAAGGCGCTGAGCCGCCGCTACCGGGAAGCCGTTCATGACCGAAATTTCCCGGGAAGTCCTCGCCGAGCGCATAGAGCAGCGGCGGACTTTCGCCATCATCTCCCACCCGGATGCGGGCAAGACCACGCTGACGGAAAAGCTGCTGCTGTTCGCCGGCGCGATCCACATTGCCGGCAGCGTAAAGGCTCGCAAGGCCACACGGCATGCGACCTCCGACTGGATGGAAATCGAAAAGCAACGCGGCATCTCGGTCGCCAGTTCGGTGATGCAGATCGAGTACAAAGACAAGGTCATCAACCTGCTCGACACCCCGGGCCACCAGGACTTCTCCGAGGACACCTACCGGGTACTCACCGCGGTCGACGCCGCGCTGATGGTGATTGACGCTGCCAACGGCGTCGAGGCGCAGACTCTGCGCCTGCTGGAAGTCTGCCGTGCGCGTGGTACGCCGATCATCACCTTCATCAACAAGATGGACCGCGAAGTCCGCGAGCCGCTCGACCTGATCGATGAAATCGAGCGCACGCTCGGCATGTCGGCGGTGCCGTTCTCCTGGCCGATCGGCATGGGCAAAAGGTTTCACGGTGTGTACGACCTCGCCGAGGACCGCATCCGGGTGTTCCGACCCGGCGACGATAGGCTGGGCCAGGAGGACGAAGTGGTCCACGGCCTCGACAATCCCGTCATTCAGGAACGCTTCGGCGATGAACTGATACGCGCGCGCAACGACATCGAGCTGGTGCGCGGTGCAATGCCGGCGTTCTCGCGCGACGAGTTCCTGGCAGGAAAGCAGACGCCCATTTTCTTCGGCTCGGCCATCAACAATTTCGGTGTCCGCGAAATCCTCGACGCGCTGGTGGAGCTCGCGCCGCCGCCGCAGCCCCGCATTGCCCTGCAGGGGAAAGTGGACGTGCATGACGAGCACTTTTCCGGCGTGGTGTTCAAGATCCAGGCCAACATGGACCCCGCACACCGCGACCGCGTGGTGTTCATCCGGGTGTGCTCGGGCCGCTTCGAGCGCGGCATGCGCCTGAAGGTCCAGCGCACCGGCAAGGAGTTCCGGCCCAACAACGTGGTGTCCTTCCTGTCGCAGCGGCGCGAGCTGCTCGACGAAGCCTACGCCGGCGACATCATCGGCATCCCGACCCACGGCGGCATCCAGCTCGGCGATACGCTGACCGATGGCATCGACCTGCAGTACACCGGCCTTCCCTTCTTCGCGCCGGAAATCTTCCACCTGGTCGAAGTGAAGAACCCGCTCAAGGCCAAGCAGCTTCGCACCGGGCTGATGCAACTGGGCGAAGAAGGTGCGATCCAGGTATTCCGGCCGTTGAAGAACAACATCATGCTGCTTGGCGCGGTCGGCAGCCTGCAATTCGACGTCGCCGCGCACCGTCTGGAGAACGAATACGGGGTCGAGGCGCGCATGTCGCCGGTGCCTTATACCTGCGCACGGTGGATCTCCGCCGACGATCCCGTTGCCTTCGACAAGTTCGTCGAAGGCAACGCCGGCCGCCTGGCCAAGGACGCCGCCGATGCGCTGGCGGTCCTGACCAACAGCAAATTCGAAATGAAAGTGGTGCAAGACCGCTTCCCCGAGATCCGCTTCCATGCCCAGCGTGAGCACGCAGGGCTCATGGCGGACCGCATCGCGGACCTTGCCTGAGGCCTGAGCCCGTAAACCACGCCGCAGATGCCGCTGGCGTAGCCCGGAGTTATGGTCAAAGGTCGGTATGCCGTGAACGGCACCCTTTTAGTCACAGATGGACGCAGGGAAAAGCAAAGAAGGATACGAGGCTGCTTTTCCTCACTTCTTAGCTACCCCTTTTTACTTTTTGAAACTTTTTCGGCTTCGCTTGCATCCAACGCTGCCACGTCCACCGTATCTCTCTCCGAGCCCCTTCTTGCCTCCCGTACGTGGTGTCTGCCGGGGCCACCTGGGCCGGAATTGGCCACCCTCGCCACCAAGGCGAGAACCCAAAACCGGTTTTGTTTTCAACAATGTAACGAAGAGGAGCTTCACATGAACGCAAAACGCAAAATGGCAAGTGTCGCCGTCGCAACCGCCGCCGCCGCGATGTTTGCAGCCGGGATGGTCAGCACCGCTACCCACGCCCAGGAAGTCAAGGTCAAGTGTTACGGCTCCAACGCCTGCAAGGGCAAGGGTTTCGAGGAAATGTCCGAGAAGGCCTGCGTGGAAAAGCTCGGCCGCGCGTAACAGCAGTCCCCCCCCCGCGATCAAAGGGACGCCTCCGGGCGTCCCTTTTTTTGTTCCCTCCAGTGTGGTGCAGCCTGGCCGCGACACGGATCGGCCTCGGCACTGTCCCTGTCCAGCGCGACACATCGCCCGTCCCTGAAACATGGGTTCTGTATGTACGCCAGCGGACGGTCTCTGTGCCGCAACCAGCGGATAACAAGTCTTGTGCTCGGTGGTCTCCGTGAAGGTTGGGCTTTTTGCGCGGATCCACTGCAGTCAGCGAAATGCTGCACGACCCTTGACGCCCTCTGACCAAGTGGGACGACAAGATACCGTGAGTACTTGATTCATTGCGCAAAATTTACATAAAGGATCATCCATGAAAAATCACTACAAGCATCTCTATGCCTGTTTGCTGGGAATCTCCGCGCTATTCGCCGGCGCCTTCCCCGCCGCGGCGGCAATCTCTCTGGGTACCGCGTCGAATTTCGCGGTCCTGAGCGCAACAACCGGCGGCGGCGGGGCGGTGACCTGCACCGATTCCACCATCAACGGAAACGTGGCCTCCTCCGGCGCCCCAGCCTCCGTTGTTCAGACCAATTGCACGATTACGGGGTCGATCGTCGCACCGGTCTCCGCTGGTGTTTTAGCCGACTTCAACAGCGCGTACGACGATTTAGTGGCTATGTCATGCCCGACCGACCCCGCCCACAACCTCACTGGCACCCTTGACGGCCTCGTGCTCGACCCCGGTGTCTACTGTATCGACTCGGTAGCCAAGGCTGGCACGCTGACGCTCAACGGATCCTCGACCGACACCTGGATTTTCCTCCTCAAGGACGGCGCCCTCACGGGTACTGGATTCAATGTGGTTCTGGCCGGCGGCGCGGTGGCGTGCACCAGCAACGTGTATTGGTCGGTCAACGCCGCCGCTACGCTGACGGATTCGAACTTCGTGGGAACCATTCTCGCGGGTGCGGCGATCACCCTCACCCGTGGAACCTTCAGCGGTGATGCATTGGCGAAGGGGGCAGTGACGCTGACCGGCACCACCGTCAACGGCTGCGGCGGCATCTTCAACCCGCCGCTGAAGCATTGCAACCAGGGCGTGGGCAACGGGCCAGAGTTCTGCGATCCGGGCAATTCAAACCAGGGCTTTCCGTTCCGTTCGAACGATGAAATGGGCGGCACGCCGGGCAATCCGGGTCGCAAGGGTGGCAACAAATAACGGCTCGATAACGTAGTCCGGGAAGAGGGGCGCGGTCCGGCCCCTCTTTTTTTCGTCCGGCGCTCGCGCAGCCGTCCACTGGCATTGCACAAGGTGGTGGTGGCGCTATACTCAGGCGCATCAACGATCTGCACCCCACACATCAATCCGCGGAGGCCGTAATGGGCAACATGACCGAGCAACGCGCCAGCTTCAAATCAATGAAGCAGAGCACGAAGCAGGACTGGGACATCATCGCGGCCAAGCACCAGCCTTTCGCGCGAGAACTGCCGGACCGGATCCTGGCGCACTTGAAGCTGCTCGGCGGCGACTCCGGCGGCTTTGCCGTCGACCGCCTTCAGCACTCGCTGCTGACCGCCACCCTGGCGCACAAGGGCGGCGAGGACGAGGAATACGTGGTCTGCGCGCTGCTGCACGACATCGGCGACACACTGGGTTCCTGGAACCACACGGACGTTTCGGCGGCGATTGTGAAACCCTTCGTCTCCGAGGCCAACCACTGGATGGTGGAGAAGCACGGCATTTTCCAGGGCTACTTTTTCTTCGAGCACATCGGGCTCGATCGCAACATGCGCGATCAGTTCCGCGGCCATCCCCACTTCGAGCGCACCGCCCGCTTCTGCGAGATCTACGACAACCCCGCCTTCGATCCGAACATGGAATGCGCGCCGCTGGAGTTCTTCGAACCCATGATGCGCAAGGTGTTCGCGGCGCCGAAGAATTCGATTTATAAGGATACGTGTCACGCCGATAAGGTGTGACAAACAGGTGCGCGCCTCCAGGCGCTAGGCACGAGGCACTAGGCACGAGAGTTAAAGCGCTGAACCAGACCATCGGGCCTCGCGCCTAGTGCCTAGTGCCTCGTGCCTAGTGCCTCGCGCCTAGTGCCTAGTGCCTAGTGCCTGGAGGCGCGCCCGCGCCTCCTCATACTCCCTGCGCAACCGCTCCACCAGTTCCGGCACCGGCGGCACGTCGTCGATGTTGCCCACACCCTGGCCCGCGCCCCAGATCTCCTTCCAGGCCTTCGGCTTGTCGCGATCCGTGCCGAAATTCATCTTGTTCTTGTCCACCGCAGGCAGGTTGTCCGGGTCGAGGCCGGCCGCGACGACGCTGGGCTTCAGGTAGTTGCCGTGCACGCCGGTGAAGAAAGGCGTGTAGAGAATGTCGGCCGCCCTGCTCTGCTGGATCATCTGCTTGTAGGCCTCCGGCGCATTCGCTTCCCGGCAGGCGATGAAGCGCGTGCCGATGTAGGCGAAATCCGCGCCGATGGCTTCGGCGGCAAGGATGCCCGCGCCGTCCGTGATGGCGCCGGACAGCGCGATCGGCCCCTTGAAAAAGCGGCGCATTTCGCGCACCAGCGCAAACGGGCTCAGCATGCCGGCGTGGCCGCCTGCGCCTGCGCAAACCAGGATGAGTCCGTCGACCCCGGCTTCAAGCGCCTTCTCGGCGTGCCTGACGTTGATCACGTCATGGAAGACGACGCCGCCGTACGCATGCACCCGCTTCACCACGTCGTCGGGCGCGCGCAGGCTGGTGATGATCATCGGCACCTGGTGGCGGACGCAGGCATCGAGGTCGCGGTCGAGCCGGTCGTTCGACTGGTGGATGATCTGGTTGACCGCGTAGGGGGCGACCCTGGCCTCGGGATGTGCGCGGCGATGGCCGTCGAGGCCGGCCTTGATTTTCTCCAGCCATTCGTCGAGCGCTTGCGCCGGGCGCGCATTCAGGGCGGGGAAGGATCCGATGATGCCGCTTACGCACTGGCCGATCACCAGGTCCGGGTTGCCGACGATAAACATGGGCGCGCCGATCACCGGCAGGGACATCTGGCTCTTGAGTTTTTCGACCAGGGACACTTTCACCTCCGCAAAATCTTCCATTAATTAAATTCCTTTCACCGCCAAATCATTTCACCGCAAAGGACGCGAAGGAGATCAAAAGCCGGGACAAAGACGAAACAAAAGCAGAAGGAACGCATTGCATGGGCCCGCCCCCGTTCCTCACGCCGCTCAATTCACGAGCGTTTCGATTGCCCCTTCGCCTTCCTTTGCGTCCTTTGCGACCTTTGCGGTGAAAACGCCTGAAAAGTGAAAACAAGCGGCGTAACTTGCCTGCCGGCGTGCGGTGCGTCAAGCGCTGCGAAAATCGTCCTTGAGCATCGCGCCGTGCTTCGGGTAAGGTGCGGACTCATGGGCCGTTTCCCGCCGTTACAGATCGCCCTGCTTGCCCTCGGCTGCAGCCTGATTCTCGCCTCCGTTTTTCTCAATCACATCGCCGAGCGCTGGGAAAACCACCTCTATCCGAACGCCGTGCACTGGCAGAACCTGCGCATCGTGCCGACGGGCAACCAGAAGATCGTCGTGCCGGGCGAAGACATCCTGGTGGTGAAGGACGCGGACGCGCGCCTTACCCTGTTCCGCCGGGCCAACGACACACTCACGCCGGAGTCCATGGTGAAGGAGTTGTGCCGGCGCGACGGCTGCATCCGCTCGACGGTACCCGCCGGCGACGAAGACCGCGCGGTGGCGACTTACAAGATGCGCGGTGCGTCGATGCAGATCGTGCTGATGCGCCTTGGCGGCGGCGCGGTGTGGATCGAGTACAAAGGCTCGCCCGAAGGCCTTGCGAGTTTCGACACGCTGATCGAGTCGGTAGCGACGCAACTGGCGGAACGCCAGACTCGCGGCCCCGGCTAGTACTCTGGCCTAGACCTTGAACCACGGACCTGGACTGGGACGAAACAAGACTGCAAAGAAAAACGGGCACCTCGCGGTGCCCGTCGTTCATCTCCTACCCTTCTATGCCGTTCTGCGCCGCGATTGTTACCGGGGCGCGAACGCTTTTACGCGATGGCGCGGACCTGGCGGCCGCGGCGATCGGCGAAACGACGGTCCGGGAAAGCCAGGGTCTGCTGGCCGTTGCGGCGGTCGGTCTTCTTGTTGGCCGCGCGCAGTTCGTTTTTCGGGACAACGACCTCGTCCGACACGGAATAGGCCTGGTAGCCGGTCTGCAGCGCGTTGTGCAACATCTGGATGCTACGCTTGGAGGCAAGCATGACCTTGGTCTGCATGCGCTCGGTCGTGGCATAGCGCGTAACGATGTCCCGGGCGATCTTCGGATGCTCGTCGTCGTAGTGGGCGTGCTCGCGGAACCATTTGTAGGTCTTCGGCCCCATCTGCACGCCGGGCATATCCCTATAGGCTTCGAAACCCTTCACAACCTTGCGGGCAATGTCGCCGGCCATGCCTTCGATCGCGAAGCTGGTGGCGGCAACCGCCTCAGCCAGCGAACCCTTGGTGTTAATGTACCAAAGCCAGTCGGTCAGCGACTGTACGTCACGCAGGACCGGCGTGGTACCGTCGGCGGCATCCAGCATTTCCTTGCGGGTCAGCCCGAAACCCATGCCCATCCAGATCCAGTGTTCGGCGTGGGCTTTTTCGACGCGGATGTTGTCGATGAGGAAGGAGCGGGAGTAGTCGTCCTCGACCTTGATCAGGCCTTCGGCGAGGAATTTCGGGAAAGCATGGATAAACGGATAAACCTGCAGGATCCAGCCGCGCATTTCCGGCACGGTCAGGGTAGTGTTGGCCACGCCCTCGCACCAGGAACCGTTGAGCAGTTCGTCCCAATAGGGTTTGAGATAGCCGTTCATCGAATCGACCCACTGCGGGGAGGATACCTCGCCTATCTCCTTCCCCGATCCCATTTCTATCTCCTTCATCGATCCCATGCTTTTTCTCCCCGTTGAGTCACAACACCGAAGCAGTTGGATCCCGCCGCGCCACTACCCCGATCGACACGGCAGAACAAAAATTTTACGTGCACCCGGAAGATGACCAATGCCGTTTCGTAAGTCAAATCTCACACTTTGATAGGTTTGACGAATAGTTGTTTTTCTTCAATGGTCTGCAGATGATTGGGTAGCATAATCGTCATCAAGAGAGCATGGCGATGCAACAGGTCAGGGACGTAATTGCTAGGGGACGATCTGTGTCCCTGACTCGCCCTCAGAATTCTCCCAAGGGAGCGGTCGCCCTTTTTCGTCGAACGACGACTGCAACCGGGGAAATCGCCTTGATAGCGGAGAGACAACCGACGTATCCCGGCCGCCCTAAGCGGCGCCTGCTGCCACCTTGAGTCGCGGGCCAAAGGGTCGCGGCTTCGCCACACCGTATCCCTGAGCGTAGTCGACCCCGATCTGGCGCAGCGCTGCAATGATCCGCTCGCCGTCGACGAACTCGGCGATGGTCTGCTTGCCCATGACGTGACCGACGTTGTTGATGGCTTCCACCATTGCGCGATCGATCGGATCGTCCGCCATGTCCTTGACAAAGCCACCGTCGATCTTGAGGTAGTCGACCGGCAGGTGCTTGAGGTAGGCGAATGAAGACATGCCGGCGCCGAAGTCGTCCAACGAGAAGCGGCAGCCGAGCGCGCGCAGCTCCTGAATGAAGTACGCCGCCTTGTCCAGGCGGGCAATGGCCGCCGTTTCGGTGATCTCGAAGCAGATCGACTCGTACCGCACGCCAAAACGGGTGAACTGCTCGCGGACGAACCCGAGGAAGTGGTCGTCGCCGATGGAAGCGCCCGACAGGTTGATGGCGTAAACGTCAAGCGCTTCGCCGCGCAAGTCCGCCTGCTCGCGTGCGATGATCGCCAGGGCGTTGCGAATCACCCAGCGGTCGATCGACGGCATCAACCCGTAGCGTTCGGCCGCGGGGATGAAGGCCATCGGCGGCACAAGTTCGCCCTTTTCGTCGAGCATGCGGATCAGCAGTTCGCAGTGGCCCCCCTTGTTCACGCCGCTGAGCGCGACGATGTCCTGCGAATAAAGCACGAAGCGGTCTTCGTCAAGGGCCTTCTGCAGGCGCCCCACCCACTCCATTTCACCGTGCCGCATGGACAATTCGCTGTCCTCGCGGTGATAAACCTGCACCCGGTTGCGGCCCTTTTCCTTGGCCATGTAGCAGGCCGCGTCGGCCGCGCTCAGCACGTCCGCTATGGTGAACAGGTCGTCCTCCACGTTGACCACGCCGATGCTGACGCCGATGCTGAACGAACGGTTCTCCCAGGCGAAGTGAAACTCCATGACCGTCTGGCGCAACTCGTCGGCGATACGCAGGGCGTTGTCCGATGAGCAGTTCTCGAGCAGCACGCCGAACTCGTCGCCGCCCAGGCGTGCAAGGGTGTCGCCTTCGCGCAGCCGGCGCTGCAGCACGGCGCTGACCTGGCGCATCAGCTGATCGCCAGCCGCATGGCCCGACGTGTCGTTGACCACCTTGAACTGGTCGAGGTCCAGGTACATGACCGCATGGTGGCGGCCGAGCTGTGCCGAACTCATCAGGGCATGGGACAAGCGCTGCTCGAACTCGGTACGGTTGATCAGGCCGGTCAGCGCATCGTGGCTCGCCTGGAAGGAAAGCTTGGCGGCGTACTGGCGCTCTTGGCTGACGTCATGAAGCACCAGCACGACACCGGTGATCTCGCCGGAGCGCGCACGGATCGGCGCCGCCGACTGCACAATGGGAACTTCGGTGCCGTCATTGCGCAGCAGCAGCATGGTGGCGGCGGTCTCGACGGTGCGCTCCTCGCGCAGCACTAATTCGATCGGGCTGGGCGCGGGCTGGCGGGTGGTCTCATGCACCATGCGGAATATCGCCTGCAGCGGCAGGCCGCGCGCCGAGTCCGCTGTCCAGCCGGTCAGATCCTCGGCCACCGGGTTGAGGTACTCCACCCAGCCGTCGTCGTCGGTCGTGATGACGCCGTCGGCGATCGAAGCCAGCGTGACCTGGGCGCGCTCCTTCTCGGCGAACAGTTCCACCGCCGCCAGCCGGCGGTCGGTGATGTCGGTAATGGCGCCGGCCATGCGTATGGCCCGGCCTTCGGCGTCGCGTACCGACTGTCCGCGCGAGCGGAACCAGCGGAAGTCACCCGCCTTGGTCTGCAGGCGCATCTCGATGTCAAACGGAGCACTCTTCATCAGGTGCGCCTCGAACGCCGCCTCCGTGGCAGACCTGTCATCTTCGTGCAGGCGCGACATCAGGGCCTGCATGGTGCTTTCCATTTCGATGTCGCGCAATCCGAGCAACTGCTTGAAGCGGGGCGAGTAATACACTTCCGAGCTATCAATATCCCAGTCCCAAAGCCCGTCGTTGCTGCCCGTCACGGCGAGGTTGAAACGCTCCTGGCTCAGCTTCAACGCCCGTTCTGCAAGCTCTCGGTGGCGCACCATTCGGCGCGAAAGCAGGATGCCGATCGGCACCAGGAAGCCGGCAGCCGCGAGGTTGGCAATCAGCAGCAGGGTCTTGGTCTTGCGCGTTGCATCGCCGAGCGTCCTGCTGAACTGGTCGGTGAGCGGCGTCAGGTGGATATCGATATCGAGGATGCGGTCGCGGAACGTACGCAGTTCCTCAGGCGTGGCCTTCCCCGACTCGATCACGCCATGCAACTGCTCCGCGACGACATTCAGCTCCGCGATGTACCGGTCGCCCTCGGTCCAGAGGTCGATGACCGCCGCCATGAAGTCGATGTTGCGAAAACGCCGGAACAGCATGATGAGGCCGGGCACATCGTCCGGATGATTGCGGCCCTCGATGAATCCCTGCCAGGCCTGCGCGTAGTCGGGGTCCGGTTTTTCCAGTTCCACGCGGGCCTTCTTGTCCCCCATGGGAATGGATATCGAGTCGCGGTAGGCGTTGTAGTCGCCGACCGCGAGCGTCTCCGTATAGCGCATGAGGTGGAACATGGCCCGCTTCTGGCCCTTCGACCACAGGCTCTCGCCCTCGGAATACGAGCGTGCCGCCATCAGGATGTTCATGCTCTCGGCCGAGAGCAACACCAGGACGATCACGATGACCAGGAAGGGCCAGATGATGAGCAGCAGGCGCCGGCCGCCGGGGAAAAAGCCGGCCAGCCAGCCGATGCCGCCGCGCGAGCGCGGCCTGCCTTTGTTGTCAGTCGATTCGATGGTCGTAACCCGCGTGCGTCTTTTCCAAAGATCCCGGGCGCTCTTGCCTAACCGAAACCGCTCTGCCTGGGTGAGCGCTTATTGCGTCCCCCTGCGGGACGGACCGGGATTTCGTCATTACACAACCAGAAGCAATTTCTGACATTTTGGCCCTATTCCACGGATTGTTCTACATAAATTACCTGTAGTTGGACCCTTGGCCGGCTATTTGAATGGCAAGCAGAACTCGGCCATGACCGCCGCAACCGGCTTGATGTCGCGGACCAGGCCGACCGACTGGCCGGCATACAAGGCAAAAGCCTCGATTTCCCCGGTCGCGCCCTGCATCGGAGCGGGCACGTCGTAGCGCTTGATCGGCCTGCCATCCGGAAACGCACCGATCACCTCACCTTCACGGGGCCGGCTTCCGGAAGGGGGACGCCCGGCCTGTTCCCACATTTCCATGGTCGAATTGCGCAGGGCGCGGTGTGGCGCATCCGGCCAGCCGCCGTCGAACAGCGACGTGTATTCGGTATCGGTTGCGGCGGCGGATACCAGCAGTTTTTTGAATTCCTCATGGGCCCCGGATTCGTGTGTCGCCAGGAAGCGGGTTCCCACCCATACGCCCTCGGCGCCGAGCGCGAGTGCGGCGCGCACGCCCCGCGCATCGGCGATTCCTCCGGCCGCCACCACCGGAACGCCGGGCACCGCATCGCAAATCAGGGGCACCATCACCATGGTGGAAACGGTGGACCAGACGTGTCCGCCAGACTCCACGCCCTGGGCGACGAGGATGTCTGCGCCTTGGCCGGCCGCGCGGCGTGCCTCCTCCGGCGTGGCGACGGTCTGAATGATCAACGCGCCGCCATCCTTGGCTTTGCGCACGTAGGCAGCCGGGTCGCCCCAGAAAAAGGAAATCGCCTGCACGCCTTCCTCGAGCGCAATCGCGAGACGCTCGTGCTGGTCGAGGGACATCGCGAGGTTCACCGCGATCGGACCACTCGTCAGGGCGCGTGTCGCGCGGATTTTCTCGCGCATCACATCCGGAGCGTCCCAGCTGGTTCCGAGCATGCCCAGTCCACCGGCGTTGGTGACGGCAGCGGCCAGTTCCGGCGGCGCGGTGCGCCCCATAGGGGCCTGGAAAATGGGATAGCGGATGTCGAGGAGTTCGAGAATTCGATTGGTTTTCATGGGCGATACCTGGCCGGTTTTGGCGCTCTTTTCGCCGAGTTTACCCGCAACATTCCGCTGCGGCAGAGGTCGAATGACTGATTGCGGCTCAACCGGACCCGGTGACGAATTGTCACCTGTAAACCGCGGGCATCGCTGGGCGTTGTTTGCGGCGTATCATCCGTTTCATGGAGGCCCCTATGAACTCTCGATTTGTCCTGGCAGCGCTCATTTCAGCGTGCGCCGCCCCGGCATTCGCCGCCGACTACATCGAGACCGCCGAAGTGATCAGCGCGGTCCCGGTATACGGATCGTTCAACGAACCGCGCCAGCAATGCTGGACGGAAACAGTCGACACCTATCAGCAAGTGCCGCGCTCCTACGGCGGCACGCTGCTTGGCGGCGTTGCGGGCGGATTGATCGGCAGCACCATCGGCCGTGGTGACGGCCGGGTTGCGGCAGCAGCGGTGGGCGCCGCGATCGGCGCACTGGTCGGCAATCGTGCGGACGAGCATCACAACCGAACCACCGTCGTGCCGCAGCAGGTGCAGCGCTGCCAGGCCGTGGACAACTACCGGCAGGGCATTGCCGGCTACAACGTGACCTACAATTATCACGGCCGCAACTTCACGGAGTTCATGGCCTACGATCCCGGCCCGCGCGTGAGCATCCAGGTCGGCGTCGCGGGTGCCGGTCCCCAGCAACACCAGGCGAACGTCGCATCGCAGGCCGATTACCGGCGCGCGCCGTCGCAGCAGATCACTTACGTCGATCCGGACGGTAATGTTCCGGTGTGGGCGTACAAACCTTACAAGCGGCCGCGTCCGGAACAGGACGAAGCGCGCTGACCTGGAGCCGAACTCTCCTCCGTAACGGGCGCCACGGCGCCCGTTTTGTTCTGGCTTCGGGAGCAGGCTAGAATTCATCGCAGCAAACTCCACACTCACATCATGCTCGAAGCCACGCCAAACACGATTTACCTCAAGGACTACACGCCGCCGGCCTTCCTGATTTCGACAGTCGACCTGGATGTCGACCTGCGCGACGACCACACGCATGTCAAAGCGCGGCTGGGGGTGAAGCGCAACCCCGCTGCGGCCGATCGCAACGGCCCGCTCGAGCTTGATGGCGACGAGATCAATCTCGTGTCCGCGGCCATCGACGGCAAGATCCTTGCAAAGGATGCCTACACGCTGGATTCGACGCATCTGACGATTCCCGGTGTGCCGGATAGTTTCACGCTGGAAACGGCCGTGCGCTTGCGCCCGCAGCAGAACACCAAGCTGATGGGGCTATACGCCTCGAAAGACGGTTATTTCACACAGTGCGAAGCGGAAGGCTTTCGCCGCATTACCTTTTTCATCGACCGGCCCGACGTGATGGCGCGCTACACCAACACCATCCACGCCGACAAGGCGGCGTTCCCGCTGCTGCTGTCCAATGGCAACCAGGTTGCGCAGGGCGAAGAAGCCGGTGGCCGTCACTGGGCAAAGTGGGAAGACCCGTTCCCGAAGCCGTCCTATCTGTTCGCCATGGTCGCGGCGAAACTGGACCGACGCGACGATACCTTCGTGACGCAGTCCGGCCGCAAAGTGACGCTCTCGGTGTTCGTGGAACCCGGCAAGCTTGACCAGTCCGGCTTCGCTATGGATGCCCTGAAGCGCGCAATGAAATGGGACGAGGACGTGTTCGGCCTGGAGCTCGATCTCGACCAGTACATGATCGTGGCCGTCGGCGACTTCAACATGGGTGCGATGGAGAACAAGGGCCTGAACATCTTCAACACCAAGTATGTGCTCGCGCGAGCCGACACCGCCACCGACACCGATTTCATGTTCCTGGATCGCGTGGTCGCCCACGAATATTTCCATAACTGGACGGGCAATCGCGTCACCTGCCGCGACTGGTTCCAGCTTTCGCTCAAGGAAGGGCTGACGGTTTTCCGCGACCAGGAGTACGGCGCCGATACCTACTCGCGGCCGGTTCAGCGCATCCAGGAAGTCCGTTCCCTGCGCGGCGCCCAGTTCCCCGAGGATGCCGGTCCGATGGCGCACGCGGTGCGTCCGTCGTCGTACATGGAGATCAGCAACTTCTACACCGCCACGGTCTACGAGAAAGGCGCGGAGGTGGTGCGCATGATCCACACGCTGATCGGCGCGGAGAATTTCCGCAAGGGCATGGACCTGTATTTCCAGCGGCACGACGGCCAGGCGGTGCGGACCGAGGAGTTCGCACAGGCGATGCAGGACGCCGCAGGCGTGGACCTCACCCAGTTCCGGCGCTGGTACGACCAGGCCGGCACACCGGTCATCGATGCGGCGGGCAGCTACGACGCGAAACAGCAACGTTACACATTGAAGCTGCGCCAGACCTGCCTGCCCTCGCCGGGCCAGCCGGAGAAACTTCCGTTTCACATTCCCGTCGCGGTGGGGCTTCTCGATCCAGACGGCCGGGACGTGCCGCTGCAGATGGACGGCGAAGGCAGCGCAAGCGGCGGCACGCGCGTCCTGTCGCTGACGAAAGCGGAACAAAGCTTCGCGTTCATCAACGTGCCAAAGGAACCGTTGCCCTCACTGCTGCGCGGCTTCTCCGCGCCGGTCAACCTGCGTTTCGACTACGGCGAAACCGGCCTGGCGATGCTGATGGCGCACGATTCCGACGCCTTTAATCGCTGGGAAGCAGGCCAGCGGCTGGCGCTGAACCTGATGCTGCGCGGCGTCGGCGAACTGCGGTCGGGCAAAACACGAAAATTCCCGGATTCCTTCGTCAACGCATTCCGTCGGACATTGCAAAACGCAGGGGAAGATCCCGCATTTGCGGCGGAGGCGCTGGGCCTGCCTTCGGAGGGTTATGTCGCCGAGCAAATGGAAGTAGTGGATCCGGATGCCATCCACGCCGGCCGGGTCGGGCTGCGCAGGCATCTCGCGACGTCCCTGAAAACGGAGTTGCTCGCCGCGTATCGCGAATTCACGACACCCGGCGTCTATAGCCCCGACGCGAAATCCGCCGGACGGCGCGCGCTGCGCAATCTCTGCCTCGGCTACCTGATGGAACTTGACGACGCCGAAGTCCGCGCCTTGTGTATCCGGCAGTTCGAGTCGGCCGACAACATGACCGACGCAATGGCGGCGCTCACGGCATTTGCCAACACCGGGTGTGCCGAGCGCGCGACGGTCATCGAGAAGTTCTACGCAAAGTGGAAGGATGAACCGCTGGTCGTGGACAAATGGTTCGCAGTGCAGTCGACGTCGCGGCTTCCGGGTACGCTTGAGGAAGTAAAGCGGCTGATGCAACACCCCGCGTTTACCATCAAGAATCCGAACCGCGCGCGTTCGGTGATAGGCAGTTTTTGCAACGCCAATCAGGTGCGCTTCCATGCCGCAGACGGTTCCGGCTACGCATTCGCCGCCGACCAGGTGATTGCGCTGGATGCGCTCAATCCGCAGGTAGCGGCGCGGCTGGCGCGTTCGTTCGACCGCTGGAGGAAGTTCGATCCGGTCCGCCAGCAGCATGCGCAACAGGCCGTCGAGCGCATTCGCGGGACGGCGGCATTGTCGAAAGACACGATGGAAGTCGTCACCAAATCCCTGGCCGGCTAGCGGTTCGGCGTCAGACGATGAAAAGCGCCTACACCATTTACCACAACCCGCGTTGCGGCAAGAGCCGCGACACGCTGGCGATCCTGGAGCAAAAAGGCGTCACGCCGGAGATCGTGGAGTACCTGAAGGTGCCGCCCTCCAAAGAAGAGCTGCGCGGCATCCTGAAAAAGCTCGGCATGAAACCGGAGCAGATCGTGCGCAAGGGCGAGGACGTCTTCAAACAGAAATTCGCCAACAAGACATTGAGCGATGAGCAATGGCTGGATGCCCTGGCGAAGAATCCCATCTTGATCGAGCGCCCGATCGTGGTCAAAGGCAGCAAGGCGGTGATTGGACGGCCGCCGGAGAATGTGCTGGCGCTGTCCTAGGCACGAGGCGCCAGGCGCGCCGCTAACGGCTCCGGCTGCGCGACGGCACCTTCGTGCGCCCCGCCTTGCGGGCATGGTCCTCGAAGAATTTTGCCAGCAGGTCGACGTCGCCTCGGCGTGAGCCGGAGGGCCTGGTCACGAGGGCGATGGTGCGCGAGGGCACATTCGTGGCGAAAGGCCGGGCGATGAGCCGCGTTCCGTTGAGGATTCCGGCCTTCAGCGTAATTTCCGGCAGCAAGGTCACGCCGAGCCCGCCTTCCACCATCTGGATTAGCGTATTCAGGCTGGTGGCTTCCACCATGGACTGCGATCGGGATCCTCGGGTGCCGCAAACCGCAATGGCGTGATCGCGAAGGCAATGCCCTTCTTCCAGCAGCAGCACGCTACCGGGTTCGAGTTCGCGCACCAGCACTTCCTTCTTTTTTGCATGCGGATCGTCCTCGCGCGCAACGAACCAGAACTCATCCTTGTATAGCGGGATAACCGTGAGTTCCCCGGTATCGAAGGGCAATGCAATCAGTGCCGCATCGAGGTCGCCGCTGCGCAGCTTTTCCAGCAGGCGTTCGGTCAGGTCCTCGCGCAGGTACAACTTGAGCTGGGGATAAGCATCTCGCAGTTCCGGCAGGGTCACCGGCAGCACGAAAGGCGCAACCGTCGGAATCACCCCGAGTCGGAAGGTCCCGGAAAGCGGCACCCCCGAGCCCTTCGCCGTCTCGACCAGGTCCTGCGCCGCGGCGAGCATGAACTTCGCACGCTGCATTACGTCTTCTCCCGCGGCCGTCAAGCGGACGCCGCGCGGATCACGCTCCACCAGTTCCACCCCGAGCTGGGTTTCGAGTTCCTTGATGCCGGACGACAGGGTGGACTGGGTCACGAAACAGGCTTCGGCGGCGGCGCGGAAGTTAAGTTTTTCGCCGACCTCAACCAGATAACGCAACTGCCGCAACGACGGCATGGCTGACATGGCTTGTCCTATGATCGATATTTCCGATCAGTGTAACAGCTATTTTCGGTTGGATAGATCGCACGCCATCCGGCAAAGTTCGGCTCGTACACAAATTCACATCAACCATTCATTGCAATCAAAGGAGACCCGAACATGCTGACTATTGGCGAGCGCCTGCCCGATTTCGACCTGACTTCCGTCGTTTCGCTTGACCAGGAGAAGGCCTTTACCCAAATCACGCAGGCGTCGAATCCAGGCAAGTGGAAGATCATCTTCTTCTGGCCCAAGGATTTCACTTTCGTATGTCCCACCGAGATTGCCGCGTTCGGCAAGCTGAACAACGAATTCAACGACCGCGATGCCGTGGTCTACGGCGTTTCGATTGACAGCGAATTCGTGCACCTGGCCTGGCGCCGCGACCACGAAGACCTGCGCAACCTGCCGTTCCCGATGCTGGCCGACATCAAGCGCGAACTGTCCCAGGCGCTGGGCGTGCTCGACAAGAGTGCCGGCGTGGCGCTTCGTGCCACCTTCGTCGTGGACCCGGAAGGCGTGATCCGTTTCGTCTCGGTGAACGACATGAGCGTGGGCCGCAATCCCGCGGAAGTGCTGCGCGTGCTCGATGCACTGCAGACCGACGAACTCTGCCCGTGCAACTGGAAGAAGGGCGACGAGTTCCTGAAGGCAGCCTGAGTCGGCTTCCGCAACGGAACATGAAATGCTGAACCACGGAGGTCACGGAGGAGCAGAAGTAACGGCAATGGAAGATTGGTAAACGAACTGCTAGACACCCCCGTCGCAAAGGTGACATTTCCCGCTGATCCGCTCAGCCCCGCTTTTTCTCCGTGTACTCCGTGACCTCCGTGGTTCAGAACTAGAAAAACTGAAGAAAGGAAGCATCAATGTCCATCCAGACACTGAAAGACCAACTGCCGGACTACGCCAGGGACCTGAAGCTCAACCTTGGCTCGCTGGCCGCCGAAACCGTGTTGAACGATACGCTCAAGGCCGGAACCTTCGTGGCATCGGCCATCGCGTCGCGCAATCCGCAGGTCATTGCTGCGGTGCTGGCCGAGTTCGGCCCGCAACTGGCGCCTGCCGACCTGACCGCCGCCAAGGCTGCAGCCGCGATCATGGGCATGAACAACGTGTACTACCGCTTCCTGCACCTTGCGGAAAACGAGGAATACTCGCGCCTGCCCGCCAGGCTGCGCATGAACGTGATCGGTGCCCCGGGTACGGCCAAAGAGAATTTCGAGCTCTGGTCGCTCGCCGTGTCGGCGATCAACGGCTGCGGGCTGTGCATCAGCGCGCATGACAAGGTAGTTCGCGCCGCCGGGATCACTACCGAGCAGGTACAGGCCGCGGTTCGCATCGCGTCAGTGGTGCATGCCGTTTCGGTCACGCTGGAAACCGAGGCCTTCGGCCCGGAAGGCGCGCTGGCCCAGGCTGCCTGACCAGCCGGATATTGCAAAACAAAAGGCCGCAGCCGGCACCGGCTGCGGCCTTTTCATTTCCAGGGATTCAGTTATCAAATTCGATATGCTTGATGAAGACGACCTTGCCTTTTTCGTTCTTCACGATGTTGTAGCCGTGCACGCCGTCGCCGTTTGGATTGAAGTTGTAGGTTCCCTCCACTCCCTTCAAGCCGCGAATGCCAAGCATCGCCGCACGCACCGCTTCCGGTTCCGTCGTCTTCGCCGTCTCGATCGCGTGCTTCAGCAGAAGCATGCCTCCGTAGCACCAGGCCGAGTAAAGATCCGGCTCCATGCCGTACTTCTTGCGATACGCCGCTGCGAACCGCCGGCTTTCGTCGTTGGCCTCGACGACAAAATCCGAGACGCCGTAAGTGCCCCAGAGTGCTTCCTCGGCCAGCCGGATCGCGGTTTCAGTGACGATGGAAGTCGAGCCGACCCAGGGAATGGTGAGGCCGAGCTGGCGCAATTGCCGGGCAAAGATGGCGACATCGGGTGAGTTCGTCATGTAGCTGCCGATCACTTCGGCGCCCGACTTCTTGATCGCCAGCACGATCGGCGTGAAATCCTGCTGGTTATTGGTGTAGCCCTGGATCAGCACCGGTTCGATGCCCTGGGCCTTGAGCGCGTCGACCAATGCATTTTTGCCGCCGGAACCGAAGGTGTCGGTGGAATGGATGACAGCCCACTTCTTCCCCTTGAGCTCCTTGATGCCGAACGCCGCCATCACTCTGGAGGAATAAAGATCGTTGGGGCGCACGCGGAAGATCCAGGGATTGTTGACCCGCGTCAGGCTGGGATCGCTGCCGCCGATCACGGCGGGAATTTTCGCCTTGGCGATCGTCGGCGACGCGGCCTGGACCTGGGTGCTGCGCAGCGGCCCCAGAACGGCAATGACTTTCTGCGACACCAGCTTGGAGTAAGCGAGGACTGTTCCGGGATTGGTGCTCTGGTTATCCTCGATCTGTAATTCCACCTGCCTGCCGAGAATGCCCCCCGCTGCGTTTATTTCTTCCACGGCGAGCTTGGCACCGTTCGCAGTCAGCATCCCGGCCTCGGCTTGCGGGCCGGTCACTTCGTCAACAAGTCCGATCACGATGGGATCGGCCGCGCGGGCGGGTGCCACTGCGCAGAACACAAAAATCAGGGATGCGATGACGCTGGCGGATAACCTGGACATGACGCTCCTCCTTGCTGTTTTTATGATCTGGCGCCTTGTCGCGATGTTGCGACGAGACAGGCGGCTGCAGGCATTCTGCCTGCAAAACGGCGAGACCTGGGAAACCCGCCCGGCCCGTTCAGGCCGCGGCGACAGCGTCGGGCTTGAAGCCGACTTCCTTCATGTATAGGGCGAGAACGTGGTCCATGCTGGTGGCGTGGGTCGCGAACCATTCCGCAATGGCGCGCGCCAACACCGGGCCGAACCGGGTTTCGCCCGCCGCAGCACGCTTGCGCACCTCCAGTGCGACCTGCAGCACGCCCTGGTGGTCGTTGACATGACACTCCGTGGGCGGGAAGGCCATCTGTTCCATCCAGCGTTGTTCCTGGCTGAAATGCGCCTCGGTGTGAGCGATGAACTCGTCGAGCACGGCAAGCACCTGAGTCTCGGGCGCATCGGCCAGGCGATTCAGCAACTCTATGAACTCACGATGGGTCTCATCCATGACGCCCCGGTCGAGCATCAGGGTTTCGTTCCATTCCATCACCGGCATGGTTATTACCCAGGATACATCGATGTCTGCATTGTACCTGCCGCCCGGCTGGCGTCGGACCAGGGTTTGACATCGGTCAAACCGGCATCTGACGACTTGCCTAGACTGAATTCATTGTCCAAAGGAGCCGCATATGAAGTCCTACACCCAGATAACCGCCGACATCAACAAAGGCATTGCCAAGCTCAAGGAAGGCGCTCCCGAAGCAATGGCCGGCTTCGGCGCCCTCGCCAGGGGCGCCATGAAGGCCGGAACGCTGGCTGTCGAGCAAAAGGAACTGATCGCCCTGGCCATCGGCGTCGCCGGACACTGCGATGGTTGCATCGGTTTTCACGCCAAGGCGCTGGCCCGCCTGGGTTGCTCCCGCGATCACGTCATGGAAGCCCTGGCGGTCGCGGTCTACATGGGCGGCGGCCCCGCGCTCATGTACGCCGCCGATGCGATGCACGCTTTCGACGAATTCCAGATGGACACGATTCCGCGTCAGGCTGAATCCGCAGCCTGATGCCTCAAACCTGACCGGTTGCCTTCCGGAACGGATGGTCGACCGGCCCGAGCAAGCACCAAAGTACCCTAGGGAAGAGAAATATCCCGCAGGGAAGCGGACCGGGTACCCGGCAGCGGCCGGTTGTCCGCCGCGTGGTAGGTGAACACCGCGGCGAACTTGGTCTGGTCAGTCAGGTTCTTTCCCGCGGCATGCAAAGTCCGGCAATGGAAGAACAGCACGTCGCCTTGGTCCAGTTCCGCCGCGATCTTGCTGGCGAGGATTGGTCGATTGCCTTCGTGGTCTTCGCGCAGGAACAGGGATTCATCGTGCTGCTTCGGGCCGAATGCCATGCGATGCGATCCGGGCACCAGCCAAAGACAACCGTTCTCCACGTGCTCGGGACCGAGGGCCAGCCAGACCGAAATGAGCTCGGGCCGTTCGAACAGCCAGTAGCGGATATCCTGATGCCAGCCAGTGGCGCTGCTGAACGCGGGATTCTTGGTCATGATGCAGTTGTGGTGCGACTGCGACAGTTCGACCTGGTCGCCAAGAAGCTGGTGCAGCCGGCCGGCCACTTGCGGCGATGTCGCCCAGTCGCGGTAGACCGGATCGCGGGCGCAAGCCTGGAGCAGGCGCCTTACGGTTTTTCCGCCAGGCGCTTCAAGGGAAGCCGGAGCGCCGGGATACTTCACCTGCGCCTCATATTCAAGTGGCTGGGTTCCGGCAGCGAGATGCCTGCGGGCGAGCGCCTTCATGCGCTCGCACAGGTCGCGGCCGGCCAAGCCGCGCACGATTGCGAAGCCGTTATTGCGGAAGCAGGTTAGTTCTTCGGGAGAAAAGCCGTTCAAGATTGGACTTGCGAAAGCGATGGCGAAACGCAGATGTTACCGGGAAACGGCCGGTATCAGGCCGGAGTAGCAGCGCGGTCGCTACCCAATCACCAATTACCAATATCCAATCACCGCCTTCTATCGATGCGCGGCGTTGAACTGATCGAGTGCCTGGGCGCCGGGACAGAGCTCCTTTTCCGCCAGTCGGTTGAACGGCGTTTCCACGGTGCCAAGGTGGGCGTGCAGGTCTTCGGGTTCCGGATCGAGATGCAGGACACCGGTCACGATTTCACCGGCGGCCTTGCGTTCCTGCAGGAAATTCATCGCGGCGATGCGGTCATGGACGTCGTACTCGGCAGCCAGCTTGCGCAACCTGAGCACCGAACCGTCGTGCTGGGTCACCTCTTCCAGCTCGCCCGGCGCGTAGTCCGCCGTGATGGGTTCGCGCGGCAGCATCACGTCAAGGCTGTTTACCGCCTCGTTGTGCTCGCGCACGTAGTCGAAGCTCTTGGTCGAGCCGGGATGGTTGTTGAAAGCCACGCAGGGTGAGATGCAATCGATGAACGCTGCGCCATGATGGAGGATCGCGCCCTTGATGAGCGGCACCAGTTGCGTCTTGTCGCCGGAAAACCCGCGCGCTACGTAGGTCGCGCCAAGCTCCATCGCCAGCATGACCATGTCGATCGCTGTATCGGTATTGATCGCGCCTTTCTTGCTCTTCGACCCGCGATCGGACGTCGCTGAAAACTGGCCTTTGGTCAGCCCATAGACGCCATTGTTCTCGACGATGTAGACCATGTTGACACCACGGCGCACGCTGTGCGCGAACTGCCCCAGCCCGATGGATGCAGAATCGCCGTCACCCGAAACGCCGAGATAGATCAGGTCCCGGTTGGCGAGGTTGGCGCCTGTGAGTACCGACGGCATGCGGCCGTGCACACTGTTGAATCCGTGCGAACTGCTGAGGAAATAAGTCGGCGTCTTCGACGAGCAGCCGATCCCGGACAGTTTGGCGATGCGATGCGGCGGCAGCTCGAGTTCGAAACAGGCCTGGATGATGGCCGCGCTGATCGAATCGTGCCCGCATCCCGCGCATAGGGTCGAAATCGCACCTTCGTAGTCGCGGCGGGTAAAGCCCAGCTTGTTAACCGGAAGTTGAGGGTGATGAAGCTTCGGTTTGGCAATATATGTCATGGCGCCACCTTTCGCATTGGCGTCGCCTTGAGGGCCGCCGCATCTTCCGATATTTCCCTCAAGATGAAGCGGGCAGTGATCGGGCTGCCATCATAGTGCAGCACCGGCACGAGCTTCGCGGGATCGATGCCACATTCGTTTACCAGGAGCATGCGCAGTTGCGCATCGCGGTTCTGTTCGACCACAAACACGTGGTCGTGCTCGGCAATGAAATCGGCGACTTGCTCATGGAACGGGAATGCGCGCACGCGCAGGGCGTCCAGGTGCAGCCCCTGCTGTTCGAGTACGTCGAGCGCTTCCTGCATCGCCGGGCTGGTCGAACCATAGTAGACCACGCCCAGCGGGCTCGGCTGCAGGGCCGGGCGCAGCACGGGTTTGGGCAGCAGGTCCTTCGCCGTCTCGAATTTGCGCAGCAGCCGCTGCATGTTGTCCATGTAGTCCGGACCCGCTTCGCTGTACTTGGCGTAGCGGTCCTTGGTCGTTCCACGCGTGAAGAAGGCGCCGCGCGACGGATGCGTGCCCGGGTAGGTTCGGTAAGTGATGCCATCGCCGTCCGTATCCAGGTAGCGGCCGAACTCCTTGCCCGATTCCAGGTCGTCGTAGGTCGCCACCTTGCCGCGGTCGTAGCGGCGGGCATCGTCCCAGGCCAGCGGCCGGCTGAGGCGTTCGTTCATGCCGATATCGAGGTCCAGCAACACAAATACCGGAGTCTGCAGACGCTCCGCAATGTCGAATGCATCCGCGGCAAGTTCGAAGCTTTCGGCCGGATCCTCCGGCAGCAGCAGCACATGCTTGGTGTCCCCGTGCGACGCGTATGCGCAGGCCAGCACGTCCGCCTGTTGCGTGCGGGTCGGCATTCCTGTCGAAGGCCCGCCGCGCTGCACGTCGAAAATGACGGCGGGAATTTCGGCGAAATAAGCCAGGCCGATGAACTCCTGCATCAGCGAAATACCCGGCCCGGAGGTGCAGGTGAATGCACGGGCGCCGTTCCAGCTCGCGCCGATGACCATGCCGATGGAGGCCA
Source organism: Burkholderiales bacterium (assembly GCA_046590325.1). Taxonomy (GTDB): domain Bacteria; phylum Pseudomonadota; class Gammaproteobacteria; order Burkholderiales; family JACQAP01; genus JACQAP01. The sequence goes on along the minus strand of JBKJUC010000187.1, from coordinate 7,681 downwards.
GTTCGTCCTCGGCCTGGATCACCGCATACCTGCTGTCGCCCGCCGCATCCTTGCGATACGCATGACATTGGCGGGCGAAGGCTTCCGCCAGGCTGGAGGACGGCGTGATCGGATACCACGCCGCGACGGTCGCGCCGCCATACACGCAACCCAGCGCCGCCGCCGTATTGCCGTCGAGGAAAATCCGGTCGCCCACGCCGTCAGCACGGCGCACGCGCAACGCGATCGGGCACTCAAAATTTGCCTTCGCGTGATCGCGTCCCAGGTGCAGCGCCCGGATGTTGGACGCAATCAACTTGTCCTTGCCCTTGAACTGTTCACCGATCAGCTTCTCGATCTCGGCGACGTCCATGTCCAGCAGTGCCGCGAGCGCGCCGACATAAATGATGTTGCGGAACAGCTGGCGCTGGCGCGGATCAGAGTATTCACGATTGCATATTTCCGTCAGCGGCACGCCGATGACGTGGATGTCCTCGCGGAACTTCGATTTCGGCAGCGGCTTGGTCGAATCGTAGAAAAGGTAGCCGCCCGGATCGATGCCAAGCACGTCCTTGTCCCAGGTCTGGGGGTTCATCGCCACCATCAGGTCGACACCGCCGCGAGCGCCGAGATACCCGGCCTCCGAAATGCGCACTTCGTACCAGGTCGGCAGTCCCTGAATGTTGGACGGGAAGATATTGCGCGGACTGACCGGCACGCCCATTCGAAGAACGGCCTTTGCAAAAAGCTGGTTGGCCGACGCCGACCCCGAGCCGTTGACGTTGGCGAACTTGACGACGAAGTCGTTTATCTTGTGCTGCGACATGCCGGCCCCGCGTGCGTGACGTTCAGGAGGAATTTGCGCATGTCCCATGCGCTGGTCGGGCAGCGTTCGGCGCAGAGGCCGCAATGCAGGCAGACGTCCTCGTCCTTGGCCATGATGCGCCCCGTCTTCAGCGTATCCGACACATAGATGTCCTGCGAAAGTTCCTGTGCCGGGGCATTGAGCCTCGCGCGCAGGTCGGGTTCATCCCCGTTCTGCGTGAACGTGATGCAGTCCATCGGACAGATGTCCACACAGGCGTCGCACTCGATGCAAAGCGGCGGCGTGAACACCGTCTGCACGTCGCAGTTCAGGCAGCGCTGCGCCTCGGCGAAGGCCGCCTTTGCGTCGAACCCCAGCTCGACTTCGACCTTGATGCTTTTCAGCGCGATGACCTGGTCCTTGAGCGGCACCTTGTGGCGCAGGTCGCCGGAAACATCGTTGTCGTAGCTCCACTCGTGGATGCCCATTTTCTGGCTGGTCAGGTTGACCATCGGCCCGGGGCGCAGCCTGAGGTCTTCTCCGTGGCACAGTTTGTCGATCGAGATTGCCGCGTCGTGGCCATGGGCGACAGCCCAGATGATGTTCTTCGGTCCGAACGCTGAATCGCCGCCGAAGAACACCTTCGGCTGCGACGACTGGAAGGTGACCTTGTCGACCACAGGCATGCCGGAGTGGTCGAAATCAATGCCGGCGTCGCGCTCGATCCAGGGAAAGGCGTTCTCCTGGCCGACGGCGACCAGCACGTCGTCGCACTCGAAACGCTGGTCGGGCTCACCGGTCGGGACCAGCTTGCGGCGGCCTTTTTCGTCGAACACCGCCTTGACCCGCTCGAAGATCATGCCGCTGAGTTTGCCGCCACGTCGTTCGAAGGATTTCGGCACCAGGTAGTTGAGGATCGGGATGCCCTCGTGCATCGCGTCCTCCTTCTCCCATGGGCTGGCTTTCATTTCCTCGAATCCGCTGCGCACGATGACCTTCACATCCTCGCCGCCGAGCCGGCGGGAGGTCCTGCAGCAGTCCATCGCCGTGTTGCCGCCGCCGAGCACGATGACGCGCCGGCCGATCGACGAGACATGGCCGAAGGACACCGAGGAGAGCCAGTCGATGCCGACATGGATGTTTTTCGCAGCTTCCTTTCGCCCCGGCAGGTCGAGGTCGCGTCCGCGCGGCGCACCGGTGCCGACGAAGATTGCGTCGAAGCCCTCGGAAAGCAGTTGCTTCATGCTGCCGATACGCACGCCGCCGCGGAACTCCACGCCCGTACCGAGCACGTAGCCGACTTCCTCGTCGATCACTTCCTCTGGCAGGCGAAAGCGCGGGATCTGGGTGCGGATCATGCCACCGGCGCGCGGGTCCTGGTCGAACACCACGACTTCATAACCGAGCGGGGCCAAGTCGCGCGCGACGGTGAGCGACGCCGGACCGGCGCCGATACAGGCTATCCTTTTGCCATTTTTCTGCGCTGGCGCTGTCGGCAGTTGCCCACGGATATCGCCCTTGTTATCGGCGGCTACGCGCTTCAGGCGGCAGATCGCTACCGGTTCAGGCTTGGCCTGGTTGTGCTCTTCCACGCGGCCGCGGCGGCAGGCGGGCTCGCAGGGCCGGTCACAGGTGCGGCCGAGAATGCCGGGGAAGACGTTGGAATTCCAGTTGACCATGTAGGCGTCGCCATACCGGCCTGCGGCGATGAGCCTGATGTACTCCGGAACGGGGGTATGGGCAGGACACGCCCATTGACAGTCAACGACCTTGTGGAAGTAGTCGGGCGCGGCGATATCGGTGGGCTTCAAATTGCTCCTCCGGTCGGGCGCCAATGACTGGTTGTATTCGCACCACCCGATCCGGGATTCTCCAGCCCGGAATGACATCGAGAAGCGGGTCTTGACTGCCCAATTGCCGCGTAGTGTATCCGTTTGTTACGCGGGAGTTAACAGGAGGTTAGTCAAGAACGTGCGAAACCAGCCCATCCGCCAGCTTTGGCTCGAACCAGGTGGACTTGGGCGGCATGACTTCGCCCGCGTCGGCCACGGCCATCAGGTCCTGCATGCGGGTCGCGTGCAGAGAGAATGCCACCGCCATTTCGCCACTGTTGACGCGTTTTTCCAGTTCGCCCAGTCCGCGGATGCCGCCCACGAAATCGATGCGCTTGTCGCGGCGCTGGTCGGCGATGCCGAGCAAGGGCGCCAGCACCTGGTCCGCAAGCAGGCTGACGTCCAGGCGCGCCACCGGGTCGTGCGCCGGAACCAGGGCCGGATGGATACCGAGCCGGTACCATTGCCCGGGCAGATATAAACCGAACTCGCCGGGCTTCGTTGGTGCAACCGGCGCCGTCGTGGCGTGAATCGAAAAGCCCTTTCCCAGTTTGGACACGAATTCCGCGCGGCTCAGGCCGTGGAGATCCTGTACCACACGGTTGTAGGAAAGGATCTGCATCTGATGATGCGCAAATGCGACTGACAGGAAATAGTCGCTGCTTGCCTCAGCTCCGGGATTCTTTGCGCGCCGCGCTGCCGCAACCCTCGAGGCCGCAGCGGAACGATGATGACCGTCGGCAATGTACAGTGCCGGCATCGCGTCGAACGACCGGGTCAGGCTGTCGATCGCGGCGCTGTCCGCGATTTTCCAAAGGGTGTGGCGCACGCCGGTATCCGCGGTAACGTCCGCAACCGGCTCGCCCGCGGAAACACCCTTCAGCACCGCATCCACGTCCGGTGCCTCCGGATAGGCCAGAAGCACGGGGCCGGTCTGCGCGTTGAGCGCTTCGATCTGGCGCACCCGGTCGTCCTCTTTGTCCGGCCGCGTGAACTCATGCTTGCGGATGCGGTTGCGGTCGTACTCGGCAACCGACGCCGCGACAACCAGGCCGGTCTGCGAATGGGTGCCCATGATCAGGCGATAGGCGTAGTAGCACGGCTCCTTGTCGCGCACCAGTACGACCTGGTCGAGCATGTGCTTCAGGTTCTCGGCCGCCTTTGCATACACCTGGGCGGCATAGGGATCGGTGCCGGGTGCGAGATCGATCTCGGGTTTGGAGATGTGCAGGAAGCTCCAGGGCTTTCCCGCGGCACGCGCGCGCGCCTCGTCGGAGGACAGCACGTCATAAGGCGGCGCCGCCACATCGGCGGCCCGGCCCGGTGCGGGCCGCAGCCCGGTGAATGGTTTGATCAGACGCAAGCAGATCCTTCTACTTCTTCTTCACCACGAAGGAGCACGAAGAAGGGCAAAAAAAATCGATGACCGTTTTTCACATATCGGACTCAATGCACGCATACGAGACCTGAAAACGGAACCGAATCCCCTTAACGCCTTCCTTTGCGACGCTTCGTGTCCTCCGCGGTGGAAATCAATGTTCAAAAATTTCAGCCGTGCTTGAAGACAATCGTCTTGGTGTGCGAAAACTCGTGCAGCGCCTCCATGCCCTTCTCGCGGCCGTGCCCGCTTTTCTTGACGCCGCCGAAGGGCAGCTCGATCCCCCCGCCGGCGCCGAAGCCGTTCACGAACACCTGGCCGCAGTGCATTTTTTTCGCCACCCGCATCTGGCGTCCGCCATCGCGGGTCCAGATGCCGGCAACCAGTCCGTAGTCGGTCGAATTGGCCAGCCTGATGGCGTCGGCCTCGTCTTCGAAGGGAATGATCGACAGTACCGGACCGAACACTTCCTCGCAGGCCAGCGGGTTGTCGCGCGGCACCGGGCCGAACAATACGGGCGCCACATAGAAGCCGTTGCCTGGCGTGCTGTCCGCCAGTTGCGCTTCGGCCAGCACCGGCACGCCGTCCTTTTTCGCCTGCTCGATGAAGCCGAGGACACGCTTCTTCTGGTTGGCGGAAATTAGCGGACCGCAATCCAGGTCCATTGCATGGCTGCCAACACGCAGCAGTTTGAAGCGCGCAGCAACCGCGGCTACGAACTTGTCGTAGATCGACTTCTGCACCAGCACGCGACTGCCCGCCGAGCAGGTCTGCCCGCCGTTCTGGACGATGGCATTCACGACGACGGGAACCGCGGCGTCGAAGTCGGCGTCCTCGAAAACGATCTGTGGCGACTTGCCGCCGAGTTCGAGCGTGCAGCCGATGTGGTTTTCCGCCGCCGCCTTCTGCACCAGGGTGCCGACTTCCGGTGATCCGGTAAACGACAGAAAAGCGATGCCGGGATGGGCGGAGAGCGCGGCGCCGGCTTCTTCGCCAATGCCGGTGACAACATTCAGCGCACCCGGAGGAAAGCCGACCTCCTGCGCCAGTTGAGCCAGGCGCACGGGTGTAACGCAGGCTTCTTCAGCCGGTTTCATGACTACCGCGTTGCCCATGGCCAGCGCGGGCGCGAGGCTGCGGCCGAACATCTGCGCCGGATAGTTCCAGGGAATGATATGACCGGTCACGCCCTTGGCCTCGCGCAGGATTGTCACCATGTAGCCGTCGAGGAAAGGAATGGTTTCACCGTGCACCTTGTCGGCGGCGGCACCGTAGAACTCGAAATATCGCGCCGTTGCGGTGATGTCTGCACGCGCCTGCTTCATCGGCTTGCCGCAATCGCGGGCTTCCAGTTGTGAGAGTTCCTCGTGATGGGCCAGGATGGCTTCGCCGAGCCTGGCCATCAGGCGGCCGCGCTCGGTAGCGGTGAGCCTGCCCCAGGCACCTTCCTCGAACGCATGACGGGCGGCCTTCACGGCGGCATCCACGTCCGCCCTGGTGCCGCGGGCAATTTTCGCGAAGACCTGACCATCGCTCGGGCTGATCATATCGAGCGTGCGGCCGTCGGATGCCGGCTGCCACCTGCCGCCGATCAGGTTTTGGTAAACCTCGCCTTCAGAAGCCGCGACGGACTGCTCCGCCGGGCGTGTCCCAGTGCTTACGCTCATGGATTTGCAGCCTCCGTCATTGCTTCAGGGGCAACAGCGACAATTCCACGCGCCGGTTCTGGGAACGCCCGGCTTCGGTATCGTTGCCCGCCACCGGGTGGTTCTCGCCGCCGCCGATGGTAATGACGCGCTCCTGCTTGACGCCCTTGCCGGTCAGGTACTGCGCCACAGAACTGGCCCGGCGCTCGGATAGCGCCTGGTTATAGTCCGAGGCACCGACGTTGTCGGTGTGGCCGGCGACTTCGATCACGGTCTTGTCGTACTTTTTCAGGACCAGCCCGACACCGTCCAGCACCTTGTAGAACGAGGCGTTCATGTCAGCACTGCCACTCTTGAATGTGATGTTGCTCGGCATGTTGAGAATCAGGTTGTCTCCCTGGCGGGTGACCGACACGCCGGTTCCCTGCATTTCCTTGCGCAGGTCGGCCTCCTGCTTGTCCATGTATGCGCCCACCGCGCCACCGGCAAGCGCGCCAACGCCCGCCCCGATCAACGCGCGCTTGCGGCGATCCTGCGCGTCCTTGCCGCTGATTGCGCCGATGACCGCACCGGCGCCGGCGCCGATCACCGCGCCTTTAGTCGTCGAGCCGTATTTTTCCTCCCCGGTGAAGGGATCGATGGTCTTGCACGCGCCAAGCACAAGTGTGCTGGCGGCAACTGCGAGTAAAAGTTTGCGCATTAAGTTCTCCTTTACAGAGGGTTGATTCAGCGGTGGCGAACGGACACTGTGCGCCCGAGATTGCAAGGCGCCCGAAATTTCAAGCCCGCCATTTTACCCATTCCCCCTGCCGGAGCGCAGGGATTACGCGCGAAAGAACTACGGGCCGCGATTCACATCCATCCCAATCGCACCACTTCGGTATGCATTTGTCGCCGAACGGTGACAACCAGGACGGGCTCATGGCCGGATGTAGGCATAGCCCTCGCGGTTCTGCAGGCGCGCAATCTCCGCGACGCCGGAAGGAACGATCCGCACCTTGTCCACCAGGTCTTCCTTCATAAGCTTGTAGGCACTCAGGCTGTTCTGGCAGACGCGGAATTCCACGCCTTTGGCGGTGAGTTGCTCGACCCACTCCGCGTAAGGCCGGCTGGTGGCGTCCTGGGCACCGAAGGTGAACACCTTCACACCGCGCGACAGTGCGACCAGCACTATTTTTACCCCGGGATCGGCACTGAGATGGTTCGAGATGTTGAACATCGCAAGCGTCGCGCTTTGTTCGTCCGCAAGGTGATAGACCACCTTCACCGCATCCTCTGCACGCGAGGGAATCGCGGCAGCGAACAGCATCGCCGCTGCAAGCAGAACCGCCAGGAACGTCGATTTGTCCGTGTTCATGATGCCTCCAGTCGCTATAGAAGGCCCAGCTTCGTCAGGTCATCGCGCAACCCGGCCGGGCTCCGGAAATGCAGGGCGTGGAGCCCGGACTTGCGCCCGGCCTCCACGTTGTAAAGACTGTCATCGATGAACAGGGTTTGCGCGGGTTCCAGCCGGCAGCGCTCTATCGTCAGCTCGAAGATCCGCGGATCGGGTTTGGCCAGCTTCACCTCGCCCGATACCACGATGTCTTCGAACCACTTCAGGAACTCGAAGCGTTCGCGCGCAAGGGGGAAGGTTTCCGCCGACCAGTTGGTCAATGCGTACAGTCGATAGCCGCGGCCGCGCAGCTCTGCGAGGATGTCCACGCTTCCCGGGATCGCCTCCCGGAGCATTTTCGGCCAGCCGTCTTTCCATAGCGCGATCATGTCGGCGTAATCGGGAAACGCCTGCACGCGCTCGGCCACGGCTTCCGCAAAAAGCTTGCCGGCGTCGATCTCGTGGTTCCAGTCGGGCGGCACGATTTCGCCGAGGAACCGTTCCATCGCGGCTTCATCGCCATTGAAAAACGGGCGGTACAGATAGCGCGGATTCCAGTCGATCAACACCGCGCCGAGATCGAACAGAATGGTGTTCATCGATTCACTTTTTCGCTTTCTTCCAGGCTTCGTACTCGGCCCGCACGGCGTCGTTGGGCGGATAGGT
>JBKJUC010000071.1:0-12095 GCA_046590325.1 Burkholderiales bacterium | reverse complement strand
GCCCTTGTGGCTGAACTCCATGCGGCCGTCTGGCGTGCAGACGCGCAGGCGGGTCATCGCATTGATGATCACCCGTAATCGGTCGTATCCGGCCAGCGAATCGTCCCAGCGGTCCGGCTCGTTGCCGTACATGTGCGCCATCAGGTCCGGCCATTGTGTGCCGCGCAATGCCTGCTCCACTTCCCTGCCGAGCTGCGCGGCTTTCGCTGCCGTCCAGGACGGCAGCAGGCCCGCATGCACCATTGCGTATTCGCCTTCCAGGTGGGTCATCGGCAGATGACGCAGCCAGGCCAGCAAATCCTCCCGGTCCGGCGCATCGAGGATCGGGCCGAGTGTGTCCTGCTTGTGCCGCTTCGCGCGTCCTTCTGCCACCATCAGCAAATGCAGGTCATGGTTGCCCAGCACGCTCACCGCGGCGTTGCCCAGCGATTTGACGAAGCGCAGGACCTCAAGCGATTGCGGGCCGCGGTTTACCAGGTCGCCCACGAACCAGAGCCGGTCGCGGCTTTCGCTGAACCCCGTTTCCCCCAGCAGTTTCTGCAGGGAACCGAAGCAGCCTTGCAGGTCGCCGATTGCGTAAGTAGCCATGAGAAACGGTGAACGGTGACCGGTAAACGGCGATCGGTTAAAGGACAATGGTAAAGCGTTTATTTGCTGCGAGACGCGTAAAACAAAAGGCGCAGCATCTGCTGCGCCTTACTGTTCACCGTTCACTGTTCGCCGATTACTTCGCCTGGCTGACCATGTAATCCACGGCGGCCTTGATTTCAGCGTCGGATGCCGACATTGCGCCACCCTTGGGCGGCATGGCGCCCTTGCCTTTGATGGCGTGCTCGTAAAGCGTCGCGCTGCCCTGCGCGATGCGCGGTTTCCAGCCGGTCTTGTCGCCGGTCTTGGGCGCGCCGGCGATGCCGGCGCCATGACAGACGGTGCAGACCGACCCATAAAGTGCCTTGCCGTCCACTGCTCCGCCGGCCTTTGCCGGTCCCGACGCGGTCTTCACGGCACCGCCCGCGCCCGTTTTCACGCCGGCCGAGGGCATTGCCGCACCGGGCGCCTCGCCGATATACACCGCCCCCGCCGGTTTCAGCCGCTCAGCGACCGCTGCCTCGCTCATGGCCGAACTTTTCGGGTCGAACTTGAGGCCGCCGGTCACCATTTCGGCGATCATGAGGATGCCGAGCACGGGGATCAGGAAAGCGAGGACCACGACGACGATCAGTTGCTGCGGCGTCTTGATCAGGGATTCGTGCTCTTCGATATGGACTTCGGCCATGACAATTCCCTTGCGGTTAAGGCATTTGGAGCGGCGGATTATAGGCCATTCGCCCGCGCCGAAAAAGGCTCGGCAATGGACTGCAACCGCCTTTGCCCGTAAACTTGCCCCGCGACGCGCCCGTAGCTCAGCTGGATAGAGTACTGCCCTCCGAAGGCAGGGGTCGGACGTTCGAATCGTCTCGGGCGCGCCACTTCCCCTTCCATGTTTCCGTTATCCCCTCGCTTTGAATGATCCCGCCGGACTCGGCGCCCTGTTCGCGAGCAGTTTCCTGGCTGCGACGCTGCTGCCCGGAGGTTCCGAACTGGTTTTCGCCGGCATGTTGATGAGCGGAGCGGCGACGTTATGGCCCGCGCTCCTGATTGCGACCTTGGGCAACACGCTGGGCGGCCTGAGTTCCTATCTGCTCGGAAGACTGGTGCCGGAGAAGAAAGTCGGCGGCCGCGCCCTCGCATGGGTGCGGCGGCACGGCGCGGCCATTCTGCTGCTCTCCTGGGTTCCACTGATCGGCGATGCACTGTGTGTCGCCGCGGGCTGGGTGCGGGTAAATGTCTGGTGGGCCGCGCTGTTCATCGCGGCCGGCAAGTTTGCCCGCTACTACGTGATCGGATACTTCGCCGTGTGATGCTGCCGCAGCGTGCTGCGGCGCGGTAGAATTCGCCTTCAGAAACGCGGTCGAATCGACAATGCAGCCCATTGCCCCATTCGCGTCCACCGGTATCCGGCTTCGCGAAATCCCCTACAACTACACTTCGTTCTCTGACCGCGAAATCGTCATTCGCCTGCTCGGCGCGCCGATGTGGCAGATGCTCGACGAGTTGCGCAGCCAGCGGCGCACCGGACGTTCCGCCCGCATGCTCTACGAAGTGCTGGGCGATATCTGGGTGGTCGAGCGCAATCCTTACCTGCAGGACGACCTGCTCGACAATCCGCGCCGCCGCAGTGCGCTGATCGAAGCCCTGCGCCATCGCTTGCGTCAGATCGAACAACGCCGGCGTGACAATGACGACAGGAATAGCGTCGCCGATCAAGTCGTGCAACTGCTCGCCGCCGCCCATCGCGCGGTGGATGACTTCGAGCGCGATTTCGACCAGACCGTGGAGCTGAGGAAAAAGGTGTTGCGCCTCCTGACCCGCGTCACCCGGCGCGATAACATCGCCTTCGACGGACTGGCGCGTGTGTCACACGTGACCGACGCGACCGACTGGCGCGTCGAGTATCCCTTCGTGGTCCTGTATCCCGACACCGAAGAGGAAGTGCAGGCTCTGGTGCTGGCCTGTATCGAGCTTGGTCTTACGATCATTCCGCGCGGCGGCGGCACGGGCTACACGGGCGGCGCGATCCCCCTCGACAAACTGTCCGCAGTCATAAATACGGAGAAGCTGGAGAATCTCGGCGAGGTCGAGATGCTCACACTGTCCGGCGTGGATCATCCGGTGGCTACCATCCATTGCGGCGCCGGTGTCGTGACCCGGCGCGTGATGGAGGCCGCGGATGCGGCCGGCCGTGTGTTCGCGGTGGATCCGACTTCGGCCGACGCATCCTGTATCGGCGGCAACATCGCGATGAACGCGGGCGGCAAAAAGGCCGTGCTGTGGGGCACCGCGATCGACAATCTCGCTTCCTGGAAGATGGTCACCCCGGATGCCGAGTGGATGCTCGTCGAGCGCATCGACCACAACCTGGGCAAGATCCACGATTCGGAGATGGCGCGTTTTCGCGTGACCCGCTTCGGCCAGGATGGGCGCATGCCGAGCGCCGAACCGCAGGTCCTGGAAATTCCAGGCAGGAAATTCCGCAAGGAAGGCCTCGGCAAGGACGTCACGGACAAGTTCCTCTCCGGCTTGCCGGGCGTGCAGAAGGAAGGCTGCGATGGAATCATCACCTCGGCGCGCTTTATCCTGCACAAAATGCCCGCGCATACCCGCACAGTGTGCCTGGAGTTCTACGGCCAGGTGGGGCAGGCCGTTCCGTCCATCGTCGAGATCAAGGCCCACCTGGATCGCAAGCCGGGTGGCGCGGTCCTCGCCGGGCTCGAGCATCTCGACGAACGCTATGTCAAGGCAGTCGGCTACGCGACCAAGGCCAAGCGTGGCGGCCGGCCGAAAATGGTGTTGCTGGCCGACATCGTCGGCGAGGACGACAAGGCGGTGGGAGAAGCTGCGTCTGCTGTCGTACGAATCGCCAACGCGCGAGGCGGCGAAGGCTTCATCGCGGTATCCGCGGAAGCGCGCAAGCAGTTCTGGCTCGACCGGGCCCGCACCGCGGCCATTGCCAAACATACGAACGCGTTCAAGATCAACGAGGACGTGGTCATACCCCTGGAGCGCCTGGGCGAGTATTCCGACGGGATCGAGCGCATCAACATCGAACTGTCGCTGAAGAACAAGATCCGCCTTATGGATGCGCTGGAGGAATTTTTCCAGGGCGAGTTGCCACTGCACCAGGAAACCGAAAAGGTTTCCAGCGTCGAATTGCTGGGCGGCAGATCCGCCGCCGCCGTGGAACTGGTGCGTTCCACCCGCGCACGCTGGAGCTGGCTGCTTGAACACCTCGACTCCGCGTACGCGGAGTTCGAGGGGTTAGGGGGCAGAGCACAAGCATTACCAATTACCAATCACCAGCCACCAATCACCGTCTTCCAGGCGTTGCAGAGCTATGCGCTGCGGGCGTCCTGGAAGACGGAAATCCGCGACCCGCTGATGCAGATCTTCGACGGCCGCGCCTTCGATCCGCTGCGGGCCGGGATCACTGCCATCCACAAGAAGATTCTGAAAAGTCGGCTGTTCGTGGCTTTGCACATGCACGCGGGCGACGGCAACGTGCACACCAATATCCCGGTGAACTCCGACGACTACGCGATGCTGCACGAAGCGAATGTCGCGGTAGCCAGGATCATGAAGCTGGCGCGTGCGCTCAACGGCGTGATCTCGGGCGAGCACGGCATTGGCATCACCAAGCTCGACTACCTGGATGAAGTAGATATCCGGGCATTCACCGCGTACAAAAAGCAGGTCGATCCGGAGGGCCGCTTCAACAAGGGCAAGCTCCTGGCCGGCGGCAACCTCGACAAGGCCTACACGCCGAGCTTCAGCCTGCTGGAACTGGAAAGCCTGATCCTCGAACAAAGCGCCATCGGCGAGATTTCCGATTCGATCAAGGACTGCCTGCGATGCGGCAAGTGCAAGCCGGTGTGCTCGACGCACGTGCCGCGCGCCAATCTCTTGTACTCGCCGCGCAACAAGATCCTGGCCACGTCGCTGCTGATCGAGGCGTTTCTATATGAAGAACAGACACGCCGCGGCATTTCGCTGAAGCATTTCGACGAGTTTTCCGATGTCGCCGACCACTGCACCGTCTGCCACAAGTGCCTGAATCCCTGTCCGGTGGACATCGATTTCGGCGATGTGTCCATCGCGATGCGCAATTTCCTGCGCAAGCAGGGCAAGAAAAAATTCAATCCCGGTACCGCGGCCTCGATGCTGTTCCTCAATGCGACGGACCCGAACACCATCAAGGTCACCCGCAAGATAATGATCGAGTGGGGCTTCCGAGCGCAGCGCCTGGCGCACAAGGCGGGTAAGGCACTAGGGCTGGTGCAGCCACAGGTCAAGCATCCGCCGGCCACACTGGGCAAGCCCCCGCTCAAGGCCCAGGTCATCCATTTCATCAACAAGCCGATGCCCGGCGGTCTGCCCAAGAAAACCTCACGCGCCTTGCTGGACATCGAGGACAACCACATGGTGCCCGTGATCCGCGACCCGAAAAAGACCAACGAGGATTCCGACGCGGTGTTCTATTTCCCTGGCTGCGGCAGCGAGCGCCTGTTCGGCCAGGTGGGGCTCGCGACCCAGGCCATGCTCTACGAAGTGGGCGCGGTGACGGTGCTGCCGCCGGGATATTTATGCTGCGGTTACCCGCAGACCTCCGCCGGCGAGCAGGACAAGGGCCAGAAGATCAGCACCGATAACCGCGTGCTGTTCCATCGCGTCGCCAATACGCTCAACTACCTCGACATCAAGACCGTCGTGGTGTCCTGCGGCACCTGCATGGACCAGCTGCAGAAATACGAGTTCGACAAGATCTTCCCCGGCTGCCGGCTGCTCGACATCCACGAGTACCTGCTGGAGAAAGGCGTCAGGCTGGAAGGCGTGACTGGGGTTCGTTACATGTACCACGACCCCTGCCACACGCCGATGAAGACCTACCAGCCGCTCAAGGTGGTCAACCAGCTGATGGGAACCGAGGTGAAGCTCAACGACCGCTGCTGCGGCGAATCCGGCACGCTGGCCGTGACGCGACCCGATATTTCCACGCAGGTGCGCTTTCGCAAGGAAGAAGAAATGCGCAAGGGCGCCGGCACGCTGCGCGCCGATGGTTTTAGCGGCGAAGTGAAAATCCTTACCTCCTGCCCGTCCTGTCTGCAGGGCCTCTCGCGCTACGATAACGATTCCGGCACCACGGCGGACTACATCGTGGTGGAGATCGCGAAGCACGTGCTCGGCGAGAACTGGATGGCGGACTACGTAGCCAAAGCCAACAACGGCGGGATCGAGCGCGTGCTGCTGTAGAGGGAACTGGCCACTGTACTCAGGATAAGCACAACCAGCATTGAAGCATTGGGCTGCGCGCCGCGCCCTTGTACTGCAGGTTTCAGCGAGGCGCTAGAATGTAAATGATTTTCAACTGATCTCCGGGAATCCGAGGTTCACGAGGCACTCCTCCGTGGCCAAACATGTAGACGGGACGAGAACGAATGGTGCTTCCCATGCCACAATTGGCCGGCATTAAAGGATGCGGCTAACGGAGACTGATCGGAGGCGTGCATAGACATCCTCCTGAAAGCATTGAAGCGCAGCCAGAAGCCGGCGACCGCCGTATCTGCCGTTCTCATGATTATCTTGCTGGGCCTGTTCCGAACCTCGACCGAGGCGGAATTCGCGTTTGCGTCAGCGGCGATCATTCCGGTCGTGCTCGTGTCCTGGGTAAATGGTTTTGCGTGGGCCTGTGCCGTTGCCGTCCTGGCCGCGATCATGTGGGTGTTCTCCGATCATATGACCGCACGTGAGTTTAGTAGTGACTGGATTCCATTCGTCAACGGATCTACCCGATTCGCTACTTATTTATTTGTCGCCTATTTGACGGCGATCACGCGGAAGGCTCTGGCGGAGCAAACCGAACTGGCAACTCTGGATGCACTCACCGGACTGCCTAACCGACGTTCATTCGTCTCCGCGGGAAAGGCGGAGCTGTTGCGCGCGATTCGATACTCGCGTCCACTGGCGGTCATCTTTATTGACCTGGACGATTTCAAGGCGCTGAACGATGCCGAGGGCCATGAAACAGGCGACACAGCACTCAAGGCCGTGGCATTCAGTCTGCGAAAATCACTCCGTGAAACCGATCATGTCGCGCGGCTGGGAGGTGACGAGTTCGTCGTGCTGCTTCCGGAAATCTCGGAAAATCAGGCTTCCCATGCCGCGAACAAGATCGCAGCGAAAATTGCAAGTTCCCTGCTGCCGTATGCTCCGGTCTCCGCCAGCATCGGGGTAGCATGGTTCGAGAAGCCGCAAGGGGAGTTTTCTGACATGCTCGTGGCCGCCGACAAATTGATGTATGAAGTAAAGCATGATGAAAAGCGGGGCATGCGCACTCGGGCATTCAGGCCAGAGGCGCCCGCCTGAGAAAGAGTGTAACTGCCTTGTCCACGACCTGACACTCCCGGCGAGCAGGCTTGATGTGGCGGCGCACATTGCGATTGTCGTCGCATTGGGCAGGGGGAAAAGACAGGGGGAAAAAACCGGGGGAAAAGACAGGGCGCCGCGGCATCCTCAGCACCGTGAGGTCTGGTCGCAACCGGGAAATCGCGCCATACGTGGTTTCCTGCAACCCGCCATCGAGCCGGCCCGGCCGATGAACTTGTACGGGTTTCGTCGGATCTGCAATCCCGCGGGACGGCGCGCATTGAAAAAATTCGGAATGGATATCCGGAAAATTCACGAGATCGAGGCACCCACGAGAGGCCGAGAATCCTCTGCCCGAGGATTTCAAGCTCGATGCTCCTGACGACCTTCCCGGAGTGGCTTCCGGGTATTCGTCCCCGCAACTTTCCCTGATGGCGCCATCATTGCAAGTGTCTATATTTGCCTGACCAGCCTTGGCTGCAGGTACGAGTGGTGGCAGTCCAGATTGGTCACGCCGCGAGTTTCCGATTACTGAACTACGCTGGCGTATTCACAGTCGAACCCCGCCCGAAGAAATTTCAAATCGAGGATCAATGGATACCAAGGCTCTTCAATTCGTGACGATGTGGTGGCAACAGCTGGGCGGAGTGGCGACTTCGGCAGCGCGAATTCTGATCATATTGCTCCTCGCCTGGTTCGCAATCAGGCTGCTGCAGCGGGCGATAGGCGTATTCCGGAAGCGCATTTCCAGCCATTTTGACGATCTCGAATCGGTCAAACGGGCGGAGACGCTCGGCCGTGTGTTTCGATACATGGCTTCGGTCGTGGTCTGGCTGATTGCCACCATGCTGGTTTTGTCGGAAATCGGAGTATCCGTCGCGCCAATTCTGGGGGCGGCGGGCGTCGCAGGCCTCGCCATCGGGTTCGGCGCGCAAAGCCTGGTCAAGGACTATTTCACCGGGTTTTTCCTCTTGCTGGAGAACCAGATCCGCCAGGGAGATGTAGTCAGGCTCGGCGAGCATGCCGGGCTTGTGGAGGAGATCACACTTCGATACGTGCAGTTACGCGACTACCATGGCAACGTGCACTTTGTTCCGAACGGTACGATCGTCGATGTCGTCAATATGAGTCGCGGATTTGCGCAATCGGTCGTGGACGTCGGCGTCGCATACAAGGAGGACCTGGACAACGTCATGAAAGTCATGATCGAGGTCGCCAGGGACCTGGCGGCCGATCCCGCATTCTCCTCCAGGATACTGGATAAATTCGAGCTTGCTGGCGTCGAGCGTCTGGATGATTCGGCGGTCATCATCCGTGGCCGCTTTCGGGTCATGCCGCTGGAGCAGTGGAATGTGCGGCGCGAGTATTTGCGCCGCCTGAAGTACGCGTTCGACAGGGAAGAAATAGAAATACCGTTCCCGCACCTGACTGTCTATCCGGGCACTGCCCGTCCGGGCCGGGCCGCGGTATTTCCCATTGAAATCGACAAGACATCTGCTTCTGAGGCCGCCGCCAAACCAACCGATGCCGTATGAGCCTCGGTGCTTCGAAATTCAAGCGGCAGCCTGCGGCCCCCTCGGGGATTCCAGCTATCCCGACATTGAACCAGTGTTTGCGTATCTATCGTTCCGAAGCGGCTTCACCAGGCGGCGGCCCTGCGGGCGCCGCGTGCCACTTGTACTTCGTCACAACATGCGGCTCGTTGGGATCTTTCTCGTAGTGCGGCGACATGATCTGGACGCCGTATTCGTTGAAGACATCCTGGATGTTCGCCTTCAGCTTGCTCAGGACGTCGACGCGTGTCGCCGGCTGTTCCGCCAGCGTGTAGGCGACGCGGCGGTGCTCAACGTAGAAATCGGAAACAGTGGCGTCAAGTCTTGCAATATAGCAGTGCGAGAAAGGAGCGCCATATTGAAAGACCCAACCCAAAGGGTTCCTGCTTGAGCGAAGGATTAGGCGCCAGCCTGTCAATCATGGCTCGGGTGTTCCCGTGTCTTGGTTGCCATGCCCGAGTTCCGCACGTGCAGAAGCAGCCAATGCCTGGTACTTGGCTTTGAACGCGTCAAGGCTTTCCTCTTCAAGTTCCTCGAGATCAAGTAGCGCGTTGTGCGCCCCCTTCGTTGCCCGGATAAGTTCGTCGAGCTTGACTTGAATCGCCTCCGTGTCGCGATTCTGCGTGTTCTGAATGAGGAACACCATCAAGAACGTGATGATGGTCGTCCCCGTATTGATGACGAGCTGCCAAGTGTCGCTAAACCCGAACATGGGCCCGGTTACTACCCAGACGACAATGACTGCAACTGCCAAAGTAAAGACCCGCGGACGCCCACAGAAGTGGGCTGCACCTTTGGCAAAACGGGAGTACCAAGCTGCGGTGCTCATGAGTGTGCTTTCTCGGGCGCCTAACGTCCGCGTTGAGACGCGCTCGTAGAGCGCCGGCTCTCGAACGCGCAGTTAGATGTCATTCGTTCATTTCCCCGTGTCGACTTTAGACAAATCCTCAGCAACCGAGGCATTAAGGTTTGGATCACTTCCAACCCAGGGACACTCCTGATAGTAACGTTCTACGCCGATCACGACGTCTCGTACCGAGCGAGCAGTGGAATCGGACCAGTTCACTGATCGGTCCTGCATGAGCCATACATGCAGGTCCATGCGCTTTTCAATCCCGTTCTTTGCGGCATCTCCATCACCAAATCGCCATTTGGGAAGCGCGGAGTCACGGCCTCCGCACGATGGAAGGGCTGGGCGTCATCTCGCACTCAGACTTCGCCCGTGTACTCGCCACGAGCCGGGTAATCCTTCGAAATTGCTAAATCGATAGCACCTAGCAAGTCTTGAAACTGCGGGCGTGCAAACGGCATGGTCTGAACGGCTCCGTAGTACAGAGTACCGTCCGGTCGTACGAGGAAGACTCCCGGCTCGTTGAACAGCGTAGGTTCTTCGATTCCGATAGAAGTCTTGCCGCGCGATGTGCTGATGTAGAGCCCCCACTGACGTGCTGATCGCAGGCTCAGTCCATACGCGAACTTGATCCCGCTTGCCTTGACCTTCTCTGCCATCTGCCTTCCGCGATCTTCGTCGTCGCTGCTCACTGCGATAATTTGAACTCCTCGTGATGCAAAGTCCGGCGCCAGGCGTTCAAGTTCGAGGAGATACTTGGCGCAGATCGGGCAGTGAAGACCCCGATAGAAAACCAACAGGTCGAATCGCTGCCCCGGGGCGGCACCAAGAACGAAACGCCCACCAGTGGTGAGCGAAACGCTGAGCGCAGGGACAGGGTATCGAGGCAGGAGGGCTTGCAGGTGCATGGAGTGTTCCTTTTTGCTGAAAGTCAAAAGAGCATAAAAGACCGGTCGCTGGAATGCGTTTCTGTAAAGCCCAACGGCTAAGCTAACCGGCCCCGCCGCCACTGATGCATGAAGGAAGAACACACGTGCCCGGCGGGTCCGGTTGAGTGCAGGGTTAGGCACGATGACGGACCGACCTTCCTCGCCATCGGTCATCGGGCGTGGGATTCCGGGAATGCTCATACCGGCACCGACACGTGTTCACGGTAGAAATGGCCGAGCAGAGCTCGTTTGTTTGCGGCCGTCTCGGCGCGCGACAGAAAGGCCGGTTGCAGTACGCGGTGAACGGCGAGAAAGCGTTGGCGATTCTCTTCCGAATCCTTTGGCAGCGGACTTTCGGTCGCCACGACAAGCAATCCTCCGTCGTGCAGAGTCTCGATCCGGATCCCGGGCAGACTTGCCCCGATCACCTCCGCGCCACCCGCTTGTCTCACGTAGATCTCGCTCAAGTAGTTGGCCCAGAACGCTCCCTTGATCCCTTTGGCCGCGCAGAACGATCGGTCGAGATTTCCATCGACGTCCGATCCGATCCAGGCGACGGGAATCGCGTGAGGACGCTGTGCGGGCGGTGTGTCGCGGTCCCAGGGAAGCCGATACTCTGTGTTTTGAGCGCCGTGAGGGTTGAACGGGACTCTCGGCGGGATGAAGCCGAGGTTCCCGTATCCATAGGCGGGCCCACCTTGCACGCCGTTCCAGGCCGCCGTCCCGAACCGCAACAGCGTTTCGAGCTTTGCCGCGGAAGCGGCCAGCTGCCGAAGGTAGGAAACGCTGCAGGCGAACTCGATGGTGCCGGGGAGCGGACTTGAATAACCCGCGGGTCCGACGGGGTTCACGTGCGCGTAGAACGATACTTGCTGCGTCGGCGAATCCGGATTTGCAGCGAAGATGGTGAGCGCACTGAATTCACCGCTGACGATCTTCTTCACGGCTGCATTCCATCGGCGTTCGGAAAAATCCACCATATTCAGCTTCGCATCGTCCTTTGCGCGCTTGGTCCAGAGCCGCGTGGGCTGGCATGGCGGCAACACGAGATCGGCCAGGAAGGTCCGTGCGAGTTCCACGATGAGCCGTCCCGGCACGAACGTCTCTTGCTTGAGGAACAAGCGCAACGAGAAGCTCGTGGCAGGCTGATCGTAAAGCGATTCGCATGCATCCATGGGTCGCCTCCAGTGCCTAACGCCAAAGCTCAGCGGGCAGACAACAGCGCGTGGAGCGGCGCTGTTGGATGCTCCCCTGCAGCGCCGAGTTGGGCGGCTCACTCTGACTGTGTGACATAGATCGCCTCCCCAGAGACCGATTGGGCCGCCTCACTTCCACCAACGAAGTACCCACCTCCTGAGGCGTTCGGTATGAATGTTCCGTAGGAGGTACCGCCCTTCTCCCCAACTGTACGCAGAATGACTCCGTTAGCGCCGACCGAAGCTGCCTGCTTCTTCAACTCTTCGACGGCGTAGTCCATAGACCCTTGTTCCGTCATCCCCATCTCTGACGAAGCCTTAACTATCCCAATGACTTCGTACTCGGCAGGCGCCTTTGTATATAGCTTTACCTCCGTTGGCGACACTGGCGGTCGCTTTGTTCCGGTGAGGACGATGGAGCCTGAAGCACAACCAATAACGATGTAAGTCACTATGAGAGCCGCAAATCGCCAAAACATCTGCTTTCCTCCCTTCAACTGGTCAGTGCCGTCTTGCTCCTAGAACTCCTCTTTTCTGTCATGCGCCTGCCTTCCGCTGCTGAGCTCCGGACGAGTAGTTCCTCTAAGCCGCCCAACGCAAAGTTAAG
>JBKJUC010000180.1:0-4542 GCA_046590325.1 Burkholderiales bacterium | reverse complement strand
CGTTCATCCGCAGTGCGGTCGAGATGATCTGCCGGCGAAGCTGGAGTTCGGTCATGCGGCCTTGTCCCGGTAGAGCCCCGCCAGTCCTTGGTGGCTTGCGGGAGAAATGCCGCGATCTGTGATGATCGCGGTAACCAGCCGTGCCGGGGTGACGTCGAAGGCGGGATTCGCCGCCGCCATGCCTTCGGCGCCGATCCTGAGCTTGTCGAGCCGGCCGCCGGTCGTGCGGCCCTGCACCTGGAGCAACTCCTCTGCGTCGCGTTGCTCGATGGGGATTTCACGCAGTGCGTCGTTCACCGACCAGTCGATCGTCGGCCCGGGAACGGCTGCATAGAACGGCACGCCGCAGTCCCGGGCGGCCAGGGCTTTCAGGTAGGTGCCGATCTTGTTGCAGACATCGCCTGCGGCGCTGACCCGGTCGGCGCCCACGATCACCATGTCCACTTGTCCGTGCTGCATCAAGTGCCCGCCTGCATTGTCGGCGATCAGGGTATTGGGCACGCCATGCTGCGTGAGTTCCCAGGCGGTGAGCAGGCCCTGGTTGCGGGGGCGCGTTTCATCCACCCAGACATGCACCGGGATGCCCTGATCATGCGCGAGATAAATCGGCGCGAGCGCGGTGCCGGCATCCACGGTTGCGAGCCAGCCGGCATTGCAATGGGTGAGGACATTGACCCGGCCTTTCCTGTTCGCCACGATCTTGTTCGCGGCGGCGCGCAGCAATTCCAGCCCGTGGCCGCCGATGGCGAGATTGAGGGCGACGTCTTCAGCGGCGATCGCCTCCGCTTCGGTCCAGGCGGCCTGCAGGCGTGCAGATGCGGGCAGGGGAGAGATTCGCGCGATCATTCTTTCGACCGCCCAGAGCAGGTTCACCGCGGTCGGCCGTGTTTCGGCAAGCACTTCGCCTGATGCTTTGAGATGGGCGTCGGAACTGTTTTCCTTCGTGGCCAGTGCAAGGCCGTAGGCCGCAGTGGCGCCGATCAGCGGCGCGCCGCGCACCTGCATCGAACGGATCGCATGCGCGACCTGCTCGCTGCTTTCAAGGCGCAGCGTGTGGAACTCGAAAGGCAGGCGGGTCTGGTCGACGATCGCGATACGATCGCCGTCGCGCCAGATGCTGCGATAGGCGACGCCGCCGACTTTCATCCCGGCAGGCGCATGAAACGGTAGATGCCGTCATCGCCACGCGTGCGGTGCAGACGGCCCTGATGCCAGAGGTAGTGGAGATGGGCGATGGACTCGCCCATCGCAAAGAAAACCTGGTGGGAATCGAGCTTGCGCCGGAACAGCACCGGCAGCAGGTCGGCGGACGTGGTGGGCGACGCACAGGCCTCCAGCACTTCCGCCAGCCGGTCGCGATGATGATCGTGCAGCATCTGCACGCGTTCGTGCGCGCCGCGGAACGGCAGCCCGTGGGAAGGCAGCACCAGGGTGTCGTTCTTGATCTCGAGGAACCGGTCGATCGAGCGCAGGAACAGTTTCAGCGGGTCGCCTTCCGGCTCGGTCGGCCATACGCTGACATTGGTACTGATCTTGGGCAGCAGCATGTCGCCGGAAATCACCGCGCCCAGCGCTTCGCAATGCAGCGAAGCATGCTCCGGTGCATGTCCGTAACCGATGAAGACGCGCCAACGGTTCGCGCCGATAGCGATTTCATCGCCTTCCATGATGCGCATGAACTGCGTCGGGGGTTCCGAGACGATCTTGCGATAGGAATTGCCGCGGCCGGCAATGGCGCCAACTCGTTCGGCGTCCAGGCCGTGCTGCGCAAACAGTCTCGCGGCTGCATCCGACCCATGCCCCGCATGGACCTGGTATTGCGCGTGCGCCGTCAGATAGTCCGATTCCGTCATCCACAGCGGCGCATTGAAGCGCCGCGTCAACCAGCCGGCGTTGCCGAAATGGTCGGGATGGAAATGTGTGACCAGCACGCGGGAGAGACCTTTCTCACCGACGACTTCCTGAAGAACCTTGTCCCAATGCGCCTGGGTTTCTGCCAGGGCGATGCCGCAATCCACAGCGGTCCAGCCATCGCCGTCGCGCAGCAGCCAGAGGTTGATGTGGTCCAGCGCAAAAGGAAGCGGCATGCGCAACCAGTACACGCCGGGTGCGACTTCCTGCACCGCGCCCGACGCGACCGGGCTGGCGTGCGGAAAAGCGAGCTTCGAAGAAATGGCCGGCGGTGCGGTGACTGCGGCGTTGGATGGATGGGTCATCGGCAGAGTTTGATGCCACGGGCGGCGCCCGCGCTATACTCGAATTCTACTTTACGTTTACGTCAACGGCGGATTGCATGACCGATACCACCTATTCCATCACCGACCTTGCGCGCGAATTTGGCCTGACCACCCGGGCCATCCGCTTCTACGAGGATCACGGCCTGCTGGCGCCAAAGCGCGCCGGCCGGACGCGGGTCTATGGTCATCGCGACCGAGTACGGCTGAAGCTGACGGTGCGGGGGAAACGACTCGGTTTTTCGCTGGTGCAGATTCGCGAATTGATCGACATGTACGACTCGACCGGCGACGACCAGGCCCAGCTTGAGCGTTTCCTCCAGGTGCTGGATAAACGCCGCGCCATCCTGCAGCAGCAGCGCGAAGACATGGAAGCGGTACTGGGTGAAATCGACGCCTTCGAAAAGCAGTGCCGGGATTTGCTGATGCGCAAGAAGGATAAAGCCGCCAATGCCGGCGGGCGCAACCATGGATCGTCCGTAGAGGCTTGAAAATATTCATTTGTTGCGCAACAAATTTTGCGCAGTTTGCGCAGCAACGTCCCGGTTGAGGCTGCAGCATCGCCATCCGGGATCAGCAAGGTCGCAAGGGATTAACTAACTGATGTTTAATAATTTAACTGCAATACTGGCGGCGTTTATTGACGTTAACGTAAACGTCAATTAAAGTCGGCAAGCTGGAGGTTTTGCAATGCCCGAATTCCAGGCGAAAGATCCCGCCTACGCGCAACGCGTGCAGGCCAGCTTTGACCGGCAGGGCGTGATGAAACTGCTGGGTGCGCGGGTGCGCCGGATGGCGCCCGGCGAATGTGAAATCCAGTTGCCTTACCGCAGCGACCTGACGCAGCAGCACGGCTACTTTCACGGCGGCATCATAGGTACCATCGCAGACTCCGCCGGCGGCTATGCCGCGTTCTCGCTGATGCCTGAGGATTCCAGCGTGCTGACGGTGGAATACAAGATGAACCTGCTCGCGCCCGGCGACGGCGAAGTGCTGGTTGCGCGAGGCCGGGTCTTGAAGGCCGGCCGCTCGCTGGTGGTGACGCAGGTGGATGCGTTCGTGATCAAGGCTGGACAGGAAACCCTGTGCGCCACGCTGCTGCAAACGTTGATGACCATGCACGGAAGAAAGGACCTCTGACAATGAACCGACCGGAGCCGCTCCCCATGGTTTCCTTTCCTTCGCTCAACTTCGATCTTGGCGAAGACGTGGAGATGCTGCGTGACACGGTGCGCAACTTCGCGTCCCGCGAAATCGCCCCGCGCGCCGCCGCCATCGACCACGACAATCTCTTTCCCGTGGATCTCTGGCGCAAACTCGGCGACCTTGGCCTGCTGGGCGTGACCGTCGAGGAAGAATACGGCGGCACCGGCATGGGCTACCTTGCCCACGTGGTGGCGATGGAGGAGATCTCCCGCGCTTCGGCCTCTGTTGGGCTTTCCTATGGGGCGCATTCCAATCTTTGCGTGAACCAGATCCGCCGCAACGGCAGCGAAGCGCAGCGGCGCAAGTACCTGCGCAAGCTGGTGTCCGGCGAGCATGTCGGCGCGCTCGCGATGAGCGAGCCCAACGCCGGCTCCGACGTGGTGGGCATGAAACTGCGTGCCGAGAAGAAGGGCGACCGTTACATCCTCAACGGCACCAAGATGTGGATCACGAACGGACCGGATGCGGACACTTTGGTGGTTTACGCCAAGACCGATGCGGCCGCCGGCCCCAAGGGCATCACCGCATTCCTGATCGAAAAAGGCTTCAAGGGTTTTTCCACCGCGCAAAAGCTCGACAAGCTCGGCATGCGCGGCTCCAACACCTGCGAACTGGTGTTTCGCGACTGCGAAGTGCCTGCCGAAAACGTACTCGGCGAAATCAACCGCGGTGTGCAGGTGCTGATGAGCGGCCTGGACTACGAGCGCGCCGTGCTGGCTGGCGGTCCGCTTGGCATCATGCAGGCTTGCATGGACGTGGTCATGCCATACGTCCATCAGCGCGAGCAGTTCGGCCAGGCCATCGGCGAATTCCAGTTGATGCAGGGCAAGGTCGCCGACATGTATACGACCATGAATGCCTGCAAGGCTTATGTGTACGCCGTGGCAAAAGCCTGCGACCGTGGCGAAACCACGCGCAAGGACGCGGCTGGCGCGATTCTCTATGCCGCGGAAAAAGCCACCTGGATGGCCGGCGAGGCGATCCAGGCCCTGGGCGGCAACGGCTACATCAACGAGTACTCGACTGGCCGGTTGTGGCGCGATGCAAAGCTGTACGAGATCGGCGCTGGCACTTCGGAGATCCGCCGCATGCTGATCGGCCG
>JBKJUC010000142.1:0-9306 GCA_046590325.1 Burkholderiales bacterium | reverse complement strand
ACCCTGGGCTTCTGCGTCGGCGGCACCCTGCTTGCCACCGCGCTCGCAGTCCTGGCGCATCGCCAGGACAAATCCGTGAGTTCGATGACGCTGCTCGCCGCAATGCTGGATTTCTCCGAGACCGGCGACATCAGCGTTTTCATCGACCGCGATTTCGTCGAGCAGGCGGAAAAAGACTACCGCGAGTCCGGCGTGATGCACGGCAGCCGCCTCGCAGCGACCTTCGCCACGCTGCGCGCCAACGACCTGGTCTGGCACTTCGTCATCAACAATTACCTCAAGGGCCGCGAACCGCGCGCCTTCGATCTCCTTTACTGGAATGCCGACGGCGCCAACGTTCCGGGCCGCCTCTATGCGTACTACCTTCGCAACATGTACCTGGAGAACAACCTGAGAATTCCCGGTAAACTCGTTTCATGCGATGTGCCGGTGGATCTCGGCAGCATCGATCTTCCGGCCTATGTATTGGCGACGCGCGAGGACCACATCGTGCCCTGGAAGACCGCGTTCGCAAGTGCCGGACTCCTGGGGCCTCGTACCGAATTCGTGCTCGGCGCCAGCGGCCACGTTGCCGGCATCGTCAATCCCGCGAGCAGGAACCGCAGGAATTTCTGGAGTGGCGGCGCAGCAGTTACGGAGGCGGAAGAATGGCTCGACAACGCAACGCAACATGCAGGAAGCTGGTGGACGCACTGGGCCCAATGGTTGCGGGACAAGTCCGGTGAGCGAGTGGCGGTGCCGGCAGCGAACGGAAATGCCGTCTATCCGGTGATCGAGCCGGCACCGGGTCGCTATGTGAAGGAAAAGTCCGGCTGAGCAGCGGGCAGCGCGAAGGTCTATAACAAACACAATTCCGGGAGGAGAAGTTTCATGGCAAAACGAAATGTACTGGTGACCGGCGGCATGGGCGGTCTTGGCGAATCCATCTGCACCAAGATGGCGGACCAGGGTTATACCGTGCTGACCACCTATTCGCCCGGCAACAAGAAGTCGGAGGAGTGGCTCAAGGCCATGCAGGCACGCGGCTACAAGTTTCGCGCTTATGCCGCGGACGTTACGGATTTCGCTTCCTGCACCGCATGCATCGCCAAGATCGCCACGGAAGTCGGGCCCGTTGACGTGCTGGTCAACAACGCCGGCATCACCCGCGACATGACATTCAAGAAAATGACCAAGGCCGACTGGGATGTGGTGATCGGCACCAATCTGGACAGCGTGTTCAATATGACGAAGCAGGTGCTCGACGGCATGGTCGAGCGCAACTGGGGCCGGATCATCAACGTATCCTCGGTGAATGGGCAGAAAGGCGCGTTCGGCCAGACGAACTACTCTGCCGCCAAGGCAGGGATGCACGGCTTCACCAAGGCGCTGGCCTACGAGGTGGCAAAAAAGGGCGTCACCGTCAACACCATCTCGCCCGGCTACATCGGCACCAAGATGGTGACCGCCATTCCCCAAGACATCCTCGACTCCAAGATCCTGCCGCAGATTCCCCTGGGGCGCCTCGGTATGCCCGAAGAAGTCGCCGGCCTCATCATCTACCTGGCCTCGGATGAAGCCGCTTTCGTCACCGGTGCCAATATTTCGATCAACGGCGGCCAGCACATGTCTTGAAAGCAGGCGCGAGGTACGCGGCACGAGGGACTACCAGACTCGCCCCCCCTAAACCTGCAACCCGTCATCGCGCGACCCATTCCAGGGTCGCGGTTTGGACAATTCCTGACATTATTGGCCCCAAATTTGGGCAAAAAAAACCCCGGTGGGAAACCCACCGGGGTTGAACCTTTACCAAAGGAAAACCTTTAGATAAAGGGGGAGGAGCCTTACGAATCCGTTACTTCCACCTGCCCATTCATGCTTTCGCCTGCCGTCAATCCCGCTCCGGGCGGGCATTTCGCGCCGGGTTGCCACCCCGCAACCCGCATCAATTTGTTCCGGTTAGTGCCTTGATCCGGCTATCTTCTTGCCGCTTTACAGGGTCAGGGCTCTGCCTGCCGCCCCTTCACCTGCACGACCTCGCCTAACTAAATGCAATCTGTATGCCAGCGCCTTAGCTTACGTTCCAGCCGGGGTTTTGCCCCCTGCTCGCAGACAGTACCCAGGTCGGCGGCTTTCCCAAACTCTGAAGACCACCCGTTTTTTGTTCCGCGCAGAAGCCCATGCATGCGCGCGAACCACTTTCAATCTGATGTTTCCTCGGGGACAATTCCAAAGGAGCCGCACATTGCCTGGCCCAGATTGCTGCATCGCAGCAGTAAAATATTAGGCGTCGCAATATGTGAAGTCAACAATTTTTATCGCATCGCATAAACTTTGGTATATCCTATTTATCAGATGGTTATAATCCGCGCTTCGCGCGCCGCGTCATAACCGCCTCGGACAACTTTCCGGACTGCACAAAAATGAGTGAAGAGCTTCGCCTGATCAAGAAGTACCCCAACCGCCGTCTCTACGACACCGCAACGAGCAGTTACATCACGCTCGCTGACGTGAAGCAGTTGGTACTGGATCAAGTCCTGTTCAAGGTGATCGACGCAAAAAGCGAGGAAGACCTCACGCGCGCAATCCTGCTGCAGATCATCCTGGAGGAAGAAAGCGCCGGCGCGCCGATGTTCTCCTCCGACATGCTCTCGCAGATCATCCGCTTCTACGGCAACGCCATGCAGGGCATGATGGGCAGCTACCTCGACAAGAACATCCAGACCTTCGTCGAAATCCAGCGCCGCCTGCAGGAGCAGAGCGTGCCGAAGTTCGGGGACAACCCGATGCTCAACGCCGAAGCCTGGAGCCAGTTCGTGAAAATGCAGGGCCCGACGATCCAGGGAATGATGTCAAGCTACCTGGAACAGAGCGCCACCACGTTCCTCGACATGCAGCAGCAGTTGCAGAAGCAGGCCCGCTCCATTTTCGGCAGCCTTCCGTTTGGCTTCCCCGGTGTCCCGCAGGGCAAGGATGCCGAGCCCTCCGCTGCGGATGAAGGCCTTAAGCCGCCGCAGAAGAAAACCGGATCCTGACGCGACCTTACCCATTTAATCAGACGGCGCGGGGCCACCAGCCCCGCGCCGTTTTTCATCCCCAACCCGAATGAGCACCGTCAAAACCGCCAAACCCCGCAAAGCCGTGACCGCCGCCCCGAGAGTCGGTTTCGTTTCGCTTGGCTGTCCGAAAGCGCTGGTGGATTCCGAACGCATCCTCACGCAGTTGCGCGCCGAGGGTTACCTGATCTCGCCCACGTACGCCGACGCCGATCTGGTGGTGGTCAATACCTGTGGTTTCATCGATGCCGCGGTCGAGGAATCGCTGGACGCGATCGGCGAAGCATTGGCCGAGAACGGCAAGGTGATCGTCACCGGTTGTCTCGGCGCCAAGGGCACGGTGATCAAGGATGCGCATCCGCAAGTGCTGGCGGTCACCGGTCCGCATGCCACCGACGAAGTCATGCAAGTGGTCCACGCCCATCTGCCCAAGCCCCATGATCCCTTCGTGGACCTGGTGCCGGCGCACGGCATCAAGCTCACGCCGAAGCACTACGCCTATCTGAAGATCTCCGAAGGCTGCAACCATCGCTGCACCTTCTGCATCATCCCCTCGATGCGGGGCGACCTCGTCAGCCGGCCCGTCGGCGACGTGATGCAGGAGGCGGAAAGCCTGGTGAAATCCGGCGTGAAGGAATTGCTGGTGATTTCTCAGGACACCAGCGCCTATGGCGTGGACGTGAAATACCGCACCGGCTTCTGGGGCGGCAAACCGCTGAAGACGCGCATGACCGAACTGACCCGCGCGCTCGGCGATCTCGGTGTCTGGGTGCGCCTGCACTATGTCTATCCCTACCCGCACGTTGACGAAGTAATCCCGCTGATGGCCGACGGCAAGGTGCTGCCCTATCTCGACGTGCCGTTCCAGCACGCGAGCCCGCGCATCCTGAAACTCATGAAACGCCCGGCCAACGCGGAAAACAACCTCGAGCGCATCCGTGCGTGGCGCAAGGCCTGTCCGGCCATCACCATCCGCAGCACGTTCATCGCCGGCTTTCCCGGTGAGACGCAAGCCGAGTTCGAGGAACTGCTCCAGTTCCTCGAGGAGGCGCAGCTCGACCGCGTCGGCTGTTTCGCCTACTCGCCCGTGGAAGGCGCGGCGGCGAACGCCCTGCCCGATCCGGTGCCGGACGAGTTGCGTGAGGAACGCCGCGCCCGCTTCATGGCCGTGCAGGAAAAAATCAGCACGCGCCGGCTGCAGGAGAAAGTCGGCCGTACGTTCGACGTGCTTGTGGACCAGGCCGCAGACAACGAAGCACAGGGACGCTCCAGCGCCGATGCGCCGGAGATCGACGGCGTGGTGCACATCCGCAAGGCCGGGGGCCTGAATCCGGGCGACTTCGCCCGGGTGCGCATCACGCGCGCGGACGCGCACGACCTGCACGGTGAGCGGGTAGACTGAGAAATGCTGGCGCGGCTGAAAAGCTGGGCCGTTGCAATGCGGGGCGCGCTGCAAACCTGGGCCGCCGCCCTCAAGCGTGAGGGTCTGGTGCTGTGGATGGCGTGCCGCGATCCGCGCACGCCCTGGTACGCGAAGGGCCTGGCGATCCTGATCGTCGCCTACGCGCTCTCGCCGATCGACCTCATCCCGGATTTCATTCCGGTCCTCGGCTTCCTCGACGAACTCATCCTGCTGCCGGGCGCGATCTGGCTGGTGATCCGGCTCCTGCCCCATCAGGTGATGCTGGATTCCCGCGCACGCGCACAAGCCTGGACGGAAGCGCATCGGCCCCGGCCGAAAAACTGGATTGCTGCCGGCGTAATCGTGGCGCTCTGGTTGCTGCTGGCGTGGCTGCTCGTAAATGCCGTGACGACGTAAGTGCCGTGAATATCGTGAATGTCGTAAATTTAGAACGCCCTCAATCGGCATTCACGGTATTCACGACATTCACGATATTCACGGCATTTACGTTGTCACGGCTCTTAGGTCCTTAAAGAAGGCCCGCACATCAGCCGGGTCACGGGTGCGGCGCATCGGCGGCAGGCTGCGCCAGATGCGCTTGCCGTAGGGCTTGGAAATCAGGCGTGGGTCGCAGATCATCAGTACGCCGCGGTCATTCTCGTCGCGGATCAGCCTGCCGGCGCCCTGCTTCAGTGTGATCACCGCCTGCGGCACCTGGTATTCCATGAAGGCATTGCGGCCCTCGTTGTTTATTTTCTCGATGCGCGCGGCGAGCACCGGATCGTCGGGCGGCGAAAACGGCAGCTTGTCGATGATCACCAGCGATAACGCCTCGCCCCTCACGTCCACACCTTCCCAGAACGATGCACTGCCGAGCAGCACCGCATTGCCGAGTTTCCTGAAGCGATCCAGCAGGTCGCTGCGCGAGCCCTCGCCCTGCATCAGCAGCGGATACTGCATGCCCATCCGGTTCATGCCGGTTTCCAGCAGTTCGCGCGCCTCGCGCATGGCCCGCAGGCTGGTGAACAGAAAAAACGTGCGGCCTTGCGCCGCCTCGATCACCGGCAGCGCCGCCTCCACCACCGCTGTGGTGTACATCGGCGTATTCGGTTCCGGCAGTTTTTCCGGCACGTAGAGCAACGCCTGGTTGGGATAGTCGAACGGGCTCTCCCAGAAGGCAGTCTGCGCATCGGCGAGCCCCATCTCCCGCTGGTAGTGGGAAAAATCGCCCGCTACCGATAGAGTCGCCGATGTAAAAATCCAGGCCCGTGGATTGCTGCTGATCTGCCGCTGGAAGATGTCCGCGATCGACAACGGCGTGGCATTCAGGTGCACTGATTGCGCGAACACCTCGACCCAGCGCACCCGCTCACGGTCCGCCTGCTCCTGCCAGCGGCCCAGCCGGTCGAGCAGGTCCAGGCCCCGCGTCCAGCAGTTGCGCAGGCCTTCGGATCGGTCGGCCTGCGACTCAAGCACGGCTGCGAGTTCGGTGAGCCGCGTCGCCACCGCTTCCAGCGCATCTGTGAAACCCGTGCTGGCCATGGCCTGCGCATGAGTCTGTCGCGCGCCGTCCTCGCGCACCTGCAGGCGCAGGTCGCGCGCCGATTTCTCCAGCGCCGATGCCGCATCGGGCAGTGCCGCGTTGTCCTTTGCGCCGGCCGCGGCCTCGATGCGCGTATCGCGGGCCACTTCGATCAACTGGCTGGTCGAAGCGGTCTCGCCGAAGAACAGGCTCGCCGTTTCCGGCAGCGCATGGGCCTCGTCGAAAATCACCGTGTTGCAGGCCGGCAGCAGTTCCGCCACGCCTTCGTCGCGCAGTGCCACGTCGGCGAAAAACAGATGATGATTCACCACCACCACGTCCGCTTCCATGGCTTGCTTGCGCGCTTCCATCACGAAGCATTGCTTGTAGTTCGGACAATCGCCACCGAGGCAGTTCTCCCGGGTGGATGTCACCAGCGGCCACACCGTGGCGTCCTCCGGCACTTCGGCAAGGCCGCTGCGGTCCCCAGTCTTGCTGGTCCTGGCGTAGGACTCGACGCGCGCCAGGTAAACCACGTCGTCCCGGCTCAGGAAGCGGCCGTCGTTACGCGCGCGTTCCAGGTGATAGTGGCAGACATAGTTCGCCCTGCCCTTGAGCAAGGCCACCGTGACAGGCGCCTGCATGGCATTGCGTATGGTCGGAATGTCGCGGCTGAAAAGCTGGTCCTGCAGCGTCTTGGTGCCAGTGGAAACAATCACCTTGCCGCCCTTCGCCAGCGCCGGTGCGAGGTAGGCGAAGGTCTTGCCGGTACCGGTGCCGGCCTCGGCGATCAGCACTTCGCGATTCTCGATCGCCTGCTCGACGGCCGTGGCCATTTCCAGTTGCTGCGGCCGCAGGCGGTACCCGGGAATGAGCCCGGCCAGCGGGCCGGAATCGGAGAAAAACTGCGCGAGATCGGACATCAAAGTGCCGGTAGTTTACCCGTCTCCTTCTCGCTGCTGCGCCGTTTTAAGTCGGGACATGCAGTCTAGCGGGTGTCGAGAGGGCTCACGACTGCGCGCCCGCCACGATTCAGGAAGCATGGTCACTCGATCCTTGAATCCCTTGCCTTCGCGGATGATGATCTCGCGCTTGAGGACGTTCACGTCCTTCACCCTGAGGCGAAGGCATTCGAGAATCCGCATTCCGGTTCCGTACAGCAGGTGCAGGATCAGACCTGCGGTCCCGTCGACACCGGAAAGAACCGCCTCGACCTCCTGACGGGTCAATACCACCGGCAATCGCTCGGGGCGTTTTGCGTTCTCGACGTTGTCCAGCCAGGGCAGCTCCTGGCCGAGGACTTCCTTGTAAAGAAACAGTAACCCGCTCTTGGCCTGGTTTTGTGTCGAAGCGGAGACCTTTCCATGAACCGCCAGGTGGGTCAGAAATGCCTCGACCTCCGCAGCACCCATGTCCCGGGGATGGCGCTTGCCGTGAAACAGCACGAAGCGGCGTACCCACCCGACATAGCTCTCCTCGGTGCGGATGCTGTAATGCTTGAGGCGGATGCGGTTACGCACCTGATCGAGCAGACGAGGCTCGGGAGGCGACATGGGCAGTCTCCGGTTGACATCGGTTGACAGCCCTGTGCGAGGCTTTCAAACTGCACCTAACCACTTATGCAGATGGGGTTAGTATGCTTGATACTGTGAATATAACCAGCCTAATGTCCCTTTGTAAAGGGCCTTTTAGGACCCCTACTTCACGTTGGGCGGCTACGCATGAAAGGATAAAGGATATGCCAAAGATGACACTGGTTTTGCTGCTCGTAGTCGGGTTCGCTCTGGCCCAGGCCCCCGAGGCCCGAGCGCAGAATGTAAGCTGGATCAGTCAATTCGGGACCCCGGGCTTTGACTTGGCGGGAGACATCGCCGTCGACTCGAACAATGCGTACGTGACGGGACGGGTAGGGTTCAACTTCGCTCTGCCCGGGCAGATCAGCGCGGGCGGCGTGGATACGTTCCTTCGCAAGTACGATGCGGCCGGCACGAAGGTGTGGACGAGGCAGTTTGGTACGTCCGCCTTTGACGGCGTTTCGAAGATCGCCATCCACGAGACCAGTCTGTACGTCGCCGGAATCACGGAAGGGACGTTCCCGGGCCAGACGAGCGCAGGTGGCGTGGACATCTTCATCCGCCAGTACGACCGGGACGGCAACGCAGGGTGGACTCGGCAGGTAGGGACCGCTGGCTTTGATTTAGTTCTCAAAATCGCGGCTCATGCTAGGGGCGTGTACATCTTCGGTCTAACCACGGGAGTCCTTCCCGCGCAGACAAGCGCGGGCGGCTCGGACTTCTTCCTGGCAAAGCTCGACTTTGGTGGGAACCTGCTCTGGGTCCGCCAGTTTGGAACCAGCGGTGACGATCCCGCCATCTTCTCCCTGGGTGGCATCGCGGTCGACGACACAGGCGTGTACGTCGGCAGCACCGTCCCTCTTGCCCTGCCGGGACAGTCGAGTATCGGCGACACCGACGCCTTTTTGCGTAAATACGACCACGACGGGAATGCGCTTTGGACAACCCAGTTCGGCACGGCCTGTCGCGAGGTGCTAGCTAGCGTGTCAGTTCACTCCAGCGGGGTGTACGTGGCGGGCGCTACCACTGGAAAGATGACGGATCCATTCTTCCCACGTTGCACCAATCCGCCGATACCCAATAACGATTTTGGGGACGTGCCGACAACGTTTGTGCAACGGTTGACCGCCTACGGAACCGTGCTCTGGACCCGACAATACGAAGGCAGTAGCGGCTTAACTGGCTTTTCTTTGGCGATCGGCCTAGGGGCTGACGACACTGGGGTCTTCGTAGCGAGTGAGGCCATTCGTCCGCGAAATCCGGAGGCGCTCGATCCGGCATGTCCAGTCGGTAATCCCGCGGAAGACATTCACGTGCGCATGTACGATCTCGACGGGGAGGAACTCTGGACGCAGCAGATTGGAAGCACGGCGTCAGACACGCCCAGCGGAATCGCACTCAACGCTACGGGGATCTATGTCGCTGGCGTCACTCGCTGTCAACTGGCAGGCCAGATCAGCGCGGGCAGCGCCGACGCTGTTGTAATCAAGCTGAGTCCGACCCCGTGACGGGCATCGGATGATTAGCGTAGCGCACTATCTCGCCTTGTGAGTGCTTCGGGCATGTCTTGCCTACCGATGCGTTGCAGTCTCACGAGCAGAAACCCGCCCAACCCGGCGCTCAAGCGGACCTGCCTTCGGCAGGCCGCTTAGCTGGTCGTTGGGCGTCGCGGCAACGCTCTTTCCCTTGCCGCACTCACTGGAGGAGAATGCCATGCGTGACTCTCGCAAAATAGCACTGGGACTGCTAGTCACTGTACTCTCCGGACCTATG
>JBKJUC010000073.1:0-2935 GCA_046590325.1 Burkholderiales bacterium | reverse complement strand
GCCATGTTCGACCTGAAACCGATCGATACCAGCGTCGAGCCGATTGATCTGCGCGTATACCTGCGCGCCGGCGGCAGGCCGCTCACGGAGACATGGCTGTACCAGTGGACGCCGCCGCCAGCCGATCAAAGAAAATTCTGATCCGCTGGCGGCCGCGAAAAGGTCACAGGAAATAAAAAGGGAAAAGAGGAAATTAGCGGCCTCAGGCACGGGCCACTCCTTCTTATCACTTTTACCTTTTACCTTTCACCTTTTACCTTTCACCTTTTACCTTTTATCTCAGCGCCGCCATCTTACGGGCGCTGGTAAATCAGTTCGATCCGCTTCCGGATCACCTCCATCGCCGCCGTATCTCCCGCGGATTCCGCCAGCTTCGCCTGCACGTTGAGATACGCCAGCAGCGGACGGCGCCAGGCCTGCTCCGATGCCGTGTCGACCGCGGTGGCAATTCCTTCGGGTGAAAGCCTGCCGGCCCGGAACAGGGCGCCGGATGCAACCAGGCGCGAGAGTGGGTCCTTGATTTTCCGAAGTGCGCGGTTCTGCGCACCGGCATCCTTCTCTCGAGAGATGTCTTCATACTGCGGCGGAAATTTCGCGCCTGCCCCCTGTTCGAACTTCCCCGCAAGAAAACCTGCGTACGCACGATCCGTTTCCGTCGCATCCGCCTGGATCAACGCATAGCCGGCGCAGGCATCGAAATCGAGTGCGGCAGTGCCGACGCCGCAGCGGATCAATTCCATCCGCGCCACGAGGTCCGGCCGCCCGGTGCCAGCAACCGCCGCGCGGCTTTCGCTGAAAAAGCGCTCCGCCAGTTTCGTATTGCCCTTGAGATAGGTATCGGTGAAACTCTCCAGCGCATCGTGTGCATCCGCCTGCCATTCCGGCGTCGGCGCAACGCTGCATCCCGCGCAGGCCAGGACCATCAGCGCCGCCGGTATTGCGATCCTCATGGCAGCTTGACCTCGGGTTTGCGCGCGAACGGCCACCGGCGATTGATTTCGGTGATGAGCACGTTTACCTTGCGGATGCGGTCGTCCACTTCCGCGCGCAATGCGCCAAGGTCGGTTGTGGCGTCCTTGACGTTGGCGCTGGCGCTTTTGATGTCGGTGCTGGCTTCCTGCGCATTGGCGAGGATGACGTCGGCCTTCTTCAGGCTGTCGCGCGTCTCCGCGAGCAGGGTGTTGAGCTGCAGCATGGATTTCTGCATCTCGTCCATGACGCCGCCCTGCGCGAACATCTTCTCGTCCGTCTTGGCCAGCACATTGTCGGCGCGGGCGGTTACGCCCTTGAGCGACGCCACCAGCGCGCTGACGCCCTCGACCGTTTCGATGACGTTCTGCGCGGACTCGGGGCTTCCGGTCAGCCCTTCCATGATGCCGTACTCCCCCGCCATGCGCGCCGTCACCGAATTCAGGTTCGCCAGCGTCTGGTTGAAGCTGGAATCCGGACGGATGATCTCGTCGACGTTTTGCAGGATGCTGTTGGCGCGGGCGATGACCTGCGGGATGTCTTTGGAGGCATCGGTCGCGACCAGCATGCGCTCGGCTTCGGCCGGTAGCGGGGGATCGGTCAGCTTCCGTGAGACCACACGGATCTTTGCGTCACCGAGCAACTGCTTCTCCAGCGTGAAGGTGCTGCTGGTTCGCAGCCAGCGCGCTTCCTTGACCTTGATCCTGACTTCGATGCGCACCTGGCCGGTCTCGTTCAGGGCCATGCCAGAAACCTGGCCAATCGGAAAACCGGAGAACATCACGGGCATGCCCGCTGTCACGCCTTCGGCGTCCTGGGCGATGAGCGTCAGCGCCTGCGTACGGTCGAACACGCCGCGCGCATGCATGGCATACAGCAGCAATCCGATCGCGATCACCGGGATCAGCGTGAGCAGCAACCCGACCTTGAATCCCAGGCCTCTTATGCCCGACTGTTGTACAGGGGCGCGTTCCATGTGTAATCCAGGATCAGGCATTGCTCGAACTTGCCGGCAAGGGCCAGCAGCGTCCGGTTCAGGAAGAAAGGATAGTTGGTATCGGGCAGCAGCAGGGCGGGACGGTCAATCAGGATAATGGGCGGGGTCAGGACCACCGCGCGCAGCAACTTGGCAATGAATCGCTCCTCGGTGCTCAGTTCCGGATCGCGACGCTGCGCACAATCGGTGCTGTCAACCAGCGTCAGCAGGTTCCAGGCAATGTCGTTCGCCTCCCCGATATAGGTGTTGGTACGGAACTGCAGCACCACCGTGATGTTCTCCAGCACGGACAGATTGGCACGCAGCGGCAGGTCTTCCGAGACCATTGCCGCGCGCGGATGCTGCTCGATCAAGGCCAGGCGCTCTGCGTTTCCGGCAAGCATGACGACGCGTTTGGTGCTGGCGGCTGTTTCCGTGGAGTCGGCCATCGGCATGCTCAGACGTAAAGAGCCGTCAGCGCCGCAAATTCGATGACCATCAGGGCGAAGAACAAACGCACCATGCCGCGCAACACCGCGATCGGCGCATAGAACAGTTTCTTCGGCGTGTTCAGCCCTTCCGAAATCGGAATCACCGTGACCGCGAGTCCGAACGCAAAAGTCTTCGACCAGAGCACGCCGATCGCCGGCAAGTCCAGCACCTTGCCGATCACGCGCGCGAACTCGCCGGGCGGCAGGCTCCATGGATTGAGGTCGATGATCATGATGCGCGCCAGTACCAGCGCGATGACAATGTTCACGGCGGTCAGCGCCAGGACCGAAATTGTTCCGCCGACCACCCGCGGCAGCAGCTCCAGGCGGAATGGGTCGATGCCGATGCGCTCCAGCGCGCCGAGTTCGTTCTGGATCTGCATCAGCGCCACTTCGGTATTAATGGCGGCCCCGGTGCGCAGCGCGATAAACAGCGCCGTCATGAGCGGCAGTATTTCCAGTACCAGGACGCGGACGATGAGTTCAAGCGCATAGGCAT
>JBKJUC010000185.1:0-23013 GCA_046590325.1 Burkholderiales bacterium | reverse complement strand
CGAAGTAACCGCCGAACAGGATC
This sequence comes from Burkholderiales bacterium, assembly GCA_046590325.1. Classification (GTDB taxonomy): domain Bacteria; phylum Pseudomonadota; class Gammaproteobacteria; order Burkholderiales; family JACQAP01; genus JACQAP01. The sequence goes on along the minus strand of JBKJUC010000185.1, from coordinate 22,990 downwards.
GGACCGATGAACAGCCCGCGCAGATCGACGCAATGGCGAGCACGACCAGCGGCAGGGTCACCACCCAGGGTGACTCGTGCGGCGGGCCGGAGGGCGCATGGTGCTCATCGTGGCTGTCATGCCCATGCCCCGACGCGGGCGCATGACCGGCGCCGTGGCCCTGGGTTTCCTGGCCATGGGTGTCGAAACGCTCCTTGCCATGGAAGGTCATGAACATCAGGCGGAAAGTGTAGAAAGCCGTGACAAACACGCAGGACAGCACGCAAAAGTAGGCGAAACCGCTGCCGGGAAGCCGCGACAAATGGACGGCTTCGATGATCGAGTCTTTGGAAAAGAAGCCCGACAAGCCGGGAATGCCGGCGCTGGCCAGCGCGCCGATGAACATGGTCGCGTAGGTAACCGGCAGATATTTGCGCAGGCCGCCCATCCGGCGCATGTCCTGCTCGTGGTGCATGGCGATGATCACGGAGCCGGCGCCAAGGAACAGCAGCGCCTTGAAGAAGGCGTGCGTCATCAGGTGGAACATGCCCGCCGCGTAGGCTGAGGCGCCGAGGGCGACGGTCATGTAACCCAGCTGCGACAGCGTCGAATAGGCGACCACGCGCTTGATATCGTTCTGGACGATCGCGACCAGGCCCATGAACAGCGCGGTAATGGCGCCGATGACCAGCACGAAGGAAAGCGCCGTCTCGGAAAGCTCGAACAGCGGCGACATCCGCGCGACCATGAAGATACCGGCCGTCACCATGGTCGCGGCGTGGATCAGCGCCGAGATCGGCGTCGGGCCTTCCATGGAATCGGGCAGCCAGACATGCAGGGGAAACTGGGCCGACTTGCCCATTGCGCCAATGAATAGCAGGATGCAAATCGAAGTCAGCAGCGGCCAGCCGGTAAAAGCAACGGCCAGCACCTGATCCTTCGCGGCGGGGGCTTGCTCGAAGACTTCCTTGTAATCGAGCGTTCCGAAATAAGCGAGGATCAGTGCGATGCCGAGCAGGAAACCGAGGTCGCCGACGCGGTTGACCAGGAAAGCCTTGAGGTTGGCATAGATCGCCGTGGGCCGCGTGTACCAGAAGCCGATCAACAGGTAGGAAACCAGGCCTACCGCCTCCCAGCCGAAAAACAATTGCAGGAAGTTGTTGCTCATCACCAGCATCAACATCGAGAAGGTGAAAAGCGAGATGTAGGAGAAGAAGCGCTGGTAGCCGGGATCGTCGGCCATGTAACCGATGGTGTAGATGTGAACCATGAGCGACACGAACGTCACCACCACCATCATCAGCGCGGACAGGCGGTCGATCAGGAAGCCGATCTGCAGGGTGGCGTCATCGCTGGTGATCCAGGTGTACAGCGGGCCGTTGAAGGTATTGCCGGCCAGCACGTCGCGGAACACCAGCAGCGCGGCGACCGTCGCGATCACCATGCCGATGATGGTGACCCAGTGCGCGGCGCGGCGGCCGATCAGCCAGCCCAGCAGGCCGGAAATCAGTGCACCTGCAAGTGGCGCCAGGGGGACGATGAGGTAGAGAAGCTTCATACTTTGCATTCGCAAGGTGCTGGGCGCTGGGTACCGGGTGCTGCGAAAGTACAAGTCCGCCGCAAAGCGGCGGTGGTTTCTCTCAGCACACAGCACGCAGCACGCAGCACTTGTCTCATCCTTTGAGTTTGTCCAGATCGTCGACGTTGATCGTATTCAGGTTCCGGAACAGCACCACCAGGATCGCCAGCCCAATCGCCGACTCCGCGGCGGCGACGGTCAGGATGAAGAACACGAATATCTGACCGGCGGGGTCCTCGAGGAAATGGGAAAAGGCGATGAAGTTCATGTTCACCGCCAGCAGCATCAGCTCGATGGCCATCAGCAGGATGATCACGTTCTTGCGGTTCAGAAAAATCCCCACGACGCTGATCGCGAACAGGATCGCACCGAGGACCAGGTAGTGGGAAAGGGAAATCATTTTGCCTCCTCCCCGGCTTTGGGTTCGGACGGCATGGATACCAGCCGCACACGATCCTTGCGCCTCACGTTGATCTGCTGAGAAGGATCGATGTATTTGGTGTCCTTGCGCTGGCGCAGGGTCAGGGCGATGGCGGCGACAATGGCCACCAGCAGGATCACCGCGGCAATTTCGAACGGATAGACGTAGTAGGTGTAGATCAACAGGCCAAGTTCGCGGGTGTTGCTGTAGTCGGCAGGCCTGGGTTCCGGGATCGGCATGCCTTCAAGGTCGAAGTAGCGGCCGACGAGAATCAGCGTCATTTCCGCAACCATGACACCGGCCACGATCAGCGCCGGCACCAGGTAATCCCAGTAACCTTCCCGCAACCGGTCGAGGTTGATGTCCAGCATCATCACCACGAACAGGAACAGCACCATTACCGCGCCCACGTAGACCAGCACCAGGGCGATGGCAAGGAACTCCGCTTCGAGGAGCAGCCACAGGGCGGCAGCGGTGAAAAAGGCGAGCACCAGGAAAAGCGCGGAATGCACCGGATTGCGCGCCGTAATGACGCGCAGCGCAGCGAATGTCAGAATCGCCGCGAAGAAGTAGAAGATTCCGGTCGCGAAGTCCATGTTCTTTTTAGTAATCAGTCAACAGTGAACGGTGATCGGCCAAGAAAACTGCCTTGATCCATCACCGTTCACTGTTCACCGTTCACTACTGGCTGTCCCCTGTTCACTGCTCACCGTTCGCTGCTGCCTGTTCCCTGTTCACCGTTCTATCTATAGGCGGCATCATCGCTGCGGTCCTTGGCGATTTCTTCTTCGTAGCGGTCGCCGATGGCCAGCAGCATCTCCTTGGTGTAGAGCAGATCCCCCCTCTTCTCGCCGTGATACTCGAGGATGCGCGTTTCCACGATTGAGTCCACCGGGCAGGATTCCTCGCAGAATCCGCAGAAAATGCACTTGGTCAGGTCGATGTCGTAACGCGTCGTGCGCCGGGTGCCATCGGCGCGTTGTTCAGATTCGATCGTGATCGCCAGCGCCGGACAGACGGCTTCGCAAAGCTTGCAGGCGATGCAGCGCTCTTCCCCGTTGGGATAGCGGCGCAGGGCATGCAGGCCGCGGAACCGTCCCGACTGTGGCGTCTTCTCCTCGGGAAACTGCACCGTGATCTTGCGGGCGAAGAAATAGCGGCCCGTCAGCATGAGGCCCTTGGCCAACTCGAGGAGCAGGAAGGTACGGAAGAAATCGCGGACGCGTTCGATCATCATCGTTCCCTTACCAGGGCCACCAGGACATTCGCATCAGGAGGCCCACCAGCACCAGCCAGACAATCGTCAGCGGGATGAACACCTTCCAGCCCAGGCGCATGATCTGGTCGTAGCGGTAGCGCGGGAACGTGGCGCGGAACCAGAGGAAGCAGAACAGCAGGAAGGCGACTTTGAACGCCAGCCAGAGGAAGCTGTCGGGGATGAACGCAACGGGCGACAGCCACCCGCCAAGGAACATCAGCGCCGCCAGCGTGGAAACCAGGATCATGTTCGCATATTCGGCGAGGAAGAACACCGCGAACGCGGTACCCGAATACTCGACGTGGAAGCCGGCGACGATTTCCGATTCGCCTTCGGCCACATCGAAGGGCGCGCGGTTGGTTTCCGCGACTGCCGCGACAAAATAGACCACGAACATGGGGAACAGCGGAATCAGGTTCCACCCGAGCAGGCCCCAGGAAGTCTTCTGCTCGGTCACGATCACGGCAAGGTTGAGGCTACCGGACATCATGAGCACGCAGACGAGGGCGAAGCCCATGGCGATTTCGTAGGACACGATCTGCGCTGCGGAGCGAAGGCCCCCGATGAAGGCGTACTTCGAATTCGAGGCCCAGCCGGCGACGATGACGCCGTACACGCCCATCGACGTGATGGCCATCACGTAGAGCAGACCGGCGTCTACCTTCGACAGCACCACCTCCGGCGAGAACGGCACCACCGCCCAGGCCGCGAGCGCCGGCATGATCGCCAGCACCGGTGCCAGCAGGAACAAGAACTTGTTTGCACCGGAAGGTACGATTACTTCCTTGACCAGCAGCTTGAGGACATCGGCGAACGGTTGCAGCAGGCCTTTCCAGCCTACCCGGTTCGGTCCGATGCGCACCTGCATGTAGCCAATCACCTTGCGCTCCGCCAGGGTCAGGTAAGCGACACAAAGGGTGATCGGCACGACGATGGCGAGGATTTTCGCCAATGTCCACAACGCGGTGACGGCGCCGGTTCCGATCAGGCCTTCGAGGAATTCGAGGGTCACGCGGTGGCCCTTTCCTGTGCAGCCACGCGCTCCAGTTCCACTTCGCCGAACAGGCTGCCAAGGGATACGCTCTCGGGAAAGCCCGCGCCGAAGCGCACACAGTCGGCGGGCAAGCGGTCGTCGCGCGCATACCGCACGACCACTTCTCCGCCCTGCTGGCGGATCCTTACATGATCGCCCTGGCGCAGGCCAATTCTTTCGATCAAGCCGCCTGGCAGCCAGGCAAGCGCAACCAGGGCATCCCGGGTCTGCTGCAGCGACTCCGCGCGGCGCACGATGGAATCCACATGGTAGATCGGGATTTCGCCGATGCGCTGGATGCCGTCGGCCTTGGCCACCGCAACGACGACAGGCTCGCCTGTGATCGTATTGTCGAGGCGGGCTGGAATGTCACCGATCGCACTCATACATTCGGCACGGACCTGCTCGATGGTGTCGAAACCGAATCCGGCCATGCCCATCAGCGTGCCCAGCACGCGCAGGACTTTCCAGGCCGGTCTGGTTTCGCCGAGGGGGCGCACCACACCCTGGAAACTCTGCACCCGGCCTTCGATGTTCACGAAGGTGCCGGCGGTCTCGGTGAACGGCGACACCGGCAGCAGGACCTGTGCATATTCGGTCGCCTTGTGCAGATAGGACGACATGGCAACCACGAACTCCGCGCCCTGCATGGCCGCGTTGGCGGCCTGCGCATCCTGAGTGTCGAGGTCCATCTCGGCATGCAGGAGTACATAAGCCTTGCGCGGCGCGGCGAGCATTCCGACTGCATTCAGACCGCCGCGCGCGGGGCGCATCCCCACCAGGTACCCGCCGACGCTGTTGGCGCCTTCGCCGAAGAATCCGAACTTCACGCCGGTGATGCGCGCCAGTTCCTGACCGAGCCGGTGCAGTTGCGCCGCTTGCGGATGGCGCGCGGCAAGACTGCCGAGCAATAGGGCACCGTTCTTTCCCGAGACCAGGCTCTGCGCGATCCTGCGCGCCACGTCGCCGACAGTGAGTCCGGCGACGGCGGCAGGCGACGGCGAATTCTTCAGTTCCGCAGCCGCTTTGAGCACCTGGCCCAGTGCTTCCACCAGCGCGGCTGGCGCCACGATCGCCTTGTTCATCACCCGCATCAGGAGATCGTCGTCGACCGGGTTGACCAGGTTGAACTGCGCGCCTTTCTTCACGGCCATGCGCAACCGGCTCGCGAGCAGTGGATGGTCCTTGCGCAAGGTCGAGCCGACGACCAGTACGCGATCAAGGGCGTTCAGGTCGGTCACTTTCATGCCCAGCCAGGGCGTGCCGCCGAGCTGGGCGTCGGCGGAGAAATCGGACTGGCGCAGGCGGAAGTCGACGTTGTCGCCGCCAAGGCCGCGCGCGAACTTCTGCAGCAGATGCAATTCCTCCAGCGTGGCTTGCGGCGTGGCCAACGCACCAATCGCGTCCGCGCCGTGCGCGTCACCGACGCGCTTGAGTTCGCGCGCCACCAGTTCCAGAGCCACCTGCCATTCAACCTGCTCCCACCTGCCGTCGCGCTTGACCATGGGCGCAGTCAGGCGCTGCGGCGAGTTCAGGCCCTCGTAGGAAAAACGGTCGCGATCGGACAACCAGCATTCGTTGACTTCCTCGTTGTCGCGCGGCAGGACCCGCATGACCTGTTCGCCCTTGACCTGGACTACGAGGTTGGACCCGAGAGAATCGTGCGGGCTCACCGACTTGCGCCGCGCCAGCTCCCAGGTGCGGGCGCTGTAGCGGAAGGGTTTTGAGGTCAGCGCGCCGACGGGGCAGACGTCGATCATGTTGCCGGACAATTCGGAATCGACCGTGCGTGCCACGAAGGGCATGATTTCCGAATGCTCGCCGCGGCCGATCATGCCGAGTTCCATCACGCCGGCAATCTCCTGGCCGAAGCGTACGCAGCGGGTGCAATGGATGCAGCGGGTCATTTCCTCAGCGGAAACCAGCGGTCCGAGATCCTTGTTGGCCACGACCCGCTTGGGTTCAGCGTAACGCGAACTCGAGCCGCCATATCCCACCGCGAGGTCCTGCAACTGGCACTCGCCACCCTGGTCGCAGATCGGGCAGTCGAGCGGATGGTTGATCAGCAGGAATTCCATCACACCCTTCTGTGCCTTGATCGCCGACTCGGAGTGCGTATAGACCTTCATGCCCTCGCTCACCGGGGTGGCGCAGGCTGGCAAGGGCTTCGGCGCCTTCTCGACCTGCACCAGGCACATGCGGCAGTTGGCGGCGATGGACAGCTTGCGGTGGTAGCAGAAATGCGGCACATAGACGCCGAGCTTGTTCGCAGCATCCATGATCATGCTGTTGTCCGGAACTTCAACCGCGCGGCCGTCGATTTCTAGATGCGCCATGTTTATCTGTTTCCGTGCCGGTGATGAGCTCCGCCCACCAGGCATTTCTTGTGTTCGATGTGGTACTGGAACTCGTCGCGGAAATGCCTGATGAAGCTTTTCACCGGCAGCGCCGCCGCGTCGCCCAGCGCGCAGATCGTGCGCCCGGCGATGTTGTCGGCCACCGAGGTCAGACGATCGAGATCTTCCGGCAGGCCCTGCCCGTGCTCGATCCTGTTCACCATGCGATACAGCCAGCCGGTGCCCTCGCGGCAGGGCGTGCACTGGCCGCAGGACTCCTCGAAGTAGAAGTAGGACAGGCGCTCCAGCGCCCGCACCATGCATGTGGTCTCATCCATCACGATCACGGCACCGGAGCCCAGCATCGAGCCCGCCTTGGCGATGGAGTCGTAGTCCATGTCGGTCTGCATCATCACATCGGCGGTCAGCACCGGCATCGAGGAGCCTCCGGGAATCACCGCCTTGAGCTTGCGCCCCGCCCGCATGCCGCCAGCCATCTCCAGCAACTTTGCGAACGGGATGCCCAGTTTCACTTCGTAGTTGCCCGGACGTTCGATGTGACCGCTCACGGAGAAGACCTTGGTGCCGCCGTTGTTGGGCCTGCCCAGGTTGAGGAAGGCTTCGCCGCCGTTGTTGATGATCCAGGGGACGGCGGCAAACGTCTCGGTATTATTGATGGTCGTCGGCTTGCCATAAAGCCCGTAGCTCGCCGGAAACGGCGGCTTGAAACGGGGCTGGCCCTTTTTGCCTTCGAGCGACTCCAGCAGCGCGGTTTCCTCGCCGCAAATGTAGGCACCCCAGCCATGATGGGCATGCAGTTCGAAGCTGAACGCGGAGCCGAGGATGCCGTTGCCCAGGTAGCCGGCGTCGCGCGCCTCCTGCAGCGCTTCCTCGAAGCGTTCGTAGACATCCCACACTTCGCCGTGGATGTAGTTGTAGCCCACGGTGATCCCCATCGCATAGGCGGCGATCGCCATGCCCTCGATGACGATTTGCGGGTTGTAGCGCAGGATGTCCCGGTCCTTGAATGTGCCGGGCTCGCCTTCGTCCGAATTGCACACGAGGTATTTCTGTCCCGGGAAACCGCGCGGCATGAAGCTCCACTTCAGCCCGGTCGGGAAACCGGCGCCGCCGCGTCCGCGCAGCGCGGATTTCTTCAGTTCGGCGATGACCTGCTCGGGCGGAATTTTCTCGCTGATGATTTTTTTCAACGCCTGGTAACCGCCTCGCGCCTCGTAATCCTTCAGGCGCCAGTTGAGGCCGGTCAGGCCCTTGAGGATGATCGAGTCCGGGCCGTAGATGTCCGGCGCAAACGGCGGCAGGGGCGCGTTCACTTGTTCAACTCCTCGATCAGCGCATCCAGCTTGTCAGGCGTCATGAACGACAGCATTACCTTGCCGTTGTGCAGGCAAACCGGCGCATCGCCGCAGGCGCCCAGGCATTCGCCTTCCTTGAGCGTAAAGGCGCCGTCGGGCGTGGTCGCGCCGAAGCCGATGCCGAGCTTCTTCTTCAGGTGTTCCGCGGCGTCCGCTGCGCCCGATAACGCACACGGCAGGTTGGTGCAGATCGTGATCTTGTGACGGCCCACCGGCTGAAGGTCGTACATGCCGTAGAAACTGGCCACCTCATACACAGCAATCGGCGGCATGCCGAGATAGCCGGCGACGAAATCCATGGTCTCCGTCGACAGCCATCCCTTTTCGTCCTGGGCGATGGTCAACGCCGCCATGACCGCAGACTGTTTCTGGTTCGGAGGATACTTGGCAATCGCCTTCTCGATTCTCGCAAGGGCTTCGGGCGATAGCAACATGGGCGCGTTCACCGGTCCACCTCGCCGAACACGATGTCCTGGGTGCCGATAATCGCCACCACGTCTGCAATCATGTGACCGCGCGACATTTCGTCCAGCGCGGAGAGATGCGCGAACCCCGGTGCGCGGATTTTCACGCGGTAGGGCTTGTTGGCGCCGTCGGAGATCAGATAGATGCCGAATTCGCCCTTGGGGGCTTCCACGGCGGCATAAGTTTCGCCCGCGGGCACGTGCATGCCTTCGGTGAAGAGCTTGAAGTGATGGATCAGCTCTTCCATGTTCATCTTCATGTCGACGCGTGACGGCGGTGCGACCTTGTGGTCTTCGACGATCACGGGGCCGGGATTCTTCCGCAGCCAGTCGATGCATTGCCTGATGATGCCGTTGGATTGGCGCATTTCCTCGACGCGCACCAGGTAGCGGTCGTAGCAGTCGCCATTCACGCCGACGGGAATGTCGAACTGCATGCAGTCGTAGACTTCGTAGGGCTGCTTCTTGCGCAGGTCCCATTCGACGCCCGAGCCGCGCAGCATCGGCCCAGTAAAGCCCAGGGCGAGCGCGCGTTCCGGGGTGACCACGCCGATGCCGACGGTGCGCTGCTTCCAGATGCGGTTGTCGGTGAGCAGGGTTTCGTACTCGTCGACATGCCGGGGAAAACGGTTGGTGAAGTCCTCGATGAAGTCGAGCAGGGAGCCCTCGCGGTTTTTGTTCAGTTCCCGCACCGACTTCTCATTATGGATTTTGGATACCTGGTAGCGGGGCATGGCCTCCGGCAGATCGCGGTAAACCCCGCCGGGCCGGTAGTAAGCCGCATGCAAGCGCGCGCCCGAAACCGCCTCATAGCAGTCCATCAGGTCTTCGCGCTCGCGGAAGCAGTACAGGAACATGGTCATGGCGCCCACGTCTAGCGCATGCGCGCCCAGCCACAACAGATGGTTCAACACGCGGGTGATTTCGTCGAACATCACGCGGATGTATTGCGCGCGCTCCGGCACCCCGATGCCCAGCAGCTTCTCGATCGCCATCACGTAGGCGTGCTCGTTGCACATCATGGACACGTAGTCGAGCCGGTCCATGTAGGGTAGCGACTGGATGAAGGTCCGGGTCTCCGCCAGCTTCTCCGTGGCCCGGTGCAACAGGCCGATGTGCGGATCCGCGCGCTGGATGACCTCGCCATCCAGTTCGAGCACCAGCCGCAGCACACCATGCGCCGCCGGGTGCTGGGGGCCAAAGTTCATCGTGTAATTACGTATCTCAGCCATAAGAACTTTTCGCCACAGAGGACACAGAGAGCACAGAGGAAACCGAAGGCACTTCTACCCTTGCCGGTAGCTTGGCCTGGCATAGGTTGCATTCTTCAGTCGCGCGGCCTGCTTCTCTCATATCGCTATGTCGCTTTTCTCTGTGACCTCTGTGTCCTCTGTGGCAAAACGCCTTTACTCCAAATCCCCATAGTGCTTCTCGCGGATAACCCGCGGCACGATCTCGCGAGGTTCGATGCTGACGGGCTGGTAGATCACGCGCGCCTGTTCGGGGTCGTAGCGCATCTCCACATATCCCGAGACCGGGAAATCCTTACGGAAAGGATGGCCAATAAAGCCATAGTCGGTGAGGATCCTGCGCAGGTCGGGATGTCCCGGGAACACGATACCGAAGAGGTCGAAAGCTTCGCGCTCGAACCAATTGACCCCCGGCCAGATGCCGGTCACCGAATCCACGACGGGCAATTCGTCGTCTGCAGCGAACACGCGCAGCCGCAGCCGGCAGTTCTGCGAGACCGAAAGCAGGTGATAGACCACGGCAAAGCGGGTGCCCGGAGCGCGGGCGGCATCGGACGAACCGCCGTGGTCACGGTAATCGACGCCACACAGGTCGACCAGTTGCTCGAACTTCAGTCGCGGATGCGTGCGCAGTGTGTCCGCGACGGCAAGCACATCGTCCGCCCTTACCACCAGCGTGAGCTGGCCCAGCGTTTCGTCGAGCCGCACCACCTTGTCTCCCAACAAGGATTTCAGGTATTCGGCAAGCGCGGAGACGGAAAGGGCCATTTCGGGATCACCGGGCGATGGTGTTGGTGCGGCGGATCTTGTTCTGCAGCTGGATCACACCGTAGATCAACGCCTCAGCGGTGGGGGGGCAGCCCGGAACATAGACGTCCACCGGCACGATTCGGTCGCATCCGCGCACGACCGAATAAGAGTAGTGGTAGTAGCCACCGCCGTTGGCACAAGACCCCATCGAGATCACCCAGCGCGGTTCGGCCATTTGATCGTAGACCTTGCGCAGCGCGGGCGCCATCTTGTTGCAAAGGGTGCCGGCGACGATCATCACGTCGGACTGGCGCGGGCTCGGGCGGAACACCACGCCGAAGCGGTCGAGGTCATAGCGCGCCGCACCCGCGTGCATCATTTCCACCGCGCAACAGGCCAGGCCGAAAGTCATCGGCCACATCGAGCCGGTACGGGTCCAGTTGATGACTGTGTCTATCGTCGTGGTGACGAAGCCTTGTTCCGTTACGCCCTCAATGCTCATGTAGCTACCTTTAGTCCCATTCCAACGCCCCTTTCTTCCATTCGTAGATGAAGCCGACGACCAGAATGGCAAGGAAGACCATCATGGAAACGAAGCCGAAGGTGCCGATTTCACGGATCACGACGGCCCAGGGGAAAAGAAAGGCGATTTCGAGGTCGAACAGGATGAACAGGATGGCAACAAGGTAATAGCGCACGTCGAACTTCATGCGCGCATCCTCGAAGGCTTCGAAACCGCATTCGTAGGGAGAAAGCTTCTCGGCGTCGGGACGATGAACGCCGAGCACCCGGCTCAGCCCGCCCCCGATCAGGGGTAGCGCTACCCCGACGGCAAGGCCGACAAAAATGAACAGCAGGATCGGGAAGTACTGCTCAAGCATTGCCCGCTCTCGTCCCGCCGTCAGGCAGGATCAGAATCATTCCGTACGCGTCAGGCTGCACGGGCCATCCGTGCGCCCCCGATTCCCGGTAAGGCGAATTCCGCCTGGCGCGCTGTGAAACTGCTGGTGCCGACGGGGAGACTCGAACTCCCACGGGTTTCCCCACCACCCCCTCAAGATGGCGTGTCTACCAATTTCACCACGTCGGCGCAAATTCCGGTGCTGAGTGCTGGGTACTGAGTGCCGGGAAGGGGCCTTAGGCCTGTTGTCCCAGTACACAGCACGCAGCACTCAGCACCATCATTTCTACTTCGGTACTTCGTTCGCTTTCGACTCACCCTGCCCGGCCTGCGGTGCGGGGCTGGTCGGTGCCGGAATTGCCGCTGCCGGATCGGCGGGGGCTTCCTCATGCGTCGACATTACGCCGCCTTCCTGGCCTTTGTGGCTGGACAGGTAGGTGAGGCCAAGGCTGGTCAGGAAGAAGACCGCGGCCATGACGGCTGTCGTGCGGCTCAGAAAATTGGCCGAACCGCTGGCGCCGAACAGGCTGCCAGCCGAACCGCTGCCGAAAGCCGCGCCCATGTCCGCTCCCTTGCCATGCTGAAGCAACACCAGGCCGATCACGCACAGGGCTGCGAGCACGTGCAATACGATAATCAAGGTTTCCATAGTCTGTCCTGTCTTCCGCGTTCCGCCTGACTTCAATCCGGCTGGGCCGAATCCGCCGCCTTGCAAATCGCAATGAATTCCTGCGCGACCAGCGCTGCCCCGCCGATCAGTCCGCCATCGACATCCGCTTTCGCGAACAGTTCCACCGCATTGGAGGCTTTCACGCTGCCTCCGTACAAAATCTGCAGCGCCCCCGCCATTTTCTTATCCCGGCCTGCAAGCAAGCCGCGTATGAACGCATGCACCGCCTGCGCCTGCTCTGGCGTCGCCGTCTTGCCGGTGCCTATCGCCCACACCGGTTCGTACGCAAGAACCGATGCCGCAACTCCTTCCACGCCGAGCGCGTCCGCCACCGCGCCCACCTGCCTGCCGATCACTTTTTCGGTGACGTTTCCCTCGCGCTCTGCAAGGGTTTCGCCCAGGCAGATGATCGGCGTCAATCCTGCCGCCAGCGCCGCCCCGGCCTTGGCGGCCACGGTGGCATCGTCCTCGCCGAACAACTGCCGGCGCTCGGAATGGCCCACCAGCACATAACGGCAGCCGAACTCGCGGAGCATCGCGGCGGAGACTTCGCCGGTAAACGCTCCCTTGGGATGCTGACTGACGTTCTGGGCAGCCCACGCCACCCTGGACCCTGCCAAGGCCGACTGGGCCTGGGCAAGGTACGGAAAAGGAACGCAAACCGCACAGGCGGCCCGCTGCAGGCCGACCACTCCTGCGGCAACCGCATCAAGAAGGCTGCGGTTTTCCGGAAGACTGCCGTGCATCTTCCAGTTGCCCACTGCCAGACGCTGCCGCATTCGCTATCCCACCGAATAAACCGGCGAATTTTACCCGTGAGGGAGAGGGAGGGTCAATCCGGACCGCCCCGACAGGAACGGGAGGTAAGGACTGCAAAACCGCAGAACCGGCTAAAACCAACCCCTTAGCCGGGACGGGCAGGCGCCTGGCCGGGGAAGCGGCCCGTGATTGGTTCGACTTAGCCGAACCTTCCCGTGATGTAATCTTCGGTGGCTTTGTTCTTGGGCTTGATGAAGATGGTGTCGGTGGCATCGAACTCGATCATCTCGCCCAGATACATATAAGCCGTGAAATCCGACACCCGCGCCGCCTGCTGCATGTTGTGGGTAACGATCAGGATCGTGACCTTGTGCTTCAGGTCGGCGATGAGTTCTTCGATGCTCGCGGTGGCGATGGGATCCAACGCGGAAGTAGGCTCGTCGAACAGCAGGATTTCTGGCTCGGTGGCCAGTGCGCGGGCGATGCACAACCGCTGCTGCTGGCCTCCGGACAGGTTGAAGGCCAGTTCATGGAGGCGATCCTTGACCTCGTCCCAGAGCGCGGCACCGCGCAGAGCCTGCTCGACTTTCTCATCCAGCGTGGCCACGCTGCGCACGCCGCGCACCCGCAATCCGTAGGCCACGTTTTCATAGATGGATTTCGGGAACGGATTTGGTTTCTGGAACACCATGCTGATGCGCATGCGCACTTCAATCGGGTCGACCTGCGGATTGAGCAGGTTGGTGTTGTCGGGATACAGCCGGATCTCGCCCTCGTAGCGGTTGCCCGGATACAGGTCGTGCATGCGGTTGAAGCAGCGCAGGTACGTCGACTTGCCGCACCCGGAAGGACCGATCAGCGCGGTCACCTTCTTTTCGTAGATCGGCATGTTGATGCCTTTCAACGCATGGAAAGTGCTGTAGTGGAAGCTCAGGTTCCGGGACTCGGCTTTCAGTACCAGGTTAGCCTGGGCGCCGTCAGTGATTTTCGACATGATGGGCGGTTACCACTTGATTTTTCTTCTGAGGCGATAGCGGACATAGATCGCCAGTGCATTCATCGACAGCGTCATAACCACCAGCACGAGGCCGGCGGCGGCCGCATTCTGGTGGAACGCGGCTTCCGGACGCGAGGTCCAGTTGAACATCTGGATAGGCATAACGGTAAACGGTGCGAACAGCCAGTCGAACGGGCCCGCCGCCGGATCGCCACTGAATGGCGCCGGAGGCAGAAAGGCGATGAACGTCAGCGCACCGATGGTAATGATCGGCGCCGTCTCGCCGATGGCGCGGGCCATGCCGATGATCACGCCGGTAAGGATGCCCGGTAGCGAGTAGGGCAGGATGTGATCGGCCGTTGTCTGCCACTTGGTCGCTCCGAGCGCATAGGCCCCCTCGCGGATCACGCTGGGAATCGACCTGATCGCTTCGCGAGTGGCCACGATCACTACCGGCAGGATCAGCAGCGCCAGCGTCAGCCCCGCCGAAAGTATGCTCTGGCCGAAACCGAACTGATAGACGAACAGGCCGAGCGCAAGCAGGCCGTAGACAATCGAAGGCACGCCGGCGAGATTGGTGACGTTGATTTCGATGATGTCGGTCATCCAGTTTTTCGGTGCGTACTCCTCGAGGTAGACGGCGCCCGCCACGCCCAGCGGAACCGCCGTGAGAGCCGTTACAATCATCACCAGCGTGCTGCCAACCCACGCCGAGAGGATGCCTGCCTGTTCGGGCCGCCGCGACGGAAAGTTGGTGAAAAAATCCCAGGACAACCGGTGCGCTCCGTCGATAGCCATGCCGGTAAACAGGGCGACGAACGTCAGCACTCCAACCATCAGGGCAAACACGCCTACGAGCGCGAAAAACACGTCCCAGCGTTTGTGCCTGGTTATCAGCGCCCGGATTTCACTTACCGTCATGTCGGCCATGTCAGTACGCCTGCCTGAATCTGCGTTTTAGCACGTGGCCAAGGACGTTGAAGAACAACGTCAGCAGCATCAGCGTGAGGCCCGCCGCGAAAATTGTCTGATAGCCAATGCTGCCATGGGGCAGGTCGCCCAGGGCAACCTGCACGATGAATGCCGTGATCGTAGCCGCCGGCTCGGCCGGGTTCCACGTCAGGTTCGGCTGCATGCCGGCCGCCACCGCAAGGATCATGGTTTCACCCACCGCGCGCGAAATGCCGAGGATGTACGCGGCCGAGATTCCCGAGAAGGCCGCCGGGGTCACGACCCGGATCGCGGTCTGGAAGCGCGTGGCGCCCATCGCGTACGAACCTTCGCGCATGGCCATCGGCACCGAGCGCATGGCGTCCTCGGAGACCGAGCTGATGTAAGGAATGATCATGATGCCCATGACAAGGCCGGCGGACAGAAGGTTGAAGCCGGGCAGGCCTGGGAAGAAATACTGCAGCGCCGGGGTCACATAGAGCAGCGCAAAGTAGCCGTAGACGATGGTGGGCACGCCGCCGAGCAGCTCAAGGAAGGGCTTCGCCACTTCACGCACCGTGAACGGGGCGAACTCGGACAGATAGATTGCAATGATCGTGCCCAGCGGAATCGCCACGGCCAGCGCAACGAAGGAACTGACCAGCGTTCCGGACAACAGCACCATGATGCCGTAATGGGCATCGTCGAACAGGGGCGTCCATTGCGTGTCGGTGAGGAAATCCCACAGCGAGACGTGCTTGAAGAACTGGTAGGACTCCGTGACCAGGATGGCGACGATTCCGATCGTGACGGCGACGGATACCGAGGCGGCAAGGAACAGCAGGACTTCGATCAGCCGCTCGCGGACGTGCCGGGATTTTCTCTTCGCGAGACGGGCGCTGACAATGTTGTCCGCCAAGACGTCTAACCTCTGCGTGGGAGCTATGGCGCTCATCGATTCGGGGCGACGGTGATTTTAGTACAGATTCCCGCAATAGCCCGGTGCCCGGGCAAAAAAACAGGAGGGGTCGGAGCCCCTCCCGCTTGCTTCTTCGACTTACTCCTCTTAAAGCTTGGCCTCGAGCTTCATCAGCTGCTCGATAGTCAGGCCCACCTTGTTCTCGCCGCCGAACTTGGTGCCCAACACCTTCTTCTCGATGTGATCGAGGTTGTAGGCATAGGCCTCTGCGGGAAGCGGTACGTATTTGACTTCCCTAGACAGTTCCGCGCCATTCTTCATGTAGAACTGCACGAACTCCATGACTTCCGGACGATCGAGGGACTTGGCGTTGACATAAATGAAGATTGGACGGGCGAGCGGCTGGTAGCTGCCGTCCATGACAGACTCCATCGAGGGCGCCACGGCTTTGCCGCCGGCCTTCTCGGCAATCGAGACCGCCTTGAGCTTGCCCTGGTTTTCAGTGTAGTAGGCAAGCCCGAAGAATCCGAGCGCGTTAACATCACGCGAGACACCTTGCACCAGTACGTTGTCGTCCTCCGACGCCGTGAAGTCGCCACGGCTCGACTTCGCCTTGCCATTGACTGCTTCAGTGAAGTAGTCGAAGGTTCCCGAATCCGCGCCGGCACCGAACAACTTGAGTGGCGCGTCGGGGAATGCCGGGTTGACCTGCTTCCAGGTCTTGATCTTTCCCTGTGCGGCCGGCTCCCACATTTTTTTAAGTTCCGCGACGGTCAAGGTCTGCGCCCACTTGTTGTCCGGATGGACCACGACCGTGAGGGCGTCGTACGCCACCGGCAGTTCGATGTATTGCACGCCGGCGGCCTTGCAATCGTCCATTTCCTTCTTCAGGATCGGGCGGGACGCATCCGAGATATCGATTTCGCCGCGGCAGAACTTCTTGAAGCCGCCGCCGGTGCCGGAAATGCCGACCGTGACCTTGATCTTGCCTTTCTTGGATTTCTGGAAATCCTCGGCCACGGCTTCGGTGATCGGGAACACGGTGCTGGATCCGTCGACCTTGACCAGCTGGGCATGGGCCGGGACCGCGGCCATGCCGAATCCGCCGACGAAAAGGGCGGCGAGCGCAACAAGGGGGGCTTTGAACATGACTATGGGTCTCCTGGTGGGGATATTTGAAACGGACATGAGGATTGTAGGCAGCCAATGTGACAGTTTAATTTCATGTCAGATTGGCTATTTCGGTCAAGGACTTAAGGAAGGAAGGTCAGGCCCGCGCCTGCGTCCGGATGGTGGCCGCCAGAGAATCCGCCAGCTGGGTGGTCAGTTCGCGGCTCTCCCCCTCGACCATCACCCTGATCACCGGCTCGGTGCCGGAGGCGCGCAGCAGGACCCGGCCCTTGCCTTTGAGCTTCGCCTCGGCGGCCCTGAGTCCGGCCTGGACCGTGCCATTGCCCTGAAAATCGAAACCCTTTCTGGTTTTCACGTTTACCAGCACCTGCGGATACAGGCTCACGTCATGGCACAGTTCCGCGAGCGGCCGCCCCTCTGAACGCAAGGCATGCAGCACCTGCAATGCAGAAACGATACCGTCGCCGGTGGTGTGCTTGTCGAGGCAGATGATGTGGCCGGAATTCTCGCCGCCCAGCTGCCAGTTGTTGTCGACCATTTTTTCGAGCACATAACGGTCGCCGACCGCGGCACGAAGGAACCGTATGCCGAGCTTGCTGAGCGCCTGCTCCATGCCCAGATTGGTCATCAGGGTGCCGACCACGCCGCCATCGAGCGCACCCTGCCTGTGCCGGAACCTGGCGATCACATAGAGCAACTGGTCCCCATCGTAGATGGCGCCCTTGTGGTCCACCATCACCAGCCGGTCGCCGTCGCCGTCGAAGGCGATGCCGAGGTGGGCATGCCGGGCCTTCACCGCAGCGACAAGGGTTTTCGGGTGCGTGGCGCCGCATTCGAGGTTGATGTTGATGCCGTCGGGCTGCACCCCGATCGGGAATACGTCGGCGCCGAGTTCGTGAAACACATGCTGGGCGATGTGATAGGTCGCCCCATGCGCGCAGTCCACCACCAGCTTGAGCCCGCGCAAATCAAGGTCGTTCGGGAACGTACTCTTGCAGAATTCGATGTAGCGGCCCGCTGCGTCGTTGATGCGGCGGGCTTTGCCCAGATGCGCCGACGGCATCACCTCGAGAGGGGTGTCGAGCCTGGCCTCGATCGCATGCTCGACCGCATCTGGCAGCTTGTTGCCGTCGCCCGAAAAAAACTTGATGCCGTTGTCCTCGAAGGGATTGTGCGAGGCGGAAATCACGATTCCGGCCTGCAGGCGCAGGGCGCGGGTCAGGTAGGCCACGGCGGGGGTCGGCATCGGGCCGGCCAGGTAGATGTCCACGCCGGCTGCGGAAAGGCCGGCCTGCAGAGCCGATTCGAGCATGTAGCCGGAAATTCGCGTGTCCTTGCCGATCAGGACCGCGGCATGCTCCTCCGATGGCAGCTTCTTTTCCGCTGCCAGCACCTTACCCGCGGCGTAGCCGAGGCGCATCACGAAATCGGGTGTGATCGGCGGCTCGCCCACACGTCCGCGCACACCATCCGTCCCAAAGTATTTTCTGGTTTTCTTCATTCGAGGTTAAATGTGACGTCGTCTATGGCATGCAATACGAGCAACGAATCTCGCGTTGCCGCAACATCGTGGACGCGTACGATCGAAGCCCCGCGCTGGACAGCAAGCAGCGCGCCGGCGGCACTGGCGTACACCCGCTCGCCCGCCGCACGACCTGCGATTCTACCGAAGAGCGATTTGCGCGACAGCCCCGCGAGTACTGGATATCCCAGTTGGCGCAGCTGCTGCAGGGCCCGCACCAGTTCCAGGTTGTGCTGCGGCGTCTTGCCAAAGCCGAATCCCGGGTCCAGCACGATTCGGTCGCGACCGATTCCCGCGGCCATTACGGCCTTCGCCCGGCCGTCGAGGAAGGCGCCAACCTCGGCCACCACATCCTGGTAGTACGGGAGCTGCTGCATGGTGCGGGGCTCGCCCCGCATGTGCATCAGGCACACCGCGGCATCCGATCCGGCCACCGCTTCCAATGCGCCCGGCGTCCGCAGTGCGAAGATGTCGTTGATCATCGCCGCGCCTGCGGCGATCACCGCGCGCATCACTTCCGGCTTGCCCGTGTCGACCGATACCGGCACCTGCAGGTCGGCGAGCTTTTCCAGGACGGGCATCACGCGGCGCAGTTCCTCTTCGGCGCCCACAGGTGCGGCACCCGGCCGCGACGACTCGCCCCCGATGTCGAGTATGTCCGCGCCTTCCGCAATCATCCGGTTTGCCTGCTCCAGCGCGCGTGCCGGATCGAAGAACCTGCCGCCGTCGGAAAAAGAATCCGGCGTCACATTGAGCACGCCCATGATCAGCGCGCGGTCGAGCGAGAGCGAGAAGCGACCAAGCTTGAGAACGGCGTGAGGAGCTCCCGACTTCGCTGGATACCGGGCATTGCCCATAAGGGATGAGGAGTGAGGAAATGCCATCACATTCCCGCTGGCCATGGTGCGAAGGTTAGCGTTCAAATGCGAGTTCAAGAAATAAAAAGGGTGAGGATTTAATCCCTCACCCTTCCCTCCAGACCCCTCACGGGGTAATTACGCTTCCTGTGCCGGCGTAGCGGTTGCGGCGGGAGCCGGGGCGCTGCCATGCGGTCCCGGCGGCGGCTTCGGTGTACCGGTCGGCTTGGGCGGACGCGGCGGCCGGCCTTCCATGATGTCGTTGACCTGGTCGGCGTCGATGGTCTCCCACTCCAGCAGGGCCTTGGCCATTGCCTCGACCTTCTCGCGGTTGTCCTCGATCAGCTTGCGCGCGAGTTTGTACTGCTCGTCGATGATGCGGCGAATCTCGCGGTCCACGGACTGCATGGTCGCTTCGGAAACGTTCTTGTGCGTGGTGATGGAGCGGCCGAGAAAGACTTCGCCCTCGTTCTCCCCATACACCATCGGACCGAGCTGGTCGCTCATGCCCCACTGGGTCACCATGCGACGCGCCATCTCGGTGGCCCGTTCGAAGTCGTTGGACGCACCGGTAGTCATCTGCTTCATGAACACTTCTTCCGCGACGCGGCCACCGAACAGCACTGAAATGTTCTGCAGGATCTGCTCGCGGTCCATGCTGTAGCGGTCTTCCTGCGGGAGCTGCATCGTCACGCCCAGGGCCCTGCCGCGCGGAATGATCGTGACCTTGTGCACGGGGTCAGTGCGCGGCAACATGCGGGCGACAAGTGCGTGTCCCGACTCGTGGTACGCAGTGTTCCTGCGCTCAAGCTCGGGCATTACCATGGACTTGCGTTCCGCACCCATCATGATCTTGTCCTTGGCGCGCTCGAAGTCATCCATATCGACCAGGCGCTTGCCGCCGCGTGCCGCAAACAGCGCGGCCTCGTTCACCAGGTTGGCCAGATCCGCACCGGAGAATCCCGGCGTGCCGCGGGCAAGGATATCAGGGCGTACGTCCGGAGCGACCGGCACCTTGCGCATGTGCACCATGATGATCTGCTCGCGGCCGCGGATGTCCGGAAGCGGAACCACAACCTGGCGGTCGAAACGGCCCGGGCGCAGTAATGCCGGATCGAGCACGTCGGGACGGTTGGTCGCGGCAATGACGATCACGCCGGAACCGGTCTCGAAGCCGTCCATCTCCACCAGCAGCTGGTTGAGCGTCTGCTCGCGCTCGTCGTTGCCGCCGCCAAGGCCGGCGCCGCGCTGGCGGCCGACCGCGTCGATTTCATCAATGAACACGATGCAGGGCGACTGCTTCTTCGCCTGTTCGAACATGTCGCGCACGCGCGCCGCGCCGACGCCGACGAACATTTCGACGAAATCGGATCCCGAGATCGAGAAGAACGGCACCTTGGCTTCTCCGGCGATGGCACGCGCCAGCAGCGTCTTGCCGGTGCCGGGCGACCCGACCATCAGCACCCCGCGCGGGATGCGGCCGCCAAGCTTCTGGAACTTGGTGGGGTCGCGCAGGAAATCGACGAGTTCGGCAACCTCGTCCTTCGCCTCCTCGCAGCCGGCCACGTCCGCAAACGTCACCGGGTTCGTGGATTCGTCGAGCAGGCGCGCCCGGCTCTTGCCGAACGAGAATGCGCCGCCGCGGCCGCCGCCCTGCATCTGGCGCATGAAGAATATCCATACCCCGATAAGCAACAGCATCGGGAACCAGGAGACGAAGATGTTCATCAGCAGCGAGGGTTCTTCCTCGGGCTTGGCCTCGATGATGACCCCGGCCTTGAGCAAGTCGGACACCAGCCAGGGATCCGAGGGCGAGTAAGTGTTGAACTTGCGGCCGTCGTTGCCGACGCCCTTCAGCACGCGGCCTTCGATGGTGACCTTGGCAACCTGGCCCTGCTTCACGGCGTCGATGAACTGCGAATACTCCATCGACGTGGTCTGCTGCTGGCGGGCGCTGAACTGGTTGAATACCGTCATTAGCACCAGCGCGATGACCAGCCAGATGGCTACGTTCTTAATGAGATTGTTCATGTGCTCCTTCTGGCGCGGATCAATCCGCGCATGGCTGCAAGCATTTTAAACCCAATCTAGTGATACCCGCGGGGCTTCTTCAGGACCTTGCGAGCCGGCCTTTAGCGAGTAAAAACAGCTCACTGGAGCGATCTCGGGAGGCTTTGGGCTTGCGTACGGCCACCGAATCAAACACCTCTGCAAGCTGTTTGCGGAATTCGTCCAGTCCCGCTCCCTGGAAAACTTTGACTAGCAGGACGCCGCCCGGTTTCAGAAAATTACCCGTAAAGTCGAGGGCCAACTCAGCCAGGTGCATGGAGCGGGCCTGATCGACCATACCGACCCCGCTGATATTGGGCGCCATGTCCGAAACCACAAGGTCCGCTTTGCGTCCGCCCAGTTCCTTCTGGAGCGCCGCCACTGCATCGTCTTCGCTAAAGTCGCCGCGCAGGAAAGTGACATTGCGTATCGGCGCCATTTCGAGCATATCCAGAGCGATCACCCGGCCTTTTTCGCCGATAAGGGGCGCCAGGACTTGCGACCAGCCGCCCGGAGCCGCGCCGAGATCCACCACGATCATGCCGCTGCGGACCAACTTGTCCTTTTCCAGGATCTCAAGCAGCTTGAACGCAGAGCGCGAGCGATAGCCTTCCTGCTTGGCACGGCGCACGTAAACGTCGGTGACATGCTCGTGCATCCAGGCTTTGCTGGTCTTGGTGCGTGCCATTGCCTACAATTTCCCTTCCAGGAGGATACCTTGCCCATTCCATTGAATTCCCGCGAGCGCAGCGCGCTCCGGGCCAGCGCGCAAGCGCTCGATCCCGTCGTACTGATCGGCGACGGTGGCCTGACGCCGGCAGTGCTGTCGGAAATCGATCGTAGTCTGAACGCCCATGAACTGATCAAGATCAGGGTGGCGGGCGGCGATCGCAATGCCCGGGAAGACATTCTGCGCCAGGTGTGCACCGACCTGGAGGCGGCACCGGTTCAGCATATTGGCAAGATTCTGGTGATTTACCGCCAGAAACCGGACAAACCCAAGCCCAAAACCAAACCCCGCCGAAAACCGGAACGGGCGCTCAAGCGCACTTTCCAGAACCGCGCGTGACGCCGGCGCGCCGGCGTCATTTGCCGCGGCCGTACAAAACCGCCAGCACCATACCCAAGCCGCACTGGATCAGGTAGAGCACGCTTGACACGCCGTGCCATGCCACGAAGCGGTCGCGGAAAATGCTTTGCATCACTTCCGACGGCAGCGCCTGCTGCCTGAGGCCGGCCATGAAAGGCTGGATCCCGAACTGGCTGCCAGCCGTCAGCGCCGCCATCACCACCACGCACCATAAGAATACCTGCCGCAGCGCCTGCGGACCGAAACGCGCAAGCCGGAACAGCACGAGGTAGGCCGCGCAGCCGAGCCCGACCCAGCCGATGGCAGTAAAGAATACGCCCGCCAGTGAGCCTGCCAGTGAGCGATCGCTCAGCGTGTGGAACAACAGCGGCGCCACCATCAGGCCGACGACCCAGAGGCCGCCGACCCAGAGGGTCACGGCGATGGAATGCAGGGCGTCGGCGAGGAATTTCATTGAAAGGCTAGGGGCTAGAAAAGTTTAGTGCGGGCTCTTCGAAATACAACAGGTCAAAGATCTTGTTTTATTCCCCTAGTCCCTGGCCTCTAGCCCCTAGAGGTACTTCACATCCAGGATCTCGTATTCCTTGATGCCGCCGGGGGCTTTCACTTCCGCCACGTCGCCGGAATACTTGCCGATCAGCGCCCTTGCGATCGGCGAGCTGATGGATATCTTGTTCTGCTTGATGTCGGCTTCATCGTCGCCCACGATCTGGTAGGTC
>JBKJUC010000096.1:0-10583 GCA_046590325.1 Burkholderiales bacterium | reverse complement strand
GGACTGTTAATCCGCAGGTCCCTGGTTCGAGCCCAGGTCGGGGAGCCAAAACCTTCAAGCAGTTGTCCCTCTTCCCCTCGCGGGCCTGAACCGCTCAATTCCCATCGACGCTGCGACGACGATGGCCTCAGGTGACTCGACTTCGATGAAGTTCCGCAAGCGAATCCTGCTGGGTGCTGGAATTGCGGTTGCCCTTCTGATTGTCCTCCCGCCAATTGTTCCCCTCGGCCATTTCATTCCCGGAATCGAACGTCTCGCATCCGAACAATTGCACGATCAGGTACGAGTTTCGTCGTTACGGCTGTATATGCTGCCGCTGCCGCACCTGACCATCGGCGGAATCGAAGTCGGCAGGAAGCCCTATCTGCAAGTGCGCAAAGTGGTTGTCACACCGCGCCTGCTTTCCCTGTTTGCCCAGCAGAAAGTGCTCAAGGAAATCAGCCTTCGCGACGTAGTCATCGGCCAACAGCTGGTCGGCAAGGCTGCCGCCTGGGCGAGCAAATCTTCGGCAGGCCCATCCATCGTTCGCGTGGAGCGCATCGAAATCCGCGACGCCAACATAAACCTTACGGATCTCAAACTGCCGCAACTGGATCTGGATCTCCAATTGAACGCCACCGGCGGGCTGGCGCTGGCGCAACTTACGGCCGGTGAGGGCAAGCTAACAGCCACTTTGATTCCAAAAGGACAGGAGTTTGCCCTGAAACTCACCGGCCGCAACTGGAAACTGCCGGCAGGTCCGCCACTGCTTCTGACCACGCTGGATGCAAGCGGCACGATAGGCACCGGGGGCCTGAACCTGCCCGTCATCCATGGACAACTCTATCAGGGAAAGCTCGACGGCCAGCTCGAGGTGGGCTGGAAGGATGGCTGGAGCGTTCTCGGCAACCTTAATCTGCATCAGGTCGAAATTCAGCCTGTGGTGGCGCTGTTCACCAAGGGCACGACCATCAGCGGCAAGCTCAGCGCCAATCCCGTACTCGAAATGCGTGCGCCTTCAGCGGCCCAGCTATCGGAAACGATCAGCGTGGAATCGGACTTCAAGGTGGAAAGCGGCGTGCTTTACAACTTCGACCTTGCGGCAGCGCCGAAAGCCCTGCTCAACACGGATGCTCTCAAGGGGGGCGAAACCCGATTCGACGAATTCTCCGGTTTTCTGATCGTGGATTCCGAGGGATATCACCTGCTGGATATGAAGATTGCCTCGGGAGTCCTGAAAGCCGAAGGCGAACTTACCATCACTCCGAATCAGGAGCTATCGGGGCTTATCGACGCTTCGGTGAAAGGAACATCCGCTTTTGTGAGTACGCCCCTGGCCGTGGCCGGAACCGTGCAGAACCCGATCTTGTATCCAAGCAAGATGGCGCTGGCGGGTGCCGCGGCCGGCACGCTATTGCTGGGGCCTGGGCTCGGCACGGCGGTGGGGATGAAAGCCTTCAGGCTGACCGGCAAACTGTTCGGGAAAAAGAGAAAATCCGCGAAGCCCGCCGCCGTGCAAGCGGACTCTGGGAAGACGGCCTCGCCCGCCAAACCGGCCGGAGTGGAAAAGCGCATTGAAGCAGGAAAAAATCCGCCGCTGAAGCAGGCTCCTGCGGAAGCCAGTGGCCGCCGCTAACCTCGTTCAACCGCCCTCGTTCAACCGCCGGTCAAATGACGTTCGCCACCGCGTCGACCACGTGGTCGAGGTTGCGGGAATTCAGCGCCGCCACGCAGATGCGTCCGGTGTCGATCGCGTAGACCGAATATTCCTCGCGCAGACGGGTTACGGCTTCCTTCGACAGGCCCGAGTACGAAAACATGCCGCGCTGGCGCGTGACGAAATTGAAATCAACGCCCGGCGTGCGGCCGCGGATTTTCTCCACGAACTGCTTGCGCATTTCACGTATGCGCTCGCGCATCTGGCCGAGTTCCCGCTCCCAGGTCGCACGCAACTCGGGACTCGCGAGCACAGTGGCTACGATCTGACCGCCATGGGTCGGCGGATTCGAATAGTTGGTACGAACGGTGCGCTTGATCTGGCTCAGGACGCGTGCGGCCTCGTCGCTGCTGGATGCGACCACGCTGAGCGCGCCGACGCGTTCACCATAGAGCGAGAAGGATTTCGAGAACGAGTTGGAAACGAAAACCGGCCCTCCCGCGTCCGCAAAGCGGCGCACCACCTTGCCGTCGGCATCGATCCCGTCGCCGAAGCCCTGATAGGCGATGTCGACGAAAGGAATCAGGCCGCGCGAGATCACGGCGTCGATGACGGCGGTCCACTGATCGTCGGTAAGGTCCACGCCGGTCGGGTTATGGCAACAGGCGTGCAGCACAACGATCGATCCGGCCGGCAAGGTCTTCATGGTGCCGATCATTGCTTCGAAATTGACGCCATGTAAGGCAGCGTCGTAATAGGGATAGGTGTTGACCGTGAAGCCCGCGCTCTCGAACAGGGCGCGATGATTTTCCCAGCTCGGGTCGGATATCCAGATTTGTGCCTGGGGTGTCAGGCGGCGCAGGAAATCCGCGCCGACCTTAAGCCCCCCGGTGCCGCCCAGAGCCTGCACCGTGACCACCCGGTTCTCCTTCACCGCCTTGCTGTCGGCGCCGAAAACCAGTTCCCGCACCGCCTTGTCATAGGCAGGCAGTCCATCGATCGGCAGATAACTCCGGGGCAAGGATTTTTCCGTGAGCTGGAGTTCGGCCAGGCGCACGCATTCAAGCAGCGGCACCTTGCCGTTGTCGTCGTAGTAGACGCCGACGCCGAGGTTGACTTTGCCGGGATTTTTGTCCGCGTTGAAAGTCTCGGTCACGCCGAGAATGGGATCTTTCGGCGCCATCTGCACGCTAGCCAGGATCGAGGAGTAGTGAGGTACGTTCATCGTGATAACATCGAAAATTATTCGCCGCGTATTGTACCCGTGCCGGTCACTTTCCCAAACAGTCCGTTCCGCCTGCACCGGCCATTCGAACCGGCCGGCGACCAACCCGAAGCCATTGCCAAACTGGTGGAGGGTCTCGGCGACGGCCTGGCATTCCAGACGCTGCTCGGCGTGACCGGATCCGGCAAGACCTACACGATGGCCAACGTGATCGCCATTACCGGGCGGCCGGCGATCATCATGGCGCCCAACAAGACGCTGGCGGCGCAACTCTATGCGGAAATGCGCGAGTTCTTCCCGGAAAATGCGATCGAGTACTTCGTGTCGTATTACGACTACTACCAGCCGGAAGCGTACGTTCCTTCGCGTGACCTGTTCATCGAGAAGGATTCCAGCATCAACGAGCACATCGAGCAGATGCGCCTGTCGGCAACCAAATCCCTGCTGGAACGCGACGACGCGGTGATCGTGGCCACCGTTTCCGCGATCTACGGCATCGGCGATCCCGTCGATTATCACGGCATGATCCTGCACCTGCGCGAACACGAGAAAATGAGCCAGCGTGACGTGATATCGCGGCTCACGGAGATGCAGTACGAACGCAACGAACTCGAGTTTAGCCGCGGGACGTTCCGGGTGAGGGGGGACGTGCTGGACGTCTTCCCGGCGGAAAGTCCGGAGGCGGCATTGCGAATCTCGCTGTTCGACGACGAAGTCGAAACGCTGACCCTGTTCGACCCGCTGACAGGGCAATTGATTCAGAAAGTACCGCGCTACACCGTCTACCCGTCCAGCCACTATGTCACGCCGCGCAGTACCACCCTGCGCGCCATCGAGGCCATCAAGATCGAACTGCGCGAGCGCCTCGAACAGTACCACCAGACCGGCAAGCTGGTGGAGGCTCAGCGCATCGAGCAGCGGACGCGCTTCGATCTGGAAATGATGAACGAACTGGGGTTTTGCAAGGGCATCGAGAACTACTCGCGGCATCTTTCCGGGCGCAAACCCGGCGAACCGCCTCCGACCTTGCTGGACTACATGCCGCTCAACGCGCTGATGATCCTCGACGAGAGTCACGTGACGATTCCGCAGATCGGCGGCATGTACAAGGGCGACCGGGCGCGAAAGGAAAACCTGGTCGACTATGGTTTTCGCCTGCCCAGTGCGCTCGACAATCGTCCGCTGCGGTTCGACGAGTTCGAGAAAATCATGCCCCAGGCCATTTTTGTTTCGGCGACACCATCCGAATACGAGCGCGAGCACCAGGGCCAGGTAGTGGAGCAGGTGGTCCGGCCGACAGGCCTTGTCGATCCGGAAATTGAAATCCTTCCGGCCGCAACCCAGGTCGATGACCTGCTTTCGCAGATCAATGCAAGAGTCAAGGTGGGCGAGCGCGTGCTGGTCACGACGCTGACCAAGCGCATGGCCGAGGACCTGACCGACTATCTTTCAGAGCACGGAATAAAGGTGCGCTACCTGCATTCGGATGTTGATACGGTGGAGCGGGTGGAGATCATCCGCGACCTGCGCCTCGGTGAATTCGACGTTCTGGTCGGCATCAACCTGCTGCGCGAAGGCCTGGATATCCCGGAGGTATCGCTGGTGGCGATACTCGACGCGGACAAGGAGGGCTTCCTGCGTTCCGAACGCTCGCTGATTCAGACCATCGGGCGGGCCGCGCGCCATATCAATGGTTCGGCGATCATGTACGCCGACAGGATCACCGATTCCATGCGCCGCGCCATCGCCGAGACGGACCGACGGCGCCAGAAGCAGGTCGCGTACAACATGGTCCACGGGATCACGCCCAAAGGCGTTTCAAAACGCATCAAGGATCTGATCGAGGGCGTATACGATAGTTCGGCCCAGCATGACCTCAAGGCGGCGGAAAAACTAGCCGCCTACGGTGCCCTGAACGAGAAGGACCTGATGAAGGAATTAAAGCGGGTCGAGCGTGAAATGCTCGACGCCGCGAGGAATCTGGAATTCGAGCGCGCCGCGCAAATGCGCGACCAGTTGAAGGAACTCAAGGGACTGGCCTTCGGCGTGGTCGAGACCAACGAAATCCAACCCGCTACGGGCACCGACGGCAAGCTCGCCCGCATGACCAGGCCCGCCCGGGTGACATCGATATCCGCTGCGCGCAAGCGCAAGTAATGGCCGCAAATCCCCAGCCAGTGCGTGTCCTGTTCTGTTGCATGGGCAATATCTGTCGGTCGCCCACCGCCGAAGGCGTGTTTCGCCAGATGGTGAAGGCAGAAGGTCTCGAACGCCGCATCGAGATCGCGTCGGCTGGCACCCATGACTATCACGTCGGCCATCCTCCGGACCGTCGCACCCAGGCCGCCGCAGCGATGCGCGGCTACGATCTCGCAAAACAACGTGCACGCCAGGTCTCGCGCCAGGACTTTTTCGATTTCGATTACCTCCTGGCGATGGATCGGGACAATCTTTCCGAACTCCAGAGCATTGCCCCGAGCCCCCACCACGGCAAGGCCCAACTGTTCCTGGACTACAGTAGCGCGCGAAAGGGAGAGGAAGTGCCGGATCCCTACTATGGCGGCCCGGATGGATTCACGGTTGTGCTAGACATGGTCGAGGATGGCGCCAAGGGCCTTCTGGCCGACATAAAAAAGAAGCTCGGTCTTTGAAAGACCGAGCTTCCGGTTTCGAGCGGGTCTGAATCAGGCGGCGTCGTTATTACCGGCGGGACGTACAGAATCCGTTTCGACCTGCTGCAACGGCTCCTCCAGAACCACGGCCTGATGCTGCCGTGGGCGGGGTGTTCGTGCAGGGCGGGGAGCTTCATCCTCGTAGGCCTTTGCGGGAGCCTTGGTCTGCGTTTCGATCATGACCAGATCGGAGGGCAGGGCGACCGGCTCCATTTTCCATGCCGGCTGGGCGGGCCGCTCGACTGTGGGTGTCGGCTCAGCCTTGAATTCTGCGCGAATGGGTTCTGCCCGCCTGGGTTCTGCCCGCATAGGTTCTGCCTGAATGGACTCCGGCGCTGCCTTACGCTCCGGCGCTATGACCATCGGTCGTGCAAGGCCCATTGGTTCCAGTTCGGCTGATTCCCGTTCAGCGACGGGTTCGGGCGGGCGGGCGCGAAACTCCTCCTGGCGCGCCTCGACGGGTGACAATGTTTCTTCGCGTGGCACTTCGAATCTTTCCACCGGCTCCGCGACTGCGGATTCCTCCCTAGCAAACTCCCTGACCGTGGCTTCAAACGCCGCTGCCGGAGATTCCTGTACGGGGCTTTCAGGGAAACGTTCGCTTTCATGCCGTGGACGGGATTCCCGGGTCGGGACGTTTTGCTCGCCGGCCGGAGCCTGTTCCCCGCGTTGTGGTTGCTGGCCATTGGCGCCTTCATGACGGTCGCGGCGGCCGCGACGGCGGCGGCTCCGGCCCTCTCCACCTTCACGCGGAGCCTCCGGACGTTCACCCGGCTGGCGTTGCTCGACTGCGGCAAGACCCTGGACCTGGGCCGGATCCTGCTGCCTGGGTTCCTGCCTCGGCGGGCGCGGTTGCTGCTGGCGATCCTGATGCTGCTTGCGCTCTCCTGGTTCCTGCCCGCTACGGTCAGGCGCAGAACGGTCTGGTCCGCCACGTTCTTGACCAGAACGGTCTTGACCGGCACGTTCTTGACCGCTGCGTTCTTGATTACCACGGCGGGCCTGCTGATCGCGGCGGCTGTTGTCACCTTCCGGCCTGCCGTCGCTCCGCGGTTCCTGCGGCCGGCCGTCGCGGCGATGTTCGTTGCCGCGGCTGTCGGAACGCCCTCCACGGCCTCCACGGCCTCCACGGTGGTCGCGCTGCTGTTCACCGTGCGGGCGGCGGGCCTGCTGGTCGCGCGGACGCGCCTTGGGGGGCTCCGGCTTGACTTCGGGTTTGCGCGTTAGCCAGCCAAATATCTTTTCGAAGATCGATGGGGCCACTGCAACGGCGGGTTGCTCTTCGCGCACGACCGGCGCGGGTGCCGGCTGGGTAGGCGTGATGCCCTGCACGGCGGCCTGCGGCCGTTGCGGCTCGGGCCGCTGCGCGGCGGCAGCCGGACTTTCGGCTTCGACGGGAGCGTCGACCATACGATAGCTGGGCTGCGTGACATCGTTCTGGTTGAGCTCGTCATGGCGCAAGCGGGTGACGGTGTAATTCGGCGTCACCAGGTTGACGTTCGGGATCAGCAGAACGTTGACTTTGAGCCGCGTCTCGATCGAATGAAATTCATTGCGCTTCTCGTTGAGCAGATAAGTCGCTACGTCCACGGGAACCTGGGCGTGAATCGCCGCCGTGTTCTCCTTCATCGCTTCTTCCTGGAGGATGCGCATGACGTGCAGCGCCGAGGATTCGATGGAGCGGATATGGCCGGTTCCGTGGCAGCGCGGGCAGGCGATGTGGCTGGTTTCGCCCAGCGAAGTCTGCAGGCGCTGGCGCGACAGTTCCAGCAGGCCGAAGCGCGAGATCTTGCCGGTCTGCACGCGGGCACGATCGTACTTGAGCGCGTCGCGCAGGCGGTTTTCCACATCACGCTGGTTGCGCGAGGATTCCATGTCGATGAAATCGATGACCACCAGGCCGCCAAGGTCACGCAGGCGCAATTGGCGTGCGATTTCGTCCGCCGCTTCGAGGTTGGTGCGCAATGCGGTTTCCTCGATGTCGGCGCCGCGGGTGGATTTTGCGGAGTTCACGTCGATCGTGACCATGGCTTCCGTATGGTCAATGACGACCGCGCCGCCGGATGGCAGGGGCACCTGGCGCGAGTAGGCCGTTTCAATCTGGTGTTCGATCTGGAAGCGCGAAAAGAGCGGAACGTCGTCGTGGTACATCTTGACGCGGTTGACATTCTGCGGCATCACGTGGCCCATGAACTGCCGGGCCTGATCGAAGATGCTTTCGGTGTCGATCAGGATTTCGCCGATTTCCTGGTGGAAGTAGTCGCGGATCGCGCGAATCACCAGGCTGCCTTCCTGATAGATCAGGTAGGCGCCGCCTTGTTGCTTGGCCGCGGTTTCGATGGCACGCCAAAGCTGCATGAGGTAGTTCAGATCCCAGTTCAGTTCCTCGACCGAACGACCGATGCCGGCGGTGCGGGCGATGATGCTCATACCCTGGGGGACTTCGAGCTGGTTGATGGTGTCCCGCAACTCGTTGCGTTCTTCGCCCTCGACCCGGCGCGACACGCCGCCGCCGCGGGGATTATTGGGCATCAGAACCAGATAGCGTCCGGCGAGACTGATGAAGGTGGTGAGGGCGGCGCCCTTGGTGCCGCGTTCGTCCTTGTCGACCTGGACGATCAGCTCCTGGCCTTCGCGCAGGGCTTCCTTGATGGTGACTCGGGCGGGATCGGCGTCGGGGTCGCGGAAAAAGGACCGGCTGACTTCCTTGAAAGGCAGGAAACCGTGACGCTCATTGCCGTAGTCCACGAACGCCGCTTCGAGGCTGGGCTCGATGCGGGTGATGATGCCTTTGTAGATGTTACTCTTGCGTTGTTCTTTTCCTGCAGTTTCTATGTCGAGGTCGATGAGCTTCTGCCCATCTACGATCGCGACGCGCAACTCTTCTGCGTGGGTCGCGTTAAACAACATGCGCTTCATTTTTTGTTCTCCCGCGCTCACATGCCCACGGGGAGGACAAACCTGTGGCAACGTCCCGGTTATGCGGGGCGCCTGATCAGCTTTCTGTCGTCGGTAAAGTCATCAAGTGAAGGAAGACGAAAGATTCGGGCCTGTTGGTTTGTCAGTTGCACGTCCTGCTAAAGGGCAGGACCGCGGAATCCGCTTTTTGGTGCTGCGAGCGCGTAACTCATCAATTACCATCGCTACTTTTTCGGGTGAGCGAAGTTAACCCCTCTGCGAAGGCGAGGAATGGCGGGAACGGCAACCGCGATTGCACGGCGCACGAAGCTCAACCGCTCGATCCTTTCTGTAATGCCAGTTCGCGGAAAATAGTATAAGCAAAATGAACACCTTAAGCAAAGGATCTGTAAGCACGCGGGAGGTCGAGGAGGAGTCGAGGGACCAGCGCATCGACAATTACCTGCACAAAGTGCTGAAAGGCGTACCAAAAAGCCATATTTACCGGATCTTGCGAAGTGGCGAAATTCGGGTAAACAGCCGCCGCGTGGACGCCACTTACCGGATTCAGCCCGGCGACCGCATCCGGTTACCCCCGATCCGGACGGCGCAGCCGACGCTCCGGACCAACGTCGCGGCATTTGCCGGGACCATCCTGTTCGAGGACGAATACCTGCTGGTGGTCGACAAGCCGAGCGGCGTGGCCGTGCATGGCGGCAGCGGTATATCCAGCGGCGTGATCGAACAGATGCGCCATGCCCGAACGGGATTGCGCTTCCTGGAACTGGTTCACCGGCTCGACCGCGATACCTCCGGCATCCTGATGCTGGCCAAGAAAAGAAGCGCCCTGACCGGCCTGCACGAGCAACTCCGGGAGGGCAAGGTGGTAAAACACTACCTGGCCCTGGTGATCGGCGACTGGAAAGACGGCAAACGCAACGTCCGCCTGCCCTTGCACAAATTCGTTTCGGCGGAAGGCGAACGGCGCGTGGTGGTGGACGAGGAGGGGATGGATGCCCATACCGTATTCCGGCTGGTCAGCAAGTTTCCGGGCTTCAGCCTGCTCGATGCGGAACTCAAGACCGGCCGCACCCATCAGATCCGCGTGCATCTCGCGCACCTGGGCTTTCCGATCGCGGGCGACGACAAGTACGGGGATTTCGACGCCAACAAGCGCCTGGCCAAGACCGGGCTGAAACGCATGTTCCTGCACGCCGCAAGACTGGAATTCCGCCATCCCGCCAGCGAGGACTGGGTGCGCGTCGAAGCGCCGCTGGCGCCGGAGTTGCAGAGGTTTCAGGCCTCACTCTCGAAGCCCCGCGGCAAGCCCGCAGCCTAGCATGCCTTCACGCTACGACCTGCTCGTGTTCGACTGGGACGGCACGCTGGTGGATTCCACCGGCCATATCGCTGTTTCCTTGCAGTCATCCTTCGCCGACCTGGGACTGCCCGTGCCGACCGATGAGGCTGCGCGCCACGTTATCGGCCTGGGCCTGGAGGACGCACTGACTTATCTCAATCCCGATTTGCCGGAAAGCCGCTATATCGAGGTCACGGATCGCTATCGCCATCACTTCCTGTCGGGGGACGCCGGAATCAGTTGCTTTCCCGATGTGGCGCAAAGCATTCCCTCGCTGAACCGCAACGGTTACCTGCTTGCGGTCGCCACCGGCAAGAGCCGACGCGGGTTGGACCGTTCCATGCATGCACTGGCGCTGGCGCCGCATTTCCATGCTTCGCGCTGCGCCGACGAGGGTTTCCCCAAGCCCCATCCGGACATGCTCGAAACCCTGATGACCCTGCTCGGCACGACACCCGAGCGGACGCTCATGATCGGAGACACCACCCATGACCTGCAGATGGCTGCCAACGCACGAGTGGGCGCGATCGCGGTCAGCTATGGCGCTCATCCGGTCACGGAACTCGAGCGCCTCGAGCCGCTTGCCTGCGTGGCGAGCTTTCGCGAATTGATGCAATGGCTGAAACAAAACGGCTGATCTGCGCGCCCGGCGACCTGCCGGAAAGAGGCAAGGGTTTTCGCTTCCGCGTGCAGACGGAAACGGGCGACAAACCTGCGTTCGTGGTCCGATATCGGGGTAAGGCGCACGCGTATGTCAACCGCTGTGCCCACGTCTGGGTGGAGCTCGACTGG
>JBKJUC010000271.1:0-13225 GCA_046590325.1 Burkholderiales bacterium | reverse complement strand
GCCATGTTTTTTGACGGCGCCCTGGATACAGGCGCCGCCCGCAGCGTGATCGGTTACGTCGAAAGCAGCCGCCTCGCCCTTCAGTCCTCTTGCGGAGAGCTCCTTGACGCGCTCCTTCAGGGCGGACTCATCCCGGGCATTCAGGATCACGTGCGCGCCGGCCGCAGCCAGCGATTGGGACATCGCCCAGCCCAGGCCGCGCGACGCGCCGCTGACCAGGGCGACTTTGCCAGACAAGTTGAACATCTCTCCTCCCGTTGGGTTAGAACCCAAACTCATTTGCCACAGAGGTCACAGAGTACACAGAGGAAATCTCGACATGACTTACGAACCTGAGAATCAGCGCTGACCTGAGTCGACCTACCTCCCATTGCCGTCATGCAGATCCGTTTTGCTCTCCTCTGTGTTCTCTGTGACCTCTGTGGCAATCGCATTTCTGAACTTGCATCAGGGCATGTACTGCCCGCCGTTGACTTCCAGAATCTGTCCGGTCATGTAGCCGCTCATCTGCTCCGATGCCAGGAACAGGAAGGCGCCAGCGCACTCGTCGGCGGTGCCCAGACGATTCATCGGGATTGATGCCTTGAAGCCTTCGAGCATCTGCGGCGTGGAGTAGCGTTCGTGAAACGGAGTCGTGATCACGCCTGGCGCGACGGCGTTGACCCGGATTCTGTCCTTTACCAGTTCCTTGGCCAGGCCGTGGGTCATGGTGCTCACGAAACCCTTGGAGCCGGCATAAAGCGAGGCTCCAGGACCGCCGCCGTGGCGCGCAGCGACCGACGTCACGTTGATGATTGATCCGCCGGTACCCTGCTTGCGCATGTGTTGCGCGGCGGCGCCGGTGCACATCATGGCGGAGCGCACATTCAGGTAAACGACTTGGTCGAACAATTCGTCGGTAATGGTTTCGACCGGGGCGCGCTCGACGAGACCGCCGGCGTTATTGATAAGGATGTCGATGCGGCCGAGGCCGGCAACAGTCTTTTCGACCAACTGCCTGCAAACTACCGAATCGGTGACGTCTCCGCCAATCAGGAGCGCCTTGCCGCCAGCTTTCTCGACCTGCGCTGCGACTTTCTCGGCCTCGGCTTTGCTCTGGTTGTAGTGGACCGCGACCTTTGCGCCGTTCTTTCCGAATGCAATGGCCGCCGCCGCGCCGATGCCCGTGCTGGCGCCGGTGATCAGGACGACCTTATTCTTCAAATCATCGATCATCTTTCCTCCTCAAGAAAACTCTCACCGCAGAGTACGCAGAGTACGCGGAGAAATGTTCACGCAGAGACGGCAAAGATCCGTGGCGCCACCCGCGTTCGAACATTCCCGCGTGTATTACTCTTGTTTTCCTCCGCGTCCTCTGCGTACTCTGCGGTTGGCGTTGGTCTGAATCATCAAGGCAAAAGTACAGTCGAGCCGGTGGTCTTGCGGGCTTCCAGATCGCGATGCGCCTGCGCGACATCCGCCAGCGGGTAGGCCTGGTTGATCTCGATCTTCACCTTGCCGGACTTGACCACGTCGAACAGTTCCTTCGACATCCACTCCAGGTCCTCGCGCAGCGCGGTGTAGGTCATCAGTGTCGGGCGGGTAACGTAATACGATCCCCTCGCCAGCGTATTGAGGTCGACACCGGTCACGGGCCCGGAACCATTGCCGAATACCGCCAGCAGGCCGCGCGGCTGCAGGCAGTCGAGCGAGCCCGTGAAAGTGTCCTTGCCGACGGAGTCGAACACCACCGGAACTTTGCGGCCACCGGTGATTTCCTTCACGCGCTCGGCGAAATTCTCCCGCGTGTAAACGATGGTGTGGTCGCAGCCATGTTCCCTGGCAACGTTCGCCTTGGCGTCGGACCCGACAGTGCCGATCACGGTGGCGCCCAATGCCTTCAACCACTGGCACGCGATCAGGCCAACGCCGCCGGCGGCGGCATGGAATAGCACCGTCTCGCCCTTTTGCACGCGATACACGCGGCGGATCAGGTATTGCACGGTGAGGCCCTTGAGCATCATGGCTGCCGCCTGCTGGTCCGAAATGCCTTTCGGCACCTTGACCAGCTTTTCTGCGGGAATCAACCGCACTTCCGAATAGGCCCCGGGCGGGCCGCCAGCGTAGGCAACCCTGTCGCCGGCCTTGACCTGAGTCACCCCTTTGCCGACCGCCTCCACAACGCCGGCGCCTTCCAGGCCAAGTCCGCTGGGCAGCGGCAAAGGATAGAGACCGGAACGATGATAGGTGTCGATGAAATTCAGGCCGATCGCCGTGTGCCTGATCTTCGCCTGGCCTTCCCCCGGCGCGCCGACCTCGATGTCGTCGAGTTGCAGGACTTCGGGTCCGCCTGTTTTATGAAAACGTATCGCCTTGGTCATGGTTCACTCCTTTGGTATTCCTGTATTGGTTGCACATCCATCGGCTTTAAAGCCGATGGATGCTTGTTCGGCCAGCCGATTATCTCGATCCTTGGCTGAACCATCGGATCTTTACCTGTCGCCCCATTGTATCAGCGGCCTTTGCGAGGGGCAGCTTGCCCGCTGGGATCAGGGTCTGCGCCTGTTTCGCCATAGCGCAACCAGCAAAGGCGACACCCAGATCAGGATCGTGAGCACCCCCAGCGTACCCGCAATCGGGCGGGAGAAGAACGCGGCCCACTCGCCTTCCGAATTCAGCATCGAGGTGGTGAAATTTCCCTCCAGCATGCGGCCCAGCACCGCGCCGAGAATCACAGGCGCGATCGGAAAACGGTTTACTTCGAGGAAGAAGGCCAGAACGCCGAAAGCAAGCATGACGCCGATGTCGAACTGGGTGTTGTTGATGGCGAACGCCCCAACCATGCAGAACACAAGGATGACCGGCATCAGCACGGCGCGGGGCACTTTGAGGACCTGCTTGTAGCTCCTGATCGCCAGCACGCCGAGCGGGAGCATCAGCAGGTTTGCAAGGAAGAAGACGATGAACACCGCGTAGATGTTCTCCGGATTGTTGAGGAAAATGGTTGGACCCGGATTCATGTTCTTCATGTACAGGACGCCGATCGCGATGGCCGTGATCGAATCTCCGGGTATGCCGAACACCAGTGCCGGGATCCAGGCGCCCGAGAGCGCGCTGTTGTTGGCTGCGCCGCTTTCGACCACGCCTTCCACATGACCGGTGCCGAACTTCTGCGGCTCCTTGGAAAATTTCTTCGATACCGCATAGGACATCCAGGCGGCGATGTCGGCACCGGCGCCGGGCAGCGCGCCGATCAGAGTGCCGAGGCTGCTACCGCGCAGTGCCTGCAGCGGGTACTTCTTCACCAGTGCCCACTGGCCCCTGAAGATGCTGCCGAACTTTTCCTGCGCAAGTTGCAGGGGACGTTCCACCGAGGTCGCATAGCGGAGCACCTCGGACACGGCGAACAGGCCCACCATCATCGGGATCAGCGTGATGCCGCTCATCAGGTCGGGAGAGTCGAACGTGAATCGCGGGAACGCCGCCGGATTCTCCATGCCCACCGTCGCGATCAGAAGTCCGATGAGCAGGGATGCGAGCCCTTTCAGCACATTGTCCGAGGCGATGAAAATCGCGCAGGTCAGTCCCAGCAGGACCAGCCAGAAGTATTCGAAGGAACTGAAGTTGAGCGCAACGTCGGCCAGCAGAGGCGCGGCGGTCACCAGCACGATGGTGCCGAAAATGCCGCCGATCACCGAGAACACCAGCCCGGCTCCAAGCACCATTTCGGCCTGTCCCTTGCGCGTCATGGCGTAAGCCTCGTCGCAATAGGCGGCCGAAGCGGGCGTGCCGGGAATGCGCAACAGGGCCCCGGGGATGTCTCCCGCAAAGATCGCCATCGCGGTGGCAGTGACGATGGCCGCAACCGCGGGCACCGGCGGCATGAAGAAGGTGACCGGCACCAGCAGGGCCGTGGCCATGGTTGCGGTCAGACCGGGAATGGCGCCGACGAACAGGCCATAGAGCGCCGACGCGCCGATCACCGCCAGGACGTAGGGATCGAGAATCAGGGAAAAAGCCTGGGCGACATGTTCCATGCTTATTCCCTACCAGGCCCAGGACTCGAGCAGGCCCCACGGCAGGGGCACGCCGAGGCCCTGGTAGAAAATGGTGTGGATCAGCAACGAAACGCCGATAGCAATCAGCGGAATCGTCCAGGGCCGAACACGCAGCACCCACATCAACGCCGCCAGCATCAGCGGGGCGCAGACCAGGAAGCCGAGTTGCGCCAGGAAGAAATTCGAAATCAGGAGTCCCGCGACGACGATGGCAAAGCCTCCGACCAGGCGCGGTGAACGGACCCAGTCGGGGACTTCCACCCACGATTCCGTCGCCCTGCGCCGGATTCCGCCCATGATCAGGGCAATCCCGCAAATCCCGAGTCCGACGGCAATGATGCGCGGAAACAACGCTGGGCCAATCTGGTCGCCCGGCATGACGGGGAAATCCCGCGTATGCCAGTACACGGCCAGCGCGAAAAGCAGCAGCAGGGCGCCGTTGAGGGAATCGTGGATTTTCATCGACTGGGGGACGAGGTTCACCCTTGCGGGTATTCCGGACTGTCGTCCATCACGCAGGGGCTGCGGGGCGAGTAAAAGCCCTCCGGTGCCAACATCGTTTCAATAGGGGTATTCAAATCTCTAACAACGACCGGAAACGACGCCACAAGGATTCGCCTTTCGGGTATGTAATCAAGATGGGATTAATTCGCCCCTCACCCCTCGTCCCTGCCCTACTTTGCCAGCCCCACCGATTTCATCAGCGCGCCGGTTTCGCCGTCGGTCTTCGCCATGAACGCGGCGAACTCCTGCGGCGGCAGGTACTTCACACCGAATCCGCGGGCGTGCATGAAATCCTTGTACTCCTTGCTGTCGTAGGCTTTGCGGACTGCGGCCGAGAGCTTGTCCGCGACGGGCTTGGGCAGGTTCTTCGGCGCGCCTACACCACGCCAGACATTGCTTATCCACTTGCTGCCCGTGGCGGCCTGTAGCGTCGGCACATCAGGGAAAAGCTCCGAGGGCCGGGTATCCATGATCGCCAGGCTGCGGACCTTTCCCGCTTCAATCAGCGCGCGCGCCTCCGGGTGCGAACCGCAGACGATGTGCAGACCGCCCGCGGCGAGTTCCTGCAGGCCCGCGGCATTGCTCGCGCTCGGCACCCAGGGCACGGTGGTCGGATCGATTTTCAGGTCGGCCAGCATGCCGTACAGCGAGAGGTGCCAGGAACCACCCCGCGCCGTGCCGGACGCGCGCAGCTTTCCGGGATTCCTGCGGATGGCATCCACGAGGTCCGCCATGTTTTTGTAAGGCGAGTCGGCTTTGACCTGGATGGCGGCGGAGTCGATGTTGATCAGGCCCAGCGGCGTGAAGCTGGTGCCGTCGAGCCTGGTCAACCCCTGGTAATGCATCATCGAGATTTCCGCGGTGATCAGGCCGATCGTGTAGCCATCCGGCGTTGCGGTCGCAAATGCCTGATGGCCCACCACGCCACTGCCGCCGGTGCGGTTCACCACATTGACTGGCTGGCCCAGTTCTTTTTCCAGCAGGGCGGCCAGCATGCGCGCCACCGCATCGGTGCCACCGCCCGCGCCCCAGGGCACGACCAGCGTAAGCGGACGGGAGGGATAATTCTGCGCCTGCGCTGCCGGCGGTAAAGCCGCGGCAAGGCAAAGGACCAGCGTGGCAAGCCAGATTCTCTTCATCGGGTGATCCGTTCCGGTTGCGCGCCGCAGCATGGCGCAGGGACGCGCTGATGGGATCAGCGTCGTTCAGAACTGAACGGATTCTATTGCAAAAGCGCTGCCGCGAATCAAGGAAAAGTCGCCGCGTCCGGCAACAGCTCTTCGAGGGACGGGCTGCTACTTGACGCGCACCAGCTTGAGGTCGGCCTCGCGCTGCGAGACGAGGTGGATGAAGCTGCGGATTTGCGGATAGATCATTTCGCGGAACTTGCGCCCGCTGAAAATGCCGTAGTGGCCGACATCCTTCGCCAGCAGATGGCGGCGCTTGTCCGAGGGAATGCTGCGGCAAAGCGTTTGCGCAGCTTCGGTCTGGCCATTGCCGGAGATGTCGTCCAGTTCGCCTTCGATGGTAAACAACGCCGTCTTGCGGATCGCTTCCGGTCGCACGGGCTTACCCCGCACCACCCATTTTCCCTTGGGCAACAGGAACTCCTGAAACACCACCTTGATGGTATCGAGGTAGTATTCCGCCGGCATGTCGAGCACGGCGTTGTATTCGTCGTAGAACTTGCGGTGGCCCTCGGCGCTTTCACCGTCGCCGCGGATCAGGTGGTTGTAGAACTCCCGGTGCGCTTCGGCATGGCGGTCGGGATTCATGGCCAGGAAGCTGGCGTGCTGCAGGAAACCGGGATAGACCTTGCGCATGAAGCCGGGATGGTTCGCCGGCACGCGCATGATGACCCGGTCGGAAAACCAGGAATGCGGCCGTCCCGACGCAAAGTCGTTCACCACGGTCGGATTGCGCCGGGTGTCGATCGGCCCCCCCATCATGATCATTGCCTTCGGCACCGCGGGCTCGTCATCGGCCGCCATCAGGGAGACCGCCGCGAGTACCGGCACGGTCGGCTGGCAGACCGACATCACGTTCAGTTCCGGTGACAGCAGGCGGATGAAGTCGCGAATGTAGTCGATGTAGTCGTCAAGGTGGAACGGCCCCTTTGACAGCGGCACCTGTTTGGCATCGACCCAGTCGGTGACCCAGACATCGTGGTCCGACAGGGCGGTGCGCACGGTGTCGCGCAGCAGCGTCGCATAGTGGCCCGACAGCGGCGCGACGATCAGCAGCTTCGGCTGCTCGACAGGCACATCCTTGCGGAAATGCAGCAACTGACAGAAGGCCTTGTCGACCACCACTTCCTGTGTAACGGCGACTCGCTCGCCGTTCACGACCGCGGAATCGATGCCCCACTCCGGCTTCGGGTAACGGCGCATCAGGCGTACAAACAGCTCGCTGTTTGCAGCAATGGTGCGCGACATCGGGGTGTAGGCGAACGGACTGAAGGGATTGGTGAAAATATGCTTCGCCATATCGGCCATGGCGACCGCGGGGGCCATCACCGTCTTCTGGAACTCGTGCAGCTGATAGATCATGTCACCTCGTTGGCCGGTGTGCCGCCGCCATTTCCACATGTGAAATGACTTTTTTTGCTGCGACGCGGCGACTGTAAAGACTCCGTCATGGGCCGTCAAGGAGTCGTGATCGGTAAACGGTAATCGGCAAACGGCATAACCCTTCTCATATCGCTTTTCGGGTGAGTCAGGCGGTTTTTTGGTTCTCTGTTCACCATTCAGTGCTTATATCGGCCCCAATGGCGGTTCCTGCATGGCCGCCACCTGCTCCCTAAGCTGCAGGATCTGGTCTTGCCAGTATTTCGTAGTGTGGAACCAGGGGAAGGCGGCAGGAAACGCGGGGTCTTCCCAGCGCTTCGCAAGCCATGCCGAGTAATGCACCAGGCGCAGGCTGCGCAGGGCCTCGATCAGGCCGAGTTCGCCACGATCGAATTCCTGGAAATCCTCGTAGCCGGCAACGACATCGGACATCTGCCGGGTCATGGCGGCCCGATCCCCTGACAGCAGCATCCACAGGTCCTGAACGGCGGGTCCGCTGCGCGCGTCGTCGAAATCCACGAAATGCGGCCCATCGTCCGTCCACAGGACATTTCCGGGATGGCAATCACCGTGCAGGCGAATCGCACGCGCGGGTTCGCAGCGGTCGAAGGTCTCGTGCACACCATCGAGGACCTGGTCCAGCACGCTTTCGTAGGCCTCATGCAGATCATCGGGGATCAGATTCTGTGTCAGCAGGTATTCAGCCGGCTCTTCCCCCAAGGTCTCGATATCGAGGGCGGGCCTGTGCACAAACGGAGTCAGCGCGCCAACCGCATGAATGCGACCGATGAAACGTCCCAGCCACTCCAGCGTCTCCGGATCGTCCAGCTCCGGCGCACGCCCGCCTCGGCGGGGATAGACCGCGAACCCGAATCCCTCGAACTCATGCAGGGTGCGGCCCGCCATCACCAGCGGCGGCACGGCGGGAATCTCTCTGGCGGCGAGCTCGAGCGTGAAGGCGTGCTCTTCGAGAATCTGCTCATTGGTCCAGCGCCCCGGCCGGTAAAACTTCACCACCACGGGCTTTTCGTCTTCGATGCCGATCTGGTAGACGCGGTTTTCATAACTGTTCAATGCCAGCAGTCGGCCGTCGGTGCGGAAACCGACCGAATCGACTGCATTGAGCATCACGTCCGGCGTCAGGCCGGCGTACGGCGTTGTCGTTTGCGTCATGCCCCGACAATACCCGAAATGCCACGCATATCAGGAACATTGCGCAAATCAATGACAAACCCATGAGCCACAGGGGACACAGAGAACACAGAGGAAGAACAAGAGCATGGACGACCAATGTACAGGTTGGAGTTGTCAGTTCACGAACCTGTGAGGTGAGGCCAACCTTCACCTCGACGGGATCATCGAGCGCTGAACAAGCCCAATTCCGCATGTTCCTTTTGCTTGCTTTTCCTCTGTGTTCTCTGTGTCCTCTGTGGCTCAAGATTTTGCGGAATGTCGTTCGAGGATGACGCGAAGCGGTGCTTTCGCTACAGTGACGCCACAAGAAAACCGGAGGAACCCAGTGAAATCAGCCATCCGCAATTTTTTGCCCACCGCAGCCCTCGCGCTGCTCGCCTTCTGCAGCACAGGCGCCTTCGCGGACGACGACGCCATCAGGGGAAAGATTTCGAATCTGGCAGCGGAAGACCTGCGCATTCCATCCGACACGCCCGGGATCGAGCTGTTCCTGCGCAACAAGCACCTGAAGGACGGGACTGCGTCCGCCGACCGCGTGCTTCTCTATGTCCACGGCGCGACCTATCCGTCGGAAACCGCTTTCGATCTCAGGCTCGATGGCATGTCGTGGATGGACTATCTCGCCGCCCAGGGCTGGGATGTGTGGCTGGTCGACCTGCGGGGCTACGGCCGTTCGACGCGCCCGCCCGAGATGGACAAGGCGGCGAAGGACAGCGCGCCGCTGGTGACTACCGATGTCGCCGTGCGCGATGTAGGCACCGCAGTCGACTACATCCTGAAGCGCCGCGGCGTATCGAAGTTGAGCCTGCTCGGCTGGTCGTGGGGAACCTCAATCATGGGCACGTATACCTCGTCCAACAATGACAAGGTCAACAAGCTGGTGCTGTATGCGCCGCTGTGGCTGCGCAATACGCCCCTTTTGATCGGCGGCGACGGTCCGCTTGGCGCCTATCGCACGGTGGCGAAAGAGGGTGCGAAGAAACGCTGGCTCACCGGCGTGCCGGAGGACAAACTGGCCAGCCTGATTCCCGCCGGCTGGTTCGAGGCGTGGGCCGATGCCACCTGGGCCACCGATCCGAATTCGAAAGACGCGGGTCTTCTGCGCGCACCCAATGGCGTCATCCAGGACGTGCGCGACTACTGGGCCTCGGGCAAGACTTACTACGATGCGGCGAACATCCGCGTGCCGACCCTGCTGATCAAGGCGGAATGGGACCAGGACACCCCCGCCTACATGGCGCAGGCGCTGTTCCCGCTGCTCAAGAACGCCCCAGTGAAGCGCTACGTCGAGATCGGCGAAGGCACCCATACGGTGATCATGGAAAAGAACCGTATGCAGCTGTTCCGCGAAGTGCAGATTTTTCTTGATGAGACGCGCTAACCCCTAACCGCAAAGTCGCAAAGACGCAAAGGAAGCGCAAAGGAAAACGAGTAAGCGTGAAAGAACGCAGTACCACGCATGGCATGTCATCGCTGACAATTGGCTGCACTGCCAACTGTGGAAGTACTTTTTCCGGATTGCCTTCCTTTGCGCGCCTTTCTTCGCGTCTTTGCGCCTTTGCGGTTAAGGGTTTGTCCTAGTGCGAAGCTGAAACCGGCTGGATGGTGTCCGCGACGTCGACAAAATCCAGCCTGCACTCCGCCAGCAATCCCAGGATGCTCTCGCTCACGGCGGCGAGGTCGTCATCGGGGTCCAGCGGCCAGATGTAGTCCGCTTTGAAGCTGTCGTCCAGGCGCGAATCGAGGCGTACGCGCACACTGCCATCGGCGTATGCGGCGACGGACACGTCCGGTTCGCCGGTACGCGAACGGAACTTGCGCAAAGCGCTGCTCAGAAACAGCTGGAAGCCCACCTCGCGCCAGGCAAAGCGCCCGGCCTGCAGCGCACGCTGGAAGGTCATGGGCGGGCGCGGA
Source organism: Burkholderiales bacterium (assembly GCA_046590325.1). GTDB lineage: Bacteria > Pseudomonadota > Gammaproteobacteria > Burkholderiales > JACQAP01 > JACQAP01. Next base: position 3,009 of record JBKJUC010000271.1, on the reverse strand, counting down.
ATCGGCAGCAGCGACAGGCCCGCCTGCCCGAGCTGTTCCGCCAATGCACGCGTGATCGGCATACCCCATGCGCCGATGTTGCCGGCGGTTTCGGTGAACCCGGGCGCGTGTCGCGACGTCACTACGGCGCCTGCCAGAAACCGCAGATGCGCCTGTTCTTCGGCGGAACTCAACTTGATGTCCGCCGGCAGCAGATCGAGCTGACGGAAGTCCGGCTGTTCACCGCCCCGGCTCATACGGTAAAGCAGGCCGGGGCTGAATGCCGAAAGAAAATCCTCCGTGACCAGCCCGTTGCCCAGGCCAAAGTTTTTCGCCGGGCCGAGTGCGCCATGGGTCTCGAACAGCTTGCGCAGTTCCTGCGTATCCGGAACAACACCCGGAATTTTTCCCCCTTCCCGGCCGCCGGCGACCATCACCAGGGGCACTGCAAACAAGCGCACGGCCAGGGACGCCTCCGCTGGAGGCTCGAGGGCAAGCTCGAGGGCGCGTTGGAGAACCGCGTAGACCGAGGCTGAAGTTGCCTCGTGCAGCGCGCGCCGGACTGCCCCGTCATCGCCCGCTACCAGGGCGGCTTCGACAGCAGCGAACAATAATTTTTCCGCATCGTCGTGCTGCAGCGCGGAACCTGCAGTTCCGGCATGTTCGGCCAGCGTAACCAGCGGATTGTCGCCTGCCGCTGCGTAAATCCTGGGATCGGGGAGGGAATTCATTGGGACATGACAAAAGGATCGCATTGTAACAACCGTTACTGCCACGGCTGTGCCGTGGCGCAACGACGACTCAGCTTGACTCTGTCTATTTTGGGACTAAAAAGGAAAGAGGCGGCAGACCGGTGTAAATAAGTGGAAAGACTCCGTCCGCGGCCAGGCCGAACGTTCAGACAACCAACCAATAGTAGGGGGAGTCCTCATGTGGTTAACCGAAGAAGAACGTAAACGCACTGCGCCCGCCGAGACGTCGGCGTTCGTCTCGCCAGTGCCGACTCAAATAGTGTCAAACGGCGAATACAATCCGATGCCGCAGACCGCGCAGCAGAAACAGGTCGAAGGCCGCATCAAGGAAATGGCCGACCAGTATGCGCACCGGCTGAACATGGACCGGCGCACCTTCCTGAAGACGACTTCCGGCATGGCCGTCGCCTTCCTCGCCATGAACGAGGTTTTTGGACCGGTGTGGAACGTCTCCGAGGCTGAAGCCGCGGATCCCGAAATCTCCGACGCCCGCGCCAAGGCCCTCAAGAAGCAGTTTATTTTTGACGACCAGACGCACTTCGTGCGCGACGATTTCGAAAAGGAAGGCCTGCTCGGCCTCGGCAAGTACGCGGCGGAGCACTGGAATCCGGACATGCTGAAGGACATTCCGCTGGTCCTGCAGCGCTACAAGTTCCAGAACTACCTGAAGGAAATCTATCTCGACAGCGACACCAAGGTCGCGCTGCTGTCGGGCGCACCCTTCGACGATCCGGAGTGGTGGCTGCTCTCCAACGACCAGATCATGCAGGCGCGCGCCGCCATCAACAAAGTTGCGGGTTCGCGCCGCATGTTCGGCCACACGGTGATCACACCGGGTCAGGACGGCTGGATGGATGAAGTGGACCGCGGCATCGCCGAGCTGAAGCCGGACGCCTGGAAGTGCTACACCATCGGCGACCCGCTGTCCCCGTCCACCAAGGGCACGGCCTGGCGCCTGGACGACGAGAAACTGGTCTACCCCTGGTACGAAAAGGCGATGAAGTCGGGCATCCGCACCGTCTGTATCCACAAGGGCCTGCTGCCGCTCGACTACGAAACCTCCTGGCCCAACGTGTGGAAACATGCCACGCCTGATGATGTGCTGAAAGCGGCGAAGGACTGGCCGGGAATCAACTTCATCATCTACCACGGCGCCATGCGTAACTTCCTCGAGGATCCGCAGCATTCACTCGACAAGTTCGAAAGGACGGGGCGCATCGACTGGACGACAGATGTATGCGAGCTTGCCAGCAAGCACGGCTGCAAGAACGTCTACGCCGAACTCGGCACGACGTTCGCTACCGTAGCCGTGGCCAGCCCGCGCCTCGCGGCGGCGATGATCGGCCAGATGGTGAACCACATGGGCGCGGACCACGTCGTCTGGGGCACGGACTCGGTGTGGTACGGCAGCCCGCAGTGGCAGATCGAAGCCTTCCGCCGCCTGGAAGTCCCCGAAGACATCATGAAGAAAATGGGCTGGAAGACGAAGCTGGGCGCCGCCGACGGCAAGGTCAAGAACATGATCTTTGGCGAGAACTCGGCGAGGGTGTACAAGTACAAGATCCAGGCCGAGTACGAGGATCTCAGCCACGACAAGCTGGCGTTGATGAAAGAGCACTACGAAGCCGAAGGCGTGGAGCGCAACAACGTCGCCTACGGGTTCGTCGGCAAGAAATCCGCGTAACAGTTGACGGAGCAGGAAAGTGAAACGGGGAGCGCAAGCTCCCCGTTTTCTATTCAGGCCTGAGTCGCCGTGAAACCCTTTCACCGCAAAGGCGCAAAGGACGCAAAGGAGTGCAGGATATTCAATATGAGATGAAAGCGGCCGAACTCTGCCCTGCTCATTGTTGGATGGCGGTGGCGTTAACCTCCAAAATTCTTGTCTTTGCCTTCCTTTGCGCGCTCTTCTTTGCGTCCTTTGCGCCTTTGCGGTGAGGGGTCAGAGGTAAGGGAAAATGCTATGCTGCCACGCTCAGACCAGCCACCAGAGAACGGCCATGAAACACATCAAATGGGACGAGATTCCCGAGGAACGCCTCAACGACAAGTTCGTCCGCAAGCTCGCCTGGGACGGCGACATCATGATCGGCATGACGCTGGTGGAAAAAGGCTACGTCGTGCCGCTGCATTTGCACGACAACCAGCAGATGACACTCGTGACCAGCGGCCTCTGGCGTTTCAAGCTGGACGGCAAGACCGTGGATGTCGGCCCGGACCAGATGATTTTCATCCCAGCCAATGTCGCGCACACAGCCGAAGCCGTGGAAACGCTGGTCGC
>JBKJUC010000216.1:0-18572 GCA_046590325.1 Burkholderiales bacterium | reverse complement strand
CCAGTCGATCTACAGCACGATCCTGAACCAGTTGAAATTGAAGGCCGCGGTGGGCAAGCTCTCCGAAGCCGACCTGGCCGACGTCAACACCCTGCTCAGGGATAACGGGAAGTAATGAATCGCGAATTCTTCGTCGTGATCGCGCGCAGCAGCCTGGTTGCGCTGGCGGTCGTTGCGGCGCTGGCCGGCTGCAAGCGCGAAGACGTCCGCAGTTTTCAGGGTATTACCGAGGTCGAGTATGTGCGCCTCACAGCGCCGCACTCCGGCAATCTTGCCACGCTCTCGGTCAAACCTGGCACCCGGGTGTCGGAGGGAACGCCGGTATTCTCGGTCGTGGAGCTGGAAGATGTCGCCGCGCACAAGGATGCCGCGCAGCGGCTGGCGCGCCTGCAGAAGCAGCGCAAGGGAGCCGTCGGCGATCCGAAAGCCGTGGACAGCCTGACGACCGAAGTTGCCGAGGCGCAATGGAAGCTTTCGCAAAAATCAGCGAATGCGCCATCGGACGGCATCGTGGTGGAAACCCTCTACGCCAAGGGCGACTGGGTGCCGGCGGGTGCGCCGGTTGTTGCCATCCTGCCGGTGGACAAGATCAAGGTCCGTTTCGAAGTGCCCCTCGCCGTGGCCGCGCATCTGCAGCACGGCCGCAGCGTGACCCTGGTCTGCGGGGGCTGCGAGGAGACGGTGGAAGCCACCATCATCTATGTTTCGCCTTTCGCCCTGGCCCACGGGGAGAAGGATCCCGAGTCCCTGCGCTATGTGGTCGAAGCGCGCCCCAAAGCCGCTCAGGCATCCGTGCTCAAACCCGGACTGCCGGTAACCGTTATCCTCTAACCCTGTTTCGTTCGCCGGTGCATCATGGCGATATCCCCGGATCCAATCATGAGTCGAAGCGCTGAACACGGGAGGCCAGGCAGGTACGTGGTTCGCATTGCAGTCACCCTGGTAATGATCGCCGGCCTCTCAGCCTGTGGCAAGGAAGCAGCCAAGGCGCCCGAAGCGCGGGTGGTCAATGTGGTGCGCGTCCAGCCTGGTTCGGGCAGCAGCGAAGTCGCCTACTCGGGCGACGTGCGCGCTCGTTACGAAACCGATCTCAGTTTTCGCGTGGGGGGAAAGATCGTTGCGCGCAATGTGGAAGTGGGAACTGTCGTACGCACCGGCGACGTCCTCGCCAGGCTCGACCCCGAGGACCAGAAGCTCAATGCCCAGAGCGCGCAGTCCCAGCTCGCTGCAACCCAATCCGAGCACGACCAGATCAAGGCGGAACTGGAACGTTATTCGGACTTGTACAACAAGGAATTCATCAGCAAGGCAGATTACGACCGGCGCATGAGCGAATTCAATGTCGCCCAGGCCAGGCTGGCATCAGCCAAGGCGCAGCTCTCCGTGACGCAGAACCAGACTGGATACACGGCGCTGGCCGCCGATCACGCGGGCGTGATCACGGGGATACAGGCCGAAGTCGGACAGGTCGTGGCCCCCGGTCAGGCGGTCATGAAACTCGCGCGCACCGACGACAAGGAAGTGGTGATCAGCATTCCTGAGAACCGGCTCGCCGAGCTTGGCGGATCGAAAGAAATTGCCGTGACCCTGTGGGCAAATCCCGCCATGAAGTACCGGGGCAAGGTGCGTGAGGTCAGCCCGGCGGCGGATCCGGTGACCCGAACCTATGCCGCAAAAATTTCCGTGCTGAATCCTGATACCACGATGAAGCTGGGCATGACTGCAAACGTTTACCTCAAGGGCGCGCAGCGGGGCGTGTCCGCGATGTTGCCGGCTACCGCGCTGTTCCAGGACAACGGCAAGGCGGCGGTATGGCTGGTGGATCCTGCCGGCAGTACAGTGAAACTGGTCCCCGTGGAGGTCGGCGAATACCTTGAGGACAAGGTTGCCATTACCGCAGGCCTGAAGCAGGGCGATGTGGTGGTGAGGGCGGGCGTGCACAAGCTGTTCGCTGGCGAGAAAGTGCGAATCGCGCAAGACCCATCCGTAGGCAAGGAGCCCGCCGGGGAGGCGGCCCAGTGAAGGGACCCAACGTCTCCGAGTGGGCCCTGGAGCACCAGTCGCTGGTGCTCTTTTTCATGCTCGCGCTCGCGGCTGCCGGGCTGTTCTCTTATTTCAAGCTGGGACAGGCCGAGGATCCCGAGTTCACCTTCAAGGTCATGGTGGTGCGGGTGATCTGGCCCGGCGCCTCACCCTCGGAAATGGAGGAGCAGGTCACGGAACGGCTCGAGAAGAAGCTGCAGGAAACACCTTACCTCGACAATATCCGGTCCTACACCAAGACCGGCGAGGCCACCATATTCGTCGCCCTGAAGGATTCCACCCCTCCGCGCGAGGTGGCAAGCGTCTGGTACCAGGTCAGGAAGAAAATCGGCGACATTCGGCAGACGCTGCCCGCGGGGGTGTTCGGGCCGTTCTTCAACGACGAATTTGGCGATGTCTTTGGCAACCTCTACGCATTCACCGGCGACGGTTACTCCTACGCCGAATTAAAAGACTACGCCGAAGAAGTGCGCAGAGAAATCCTGCGCGTCCCCAATGTCGCCAAGGCCGAACTGATCGGCGACCAGGAAGAAAAGATCTACGTCGAAATTTCGCATCGCAAGCTCGCCAACCTGGGCATCGACCCGCTGTCGATTTTCAACGTCTTGAGGGAGCAGAACGCGATGACGCCGGCGGGCTCCATCGATACCAGCTCCGACCGCATGAATCTGCGCATTTCGGGCAGTTTCAATTCGGTGGATAGCATCCGTGAGATCGGCATACAGGCAAACGGACGGCTGTTCAGGCTCGGGGATATTGCCCGTGTATACCGCGGCTATGTCGATCCGCCGACGCAAAAGGTCCGCTACATGGGGCAGGAGGCCGTTACGCTCGCGGTGTCGATGACCAAGGGTGGCGACATCATCCTGCTGGGCAAGGACCTTGATGCGGCATTCGATCGCATCAAGCGCGAACTGCCGGTGGGTATTGAAGTGCACCAGTACTCCAACCAGCCGCAGGTGGTGTCGCGCTCGGTAGACGAATTCATGAAAACGCTGCTCGAGGCGGTGGTGATTGTCCTGGCCGTCAGTTTCTTCAGCCTCGGGTTCCGCACCGGGCTGGTGGTCGCACTTTCGATTCCGCTGGTCCTTGGCGTCACATTCCTGATGATGAGGCTCTATGGCATCGATCTGCAGCGCATATCGCTGGGCGCTCTGATCATTGCACTGGGGCTTCTGGTGGACGACGCCATCATCTCGGTGGAAATGATGTCGACCAAGATGGAGCAAGGTCTGGACCGGGTGAAGGCGGCAAGCTTCGCCTATACGTCGACGGCGTTTCCCATGCTTACCGGCACGCTAATCACTGCAGCCGGATTTATGCCTGTGGGTTTTGCTAAGTCTTCGGCCGGCGAGTACACGTTTTCAATCTTCGCCGTTGTGACCATAGCATTGCTGGTTTCCTGGGTGGTGGCGGTGCTGTTCACGCCTTACCTCGGTTACAAGCTGCTGCCTGATTACAAGCCGCATTCCGATCATGGCCATGACGTCTATCAGAAGCCGTTCTACCGCCGCTTCCGGCGGCTGGTGACCTGGTGCGTGACCTGGCGCAAGACGGTCATCCTGATCACGGTGGCGGTGTTTGCCGTGTCGATGTTCGGTTTCCGTTTCGTCCAGCAGCAGTTTTTCCCCTCTTCCAACAGGCCGGAACTGATCGTCGACCTCTGGCTGCCGCAAGGTGCGTCGTTCCAGGCAACCGAAGCCCAGGTCAGGCGTTTCGAGGAAAAGCTCAAGGGTGATCCCGACATCGTCAATTACGTGGCCTATGTCGGTAACGGCAGCCCGCGCTTCTACCTGCCGCTGGACCAGCAGCTGGTCAATGCGAATTTTGCGCAGTTCGTGGTGGTATCCAGGGACAACGTTGCGCGCGAGCTGCTGTACGAAAAGTTCAGCCGCATTCTGGAAACCGAGTTCTCGCTGCTGCGTGGCCGGGTGAATCGCCTCGAAAACGGTCCGCCCGTCGGCTATCCGGTTCAGTTTCGCGTGGTGGGGGCGGACATACCGACGGTGCGCAGGCTCGCGCTGGAAGTCGCGGAAATCATGCGGTCCAACCCAAACACCCAGAACGTGCATCTGGACTGGAACGAGCAGGCCAAGAACATCCGTCTCCAGATCGACCAGAACAAGGCGCGCGTGATCGGCGTGAGTTCGCAAGGCCTGTCGCTGGTTATGAACTCGATCCTGACCGGCTACAGCATCACCCAGTATCGCGAGAAAGATGAACTGATCGAGGTGCTGGCGCGGGCGGAAACCGCCGAGCGCATCGATCCCGGCAAGATCGGCGAGATCAACGTGGCCACGCAGTCCGGCAAATGGATCCCGCTCGCCCAGATCGCCAGCATCGAATACGGTTTCGAGGAAGGCGTCATTTGGCGCCGCAACCGCCAGCACACCGTCACAGTGCGCGGGGACATCCGCGGCGACGTTCAGGCGCCGGTGGTGTCCAAGCAACTCGATCCCAGGCTCGACGCGCTGCGCGCCAAACTGCCGCAACACTATCGCATCGACATGGGGGGGGCGATCGAGGAGAGTGCGAAGGGTGAACAGTCGATTATCGAAGTGATGCCGATGATGCTCGTGGTCGTGCTTACGCTGTTGATGATCCAGCTGCAGAGTTTTCAGAAGACCCTGATTGTGCTGCTGACCTCGCCCCTGGGGTTGATCGGCGTGGTATTCATCCTGCTTACCTGGAACGTGCCGTTCGGCTTCGTCGCCAATCTTGGCGTTATCGCCCTGTTCGGGATGATCATGCGCAATTCGGTGATCCTGGTGGACCAGATCGAGCAGGACATCAACAGCGGGCATTCGCAATGGGATGCCATTGTCGAGGCGACCGTGCGCCGTTTCCGTCCCATCGTCCTCACCGCGCTGGCCGCGGCACTGGCGATGATCCCGCTTTCGCGCTCGAACTTCTGGGGGCCGATGGCTGTAGCGATCATGGGAGGGTTGGTTTCCGCCACAGTTCTCACGCTGTTTTTCGTGCCGGCTTTGTACGCGGCGTGGTTCCGCGTGAGGAAGCCTTGAATACGCGAAGGTACCGGATTTCAGCGCCCAGGATCCGCCGCGCGCCGAGGCGCGGCCGCGTCCCGGCGTGCCGATTTTGAAGCGGCACCGGCTGCCGCCGGCAACGGCTTTTACCCGTATTGAATCCTTCGCCATGGCGCCGGCGGGCGACACCATGCTCGAACGGATGCTTGCCGGCGATCTGGCGGCGCACCCCGACGAATCGGGGTTCCGCCTGCTCCCCATCGGCATGGAGGCCTTCCTCATGCGCACCGCGCTTGCGGATACCGCGCAGCGGACGCTGGACCTGCAGTACTACATCTATCGCGACGACGATACCGGCGCGTTGCTGACCCAGGCCCTGCTCAAAGCGGCCGACCGCGGCGTGCGCGTGCGCCTGCTGGTCGACGATCTGAACATCCTGCGCAAGGACGACGACGTGACGGCGCTTGATGTCCATCCGTGCGTCGAAGTGCGAATCTTCAATCCTTTTGCAACGCGCGGCGACTCCAACTGGGCGCGGCTCGCCAGTTTCATATCCGATCCAGTACGCCTCAACCGGCGCATGCACAACAAGAGTTTCATCGCCGACAATCTTTGCGCAATCGTGGGCGGGCGCAACATTGGCGACGAGTACTTCGACGCCAGCCGCGACTTCGGCTTCGGCGACCTCGACGTGTTGGCCGTTGGCCCGGTCGCCCGAAAGATCTCGCAGAGCTTCGACCAGTACTGGAACAGCGCTTACGCCTATCCCTTGTCGGCCATTGGTGCGCGCGTTTCAGCTTCGCTCTGGATGGAGCGTGTTCGCATACGGCTTGGCCGCCATTTCATCCGCATGCGTAAATCGGATTACGCGTCCAGGGTGATGAAAACGGACCTGGCCGCGCAACTCATCGAGCGCCACCTGGTCCTCGAATGGGCAAAAGCAATACTGCTCGCCGATCTGCCGGGAAAGATAGTCCAGGCGCCGGAATCGGCGCCAACCCTGCCTTACGACATGTTGCGCGAGTTGGCCGGGCAGGCCATTGAAGAGATCATCCTCGTTTCTCCCTACTTCGTTCCCGGCGAAGAAGGCGTTGCCGCGCTGAGGCAGATCCGCGCCGGCAATGTAAGGGTGCGCGTGCTGACGAACTCCCTGGCGTCTTCCGACGTTGCGGCGGTGCATGCCGGCTACAGCCGTTATCGCGTGGAACTTCTGGCCATGGGCGTTGAATTGTATGAACTCAAACCGATCGTGCCCGCCGGACACCGGCGCAAGCGGAAAATCATGTTTGGTTCGGCGCAGGCCAGCCTGCATGCCAAGACTTACGTGTTCGACCGCCGGCGGGTGGTGATCGGCTCCATGAACCTCGATCCGCGCTCGATGTACCTGAACACCGAGTTGGGCCTCATGATAGAAAGCGAAACACTGGCCCGTGATATCGGCGAGGCGTTCGACGAACTGGTGTGCCCGGACTACAGCTACCGCGTCGAACTGTCCGGTGAACGCGGAAGTTTGCGCTGGTTGTCTGAAGACGAAGGAGTGAAAATGACTTACAGCCACGATCCGCAGGCCAGCGTCTGGCGCCGGCTGGCGGTGAGAATTCTGGGATTGATTCCGATTGAAAGGCAGCTTTGATCAATATCGATGCTCCGATGACAAAGGTATTCGCCAACCGGACCGCCCGCCTGCTGCTGCTGATCTTCGCAGGGCTCCTGATGGGCGCGCGTATCGCCGCGGCGCAGGATTGCGGCATTGCCTCCGCGCATCCGCTGGCCAGCCGCGCGGGCTGCGAGATCCTGCATTCCGGCGGCAATGCCTTCGACGCGGCGGTTGCGGTGGCGGCGGCCCTGGCGGTCGTGGAACCGTTTGCTTCGGGACTGGGCGGCGGCGGGTTCATGCTGTTGCATCGGGAAGCAGACGGTTTAGAGGTCTTCGTCGATGCGCGGGAAACCGCGCCAGGCAAGGCGACGGCGGCGTTTTATCTGGGCAAGGACGGCAAGCCGCGCGACAAGCTGTCGCTGGAGGGGCCGGCGGCCGCGGGCATTCCGGGGACGCCGGCGGCCCTCGACTGGGTTGCAACGCGCTACGGGCGGTTGCCCTTGTCGCGCTCGCTCGCGCCCGCCATCCGGCTGGCGGCGGAAGGCTTTGCAGCGGACGCGCGTTATGCGGCGGCTACCGCATCACGGGAGGCTGCGCTCAGGACCGACGGCAATGCCGCACGGATTTTTCTCGATCGCGGCAAGGCGGTTGCTGCGGGCTTCCTGGTCAGGCAACCGCAACTCGCGCTTACGCTGCGGCACATCTCGGAGCAGGGGCGTAAGGCCTTTTACGGCGGCGAATCTGCACGGGACATGGTGGAGGCGGTGCGCGCCGGAGGCGGAATCTGGGAATTGTCGGACCTGGAAAATTACAAGGTCATCGAGCGCGAGCCGATGCGCTTCAGCTATCGGGGCGCAAGGATAACCACTGCACCGCTGCCGTCTTCCGGCGGCCTGGTGCTGGCTCAGAGCCTGTTCATGCTGGAGCCGCTCGACCTGCCGTCCCTAGAGCAGGCTGACCGGGTTCACTACGTCGTCGAGGCCCTGCGCCGCGGCTACCATGACCGGGCGCGCTACATGGGTGATCCGGATTTCATCAAAGTGCCGGCGAAGCTGGCAACCCGGGAATACGCTCTCAGGCGCGGGTCGTCAATCAACGCGGACACGGCCACGCCGAGCCATGAACTCAACAAGGCGGCCGCGGGCTCGGAAGGGGAAGACACCACGCATTTCTCCGTCATCGATGCGCAGGGCAACCGGGTGGCTGCGACACTTTCGGTGAACGGCCCGTTCGGTTCCGGATTCGTCGCCGGCGACAGCGGCGTGCTGCTCAACAATCACATGGACGATTTCTCCCTGGCACCAGGCGACGCCAATCTCTACGGCCTGCAGGGAAACGAGGCCAATGCCGTGGCCCCCGGCAAGCGCCCGCTGTCTTCCATGTCGCCGACCTTTGTCGAGGACCGGCGTGGCGTGCTGGTGCTGGGCTCGCCCGGCGGCTCTCGCATCATCTCGATGGTGCTGCTAGGCATTCTTGATTATGTCGATCAAGCGGAACCCGACCTCGCGCGGTTGGTGGGTGCGCCGCGCTATCATCACCAGTACCTTCCCGATCGCATCCAGATCGAGCCGGACGGCTTTCCGGCCGACTGGATCGCCGCGCTGCAAGCGAAGGGCCATGCGGTGGACGTCGGCCGCCGCCGCTGGGGTAACATGCAAGTGGTTTATTTCGACAAGAAAACAGGGCGGATCAGGATTGCCAACGATCCGCGGGGCCAGGCGGGCGTGCTGTTCTGACCGCGGCGCGGGTGGCCCGGAGGCGGAGGAGTGATGAGAGACAGGCGTGACTTCCTTAAGGCATCCGCGGGCGGATTGCTGCTGACGCAGGGCGTGCGCTGGAACCCTTTGGCTGCTGCCGCCGATCTTCCCGGAGCGCCGAGCCTGCCGGGCGGCGCGCTCGATGCGGCGCTGCTCGAAGCGCTGCCGGGCAAGCTGCCGCTGATCAAGAAATCGTTCCGGCCGCCGAATTTCGAAACACCGGTGCGCTATTTCAACGAAGCGTTTACCCCGAACAATGCTTTTTTCGTGCGCTACCACCTGTCGGGCATTCCCCAGGTCGAGGCGCAATCCTGGAAACTGGACATTAGCGGCGATGCCTTGGAAAAGCCGCTGAGCCTGACCCTGACCGAGCTTACGCGCGATTTTGAGATTGTCGAGCTGGCGGCGGTCTGCATGTGCTCTGGAAACCGCCGCGGCTTTTCCCAGCCGCATGTCGCCGGCGTGCAATGGGGCCACGGTGCCATCGGCAATGCCAAGTGGCGTGGCGTGCGGCTGCGTGACCTACTTATCAAGGCAGGGCTGAAGAAAGATGCGGTCGAGATCGCGTTCGATGGCGCCGATGGCGGCGTGATCGAAAAGACGCCGGATTTCGTCAAGAGCATTCCGGCTTGGAAGGCGATGGACGAGAACACGCTGGTTGCCTTTGAAATGAACGGCGAGAAGTTGCCCCACTGGAACGGTTTTCCGGCGCGGCTGGTGGTGCCGGGCTGGACGGCGACGTACTGGATGAAGCACCTCACTTCCATCTCCGCACTGGCGCAACCGTACAAGGGCTTCTGGATGAATCCGGCCTACCGCATTCCAAAGGGCAAATTCCCGGTCATCGACCGCTTTGTCTCCCAGGAATCCGAAGCCAACACGCCGATCACCGAAATGGTGGTCAATTCCCTCATCAGCAGCCCGGACGCCGATGGCAAATGCAGGCTGGGCGTCACGCTGAATGTTGGCGGAGTGGCCTGGGACGGCGGCTACGGCATTACGGCTGTGGAAATTTCGGAGGACGGCGGCTCGACCTGGCGCAGCGCGCAACTCGGCGCCGATCTGGGGCGCTATGCGTGGCGCCAGTGGTCTCATGGTTTCAAGCCTTCGCGCGCGGGCCGGCATACCCTGCTGGTACGTGCCTTCAATCGCGCGGGAGGTACCCAACCTTTCGAACTGATTTTCAATCCAGCGGGTTACCACAATAACGTGGTGCAGCGCGTGGATATCGAAGTCGCATGAGGAAGCTGCCAATGAAAAAGACATCCGCGCTTCTGCTGGCCCTTCTCGCGTCGCCGCTCATGGCGGAGGAGGGCACCGTCAGGCTCAGGGACGGGGAGGGGAGGCAACTGGTAGAAGCCAATTGCGTCATGTGTCACAGCCTCGATTACATCCAGATGAATTCGCCTTTCCTCGACCGCAAGGGCTGGGAAGCTTCCGTCAACAAGATGATCAAGGTCATGGGAGCGCCGGTAGCCGAGGCCGACGCCAAGGCGATCGTCGACTACCTGTCGGCACAGTATGGGAAATAGGAACGGCTGCCGGCTTGCAGGAAGCGGCCCGGGTCGGGGTTACAATAGAACCCTATGAAAACGACATTTCTCGAATTCGAGCAGCCCATAGCCGAACTGGAGGCGAAGATCGAGGAGCTGCGCTACGTGCAGGATGATTCCGCGGTCGACATCTCCGAGGAAATATCGCGTCTGCAAAAAAAGAGCGGCACCCTGACCAAGGAGATCTACGGCAAGCTCTCCGCATGGCAGATTTCCCAGGTCGCACGCCATCCCCAGCGCCCATACGCGCTCGATTATTTCCAGAACATTTTCTCCGATTTCGAGGAACTGCACGGTGACCGCAATTTCGCCGAGGATCCGTCGATCGTAGGCGGCCTGGCGCGCTTCGGCAGCCAGTCGGTGATGGTCATCGGGCATCAAAAGGGGCGCGACACCAAGGACAAGCTGTACCGAAATTTCGGCATGCCCAAGCCGGAGGGCTACCGCAAGGCGATGCGCCTGATGAAGCTGGCGGAAAAATTCGGCCTGCCGGTGATGACCTTCATCGACACGCCCGGCGCCTATCCTGGCGTGGGCGCGGAGGAGCGTGGCCAGTCGGAAGCCATTGGCCGCAGCCTTTACGTGATGTCGGAACTGCGCGTTCCCGTGGTTGTAACCATCATCGGCGAAGGCGGGTCCGGTGGCGCACTGGCAATCGCGGTCGGCGACGTGACAATGATGCTGCAGTATTCGATTTACTCGGTGATTTCACCCGAAGGCTGCGCTTCGATCCTGTGGAAAAGTGCGGACAAGGCCCCCGATGCCGCGGAAACGCTGGGCATCACCGCCAACCGCCTGAAGACCCTCGGTCTGGTCGACAAAGTCCTTGCGGAGCCGCTCGGCGGCGCGCATCGCGAGCCGGCAACCATGATGCAGACCATGCGTAAGGCGTTGCAGGAAGCGCTGTCGGATGCGCAGGAGATGCCGGTCGATCAGCTCATCGAGAAACGTTTCGAGCGGCTGATGGCTTACGGCAAGTTCAAGGAGTCGGCGGTTCGTTGAAGTCCCATGCACGGAAACCGGAGCATCAAGTCACCACCCCGGGGCGCGGGCCGGTAGATTAAATGTCAGGTACTCGCCAACGCGGGCGCCAATAAATCATAAGATACCCCGCTACAGCGGGGTATCTGGTTTGCAGCCTTCGATTCGTAAGTTCCGATGAAAGACCGGATCCTTCAGACCGTGGCCAGTTTGCTCGGCGCACACGAGTTACGCGGCAAGCGCCTGTGCGTCGGCCTGAGCGGAGGCGTTGACTCCGTGGTGCTGATCGATACGCTGGATCGCCTGCGTGCCGAGTTTCAGCTGGTGCTGTCGGCTGTGCATGTGAATCACCGAATAAGCCGCCACGCCGATGAATGGCAGATGTTCTGCGAAACTTTGTGCAAGGCCAGAGGGGTCGACCTGACCGTCCGCCAGGTCACCGTCACCGATGACGGCAGCGGCATCGAAGCCTCGGCGCGGGCGCTGCGCCACCAGGCTTATGCCACCATCGATTGCGATATCATCGCGCTGGCGCATCACCTCGACGATCAGGCCGAAACGTTCCTGTTGCAACTGCTGCGCGGAGCGGGCCCCAAGGGGCTCGCCGGCATGCCGACATTCAGGGAGCGCAAAAACGGCATGCCCCCCATACTGCGCCCTCTGCTGGCCATACGCCGCCACGAGATCGAAGGCCACGCGAGGGCGCGCGCGCTTGCCTGGGTGGACGACGACAGTAATACCGACTCGCGCTTTGACCGCAATTTCCTGCGCAATGACGTGTTGCCCTTGCTCGAATCCCGGTTTCCCGGCTATCGCGAGACGCTGGTCCGCGCCAGCCGGAATCTCGCCGATGACCTGATCCTCGCCACGGATCTCGCCGCGCTGGACGCAGGGGACGCCCGGGCGGAGTCGGTGTCCGTCGAACTGCTGCGCCGATTGTCCGATGCACGCGCCCTGAATGTATTGCGCCATCTTTTCTCCCGCCGCAACCTGCCGATGCCCCAGCGAAGCATGCTGGAGGAGGCGTTGCGCCAGAGCCGGGAAGCGCGGGCGGATGCGGAGATGCGTGTCGATTTTGGCGGCTACGCCTTGCGCTGCTATCGCGGTGAAGTGGAACTGGTCGGCGAGCAGCCAAATCCCGCCGCGGGATGGCGGGCCCAGTGGGACGGCAAGCAAGTGTTGCTGCTGCCGGACGGAATGGGCCGCCTGCATCCGCATCCGGTGGTCGGGTCCGGCATTGCCACGCGTCACTTCCTCGAACAGGACGCCGTCGTACGCGGCCGCAGCGGGGGGGAGACGATGCGCCCCGCGCAGAACCGATCCAACCGGAGCCTGAGAAACCTGTTGCAGGAAAGCGCGGTGCCTCCATGGGAGCGCACCCGAATGCCGTTGCTGTTTTTTGGCGAGAGCCTGGCCTGGGTGCCCGGGATCGGCGTTGCGGCGGAATTTCGCGCCGGCAGCTCGGAATCCGGCGTCGAGCCGCAATGGGAGCGCGCCTGATTCCGGTTTTGCGAACCTTCAGCGTGCCTGAACCATCACCGCGGTGATGCCGATTTTTTTCAGTTTCGTCAGTGCCTGTTCCGCCTCCCGTTTGTCCTTGTAAGGGCCCAGATGCACTCGTGTTTCAACCTTGGCCCGGATTCCCGCCTTGGCCAGCCTTTGCTGCAGCGATCGCGCATTGTCCGGCGACGTGAAAACGCCGGCCTGGACGAAATACGATGCGCTGCCTGCTATGGCTGGTGGCAAGGTTCGCGATACGCCGGCTGAAGATACCGGCCTGTCTACCTCATTCACCACCACGGGAGGCGGCGGTGGATTCGCCGACGCGTCCTCGACGCTTGCTGCCGAAGTCTCGGGAGTGGCGGGTGGGGGCGGCGCGATCAAAGCCTGCGAAGGTTCGTGGGGGGGTGAAAAGGTCCCGGGACGCTCCCGCATTTGCTCTACTGCAACCAGTCCGGCAAGGGCGAGTCCGATCAGCACAGCGGCGATGAGCAGACGGTGCCGGGTGCCCCGCTTCGGATCTGCGGCGGACGGGGGACTGGCCGGCGCGGTCAAGTTCTTCTCCCTTCAATCTTTTTTCCTGATACGACCGGATCGTATCACCGATTGAGAGGTGCCCCGCAGAGGCCTGTGGGCCGGTTTTTGGCAAGGTCCCGGGGAAATCCGTTCCTTTCACCCGGGGGCCATGCTATCCTTATGAATTGTCGTAACAAACCAAACCTAGTGGAGAGATTTGAATGGCTGTTGAACGTACCCTTTCGATCATCAAACCCGATGCAGTGGCCAAGAACGTGATCGGTCAGATTTATTCGCGATTCGAAGGCAGTGGCTTGAGAATCGTCGCGGCGAGAATGCTGCATCTGTCGCGCGCGGAAGCGGAAGGCTTCTACGCAGTGCACCGGCAACGCCCGTTCTTCAACGATCTGGTGAATTTCATGATTTCCGGGCCTGTCATTGCACAGGTGCTTGAAGGAGACAGTGCGATCCAGAAGAATCGCGACCTGATGGGGGCGACCGATCCGAAGAAGGCGGCCAAGGGCAGCATTCGCGCCGATTTCGCCGACAGCATCGATGCCAATGCCGTGCACGGCTCGGATGGTATTGAAACCGCCGCTATCGAAATCGCCTATTTTTTTCCAACGCTGAACATCTATTCGCGCTGATGGCGGTAAACCTGCTCGACTACGACGCTGAACGGCTCGCCGGTTTCTTCTCGGAGATCGGAGAGAAGCCATTTCGCGCGCGACAGGTGATGCGCTGGATCCATCAGTTCGGTGCGGCCGATTTTGCCGCCATGAGCGACCTTTCCAAGGGACTGCGCAGCAAGCTGCTCGATACGGCCGCCATCACGCCGCCCCAGGTGCTTGCCGATTGCACCGCGACGGACGGTACCCGCAAATGGCTGTTGTCGGCTGGTGCCGCGAACGGCATCGAAACGGTGTTCATCCCGGAAACGGGGCGCGGCACGCTTTGCGTTTCCTCCCAAGTCGGCTGTGCGCTCGAGTGCGCGTTCTGTTCCACGGGACGCCAGGGTTTCAACCGCAACCTGTCGGTTGCGGAAATCATCGGCCAGCTGTGGTGGGCGAACCGGGCGCTCGGCGCCACACCCAGGAATGAGCGGGTGATCAGCAACGTTGTCATGATGGGCATGGGCGAGCCGCTGGCGAACTTCGACAATGTGGTCGCGGCGATGCGGATCATGCTGGACGACTACGGATACGGCCTCTCGCGCCGCCGCGTGACGCTTTCGACCTCCGGCATCGTTCCCGCGATCGACCGCCTCGGCGAACAGCTGCCGGTTGCGCTTGCGGTTTCGTTGCACGCGCCGAACGACGAACTCCGGGACCGGCTGGTGCCGATCAACAGGAAGTATCCGCTCAAGGAATTGATGGCAGCCTGCAAGCGCTACATCAAGGTGGCGCCTCGAGATTTCGTTACGTTTGAGTATGTAATGCTGGAAGGGGTGAACGACAGCGACGCGCACGCGCGCGAACTGATCGCACTCACGCAAGACGTGGGCTGCAAGTTCAACCTGATCCCCTTCAATCCGTTTCCTGATTCGGGATTCACGCGCTCCTCGCCCGGGCGCATTGCGGCATTCCGCGACATCCTCATGGAGGCCGGCCTGGTGACGACGACGCGCAAGACGCGCGGCGAAGACATCGACGGCGCCTGCGGCCAGCTGGCGGGCCAGGTGCAGGACAAGACCCGTCGCAAGCTGCGGCGCGGCCTGGAGGCTTCCGCGTGATCCGGCTGCTCCTGTTGGTTATCGCAGTCGCCATCTCCGCTTGCAATTCGACGGGGGGAAATTCCAATCCCGACTCCACGCGAACCGATTCGATGAACCGTGCCCGTATCCATACGGAGCTGGGCATGGCCTATTACGGTAACAACCAGATGTCGGTTGCGCTGGAGGAGTTCAAGGAGGCGGTCGCCGCAGACCCGAATTACGCACCGGCGCACAATCAGCTCGGACTCGTGTACATGACGCTGAACGAAGACAAGCTCGCGCGGCAGTCCTTTGAGCGGGCTCTGAAAATCGATCCGGCTGATTCTTCGGCGAACAACAACTACGGCATGTTCCTGTGTCAGCGAAAGCGAGATCAGGAAGCCTTCAAGTATTTCATGACAGCGCTGAAGAACCCGCTCTATTCAACGCCGGAGAATGCCTACACCAACGCTGGGATCTGCGCCTCACTGCAGGGCGACGACGTGCGCGCCGAGGACTGGCTACGTAAGGCGCTGGCGCTCCAGCCGAACCAGCCGCAGGCGCTTTATTATCTCGCCGAAGTTTCGTTCAAGCGCGGCGAACTCAAGACCGCGCGCAGCCTGCTGACCCGCCACCTGCGGCTGGGGCAGCCGTCCGCAGATGCCTTGTGGCTGGGTGCCCGAATCGAAAGCCGCCTCGGCGACAGCACAGCGCTGGCCAGTTACGGAACCCAGCTCAAGAATCGCTATCCGAACGCCGCGCAAACCAGGGCATTCAACGAGGGCAAGTTCCAATGAACGACGCGGCGTCCAGCGACCAGCCTGTCTCACGCACCGATTCGGGTTCGGGCGCCGCCCTGCTGGCGGAGCGCCGTCGCCAGAACCTGAGCCTGGGCGATGTATCCCGCCAGCTCAAGCTTTCGGTCCGACAGGTCGAAGCGCTAGAGCGGGACGATTTTTCCGGTTATCAGGGTCCGGTATTCGTGCATGGATTCATCCGCAACTACGCCAAGTTGCTGGCACTAGATCCTGTTCCACTGATTCGCGCCGCTGATCGCCTGCTGAATCCTGCGCCTGTTCAAGTCGAAGCCGGGCCCGTCCCTTCCGGCGTGAGCGACGCACACAGAGGCGGCAAGTCGATGTGGCCGTTTGTCGCTGGGACCGTGGCCGTAGTGCTGGTGGCAGGCCTAATGTTAATGAACCGCGGCGGCAGCAAGCCCGAGGAGCCGCAGGTGCCGAAACTTTCGGCGGGCGAGCAGCTCGCGGCTGTACCGGCCACCAATGAAAAGCGCCAGCCTGACGCCAGGCCAGCCGACAAGCGGATCGCAGGGAAGCCGGTCGTCGACAAGCCTGTTGCCGAAAAGCCCGCCATCGAAAAATCGAGCGCAGAAAAACCAATCCCGGAAAAGCCGGTCGAGGAGAGGGGCGCTGCCGAGAAACGCGTTGAAGCGTCAGCACCCACCTCGCAGGCGAATCTGCCGGGGCCGATTTCCAGCTCGGAAGCGACGGAGACCGGACCACGCATGCGCATACGCATGATCTTCGATCAGGATTCCTGGGTGGAGATCAAGGATCGCAACGGCAATACCGTGTTCGGACAGTTGAACGCTGCGGGCACCCGCCGGAGCGCAAGCGGAGAACCGCCGCTGTCCATCGTGGTCGGCAATGCCGCAGGCGTCCGTCTTTTTCAGGGCGACAAGAGCATCGATCTGGCGCCCCACACGCGCGTGGATGTTGCGCGCCTGACCATTGAGTAATTCCGCTCGCGCCATGCAGGAATCATTGATCGTTCGGCGCCAGACTCGCCAGGCCCGCATTGCCGGTATCGCGGTCGGCGGCGGCGCGCCCGTCGTGGTTCAGTCCATGACGAATACCGATACGGCCGATGTCGATGCCACCGCAATCCAGGTCAGGCAACTCGCCGAGTCGGGGTCTGAACTGGTCCGCATCACCGTCAATAGTGCCGAGGCGGCGGCCGCAGTTCCGCGCATCCGCGAACGGCTTGAACGCGACGGCTGCCGCGTGCCGCTGATCGGTGACTTCCATTTCAACGGGCACAAGCTGCTGACCCAGTATCCGGACTGCGCCAGGGCGCTGGACAAATACCGCATCAATCCCGGCAACGTCGGCCGCGGCTCGAAGCGTGACGAACAGTTTGCCGTGATGATCGAAACCGCCTGCCGCTACGACAAGCCGGTTCGCATCGGCGTCAACTGGGGCAGCCTGGATCCCGAACTGCTCGGACGCGTGATGGATGACAATGCGCGCCGGGCCGAACCGAAGGATGCCGCGGAAGTCATGCGCGAAGCGCTGATATCTTCCGCGCTGGAGAGCGCCGCCAGGGCGGAGGAAATTGGCCTGCCCGGCGATCGCATCATCCTTTCCTGCAAGGTCAGCGGCGTACAGGACCTGATTGCCGTCTATGGCGAATTGTCCGCCGTCTCCGACTATCCCCTGCATCTGGGACTGACCGAGGCGGGCATGGGGTCGAAAGGCATCGTGGCCTCCACTGCGGCGCTTGCAGTCCTGCTGCAGCGAGGCATCGGAGACACCATCCGGATATCGCTGACGCCGGACCCGGGCGGTGACAGGTCGCGCGAGGTCATTGTTGCCCAGGAAATCCTGCAGACCATGGGTTTGCGGTCCTTTACGCCGATGGTAACGGCCTGCCCGGGTTGCGGGCGCACCACCAGCACCGTGTTCCAGGAACTTGCCGAAAAAATCCAATCTTACTTGCGCCGCCAGATGCCGGTTTGGCGCGGACAATATGCCGGCGTCGAGGACATGCGGGTGGCGGTCATGGGCTGCGTGGTCAATGGCCCGGGCGAGAGCAAGCACGCCAACATCGGCATCAGCTTGCCGGGGTCGGGCGAAACGCCGGTGGCGCCGGTGTTTGTCGATGGCGTCAAGACGGTCACCCTGAAAGGCGAGCGCATCGCCGAGGATTTCCAGCGCCTGGTGGACGACTACGTGGTGAGCCACTATGGCCACGCAGGCAGCCAACGCGCGCGCGCGCCGGGTAACAGGGAATCGATGCAGGAGCCGGGCTGACGGCCGCGGCGGCATCCGGAAGAAACCAGATTCCATGACCCAGACGATCCAAGCCGTCCGCGGGATGAACGATATCCTGCCGGACCAAACCCCGCTGTGGGAGTTTTTCGAGGATTCCGTGCGCGGCTGGCTGGCGCAGTACGGCTATCGCAACATTCGCATGCCGGTCCTGGAAAAAACCGAACTGTTCGTGCGTTCCATCGGCGAAGTGACCGATATCGTGGAAAAGGAGATGTACAGCTTCGTCGACCAGCTCAACGGCGAAAGCCTGACGCTACGGCCTGAAGGCACGGCTTCCTGCGTGCGCGCGGTGATCCAGCACAATCTCCTGTATGCCGGGCCGCAGCGCGTGTTCTATGCCGGACCGATGTTCCGGCACGAGCGGCCGCAAAAAGGCCGTTACCGGCAGTTTCACCAGATCGGCGTCGAGGCACTCGGCTTCGCCGGCCCGGATGTGGACGCGGAACACATGATCATGGGCGGGCGCCTGTGGCGGCGGTTGGGACTGGACGGAATCCGGCTGGAGATCAATACCCTGGGCAATTCCGCATCGCGGGCACGTTTTCGCACACGGCTGATCGAATATCTCCAGGGCCACGAGGCGGCGCTGGACGAAGATGCCAGACGGCGCCTGCATTCGAATCCGCTACGGGTGCTCGACAGCAAGAATCCGGCAATGCAGGAACTGATCGCGGCCGCCCCCCGGCTGACGGACGACCTGGACGATGAATCGATGCGCCATTTCGAGCAGCTCCAGGACTTGCTGCGCAACGCGGGAGTCGAATTCCTCATCAATACCCGGCTGGTCCGCGGCCTCGACTATTACAATGACGTCGTTTACGAATGGACCACGACGCAACTGGGCGCGCAGGGAACGGTCTGCGCCGGGGGGCGC
>JBKJUC010000206.1:0-12542 GCA_046590325.1 Burkholderiales bacterium | reverse complement strand
GCCACTTCACGCTTCAGGTTTTCAATTTCGTCCAGCTTGACCTTGAGGGAACGGACGGTGACTTTAGCTTTCTCCTGAATGCCTTTTGGCGTTAGGAGATACAGATAGGTCTGCTTGGTTGTGCTATTCCTGAAATTGTTTGCCTTGATCAGGCCTTTTTCCACAAGAGCCTGCAGACAAAAATTAACCCGGCCAAGGCTGACGCCGAGCTCGCGCGCGATATCCCGCTGGGACGCGCCTGGGTTACTTTCAAGAATCTTGAGGATGCGGTAGCGGTACTCGTCGGTCAGCATTGAAGTGTTCAATCGTTGAACAGTCAGCGCATTAGACCGGCAATACCCAACAAAATCAAGCGAAGAATCGGTTTCAGGCCGCTACGGGCTGGCGCTGCAGAAAATCGAGATAGGCGGCTTTTATGCCGGCTTCGAGCTGGACTGTCGGCCGCCAGCCCAGGGAAGTCAGCCGTCCGACATCGAGCAGTTTTCTGGGCGTGCCGTCGGGTCTGGAGGTATCGAATTTCAATCTACCGGAAAATCCGACGGTCCTTGCCACGAGTTCGGCCAGTTCCTGGATGGTCAGATCCATTCCGCATCCGATGTTGATCAAAGGCGGATACTGGGTCGCCTGCACATTGAAGGATTCATCTCCCATGCTCATTAAAGTCACGCAAGCATCCGCCATGTCCTCGCTGTAGAGGAACTCCCTTCGTGGCGTACCCGTTCCCCAGACAATGACTTCGGGGGCACCGCTTTCTTTCGCCTCATGCATCTTTCGGATCAGCGCCGGCAGAACATGGGAGTTCTGCAGGTCGTAGTTGTCGCCGGGACCGTACAAATTGGTCGGCATGACGGCAAGGAACCGCGTGCCATATTGCCGGTTGTAAGACCAGCACATTTCGATGCCGGCGATCTTGGCGATGGCATAGGCTCGGTTGGTCGGCTCAAGCGGGCCGGTCAGAAGATAGTCTTCCCTGATCGGTTGCGGACAATCGCGCGGGTAAATGCAGGACGATCCCAGAAAGAGCAGCCGTTTGACGCCGGCTCGCCAGGATTCATGGATGACGCTGTTCTGGATCGCCAGGTTCTCCTGAATGAACTCGGCGGGATAGGTGTCGTTCGCCAGAATCCCACCTACCTTTGCCGCGGCCAGGAAGACGTACTCCGGACGCTCCGACGCCATGAACGCCTGGACCGCAGGTTGATCCGCAAGATCCAGGTCGGCATGGGTGCGGGTGATGATGTTGGCGTAGCCGGCAGATTGCAAGCGGCGCACGATCGCCGATCCGACCAGGCCGCGATGGCCTGCAACATAGATGCGAGCGTCGTGCTTCATCTCTTGACGCTCCAGCAAACGGCGAACGGCAAACAGTGAACGGGGGTCATCATTTCAAGTTTAAGGATTGACTCACTAATTAGGGTAGACAAGTAGTTCCACTGTTCTCCGTTTGCTGTTTACCGTTCACGTCACTCGTGGTAATCGTAAGGCCGATGCCCATGGCGCTTGACCAGTTCGTCGCGCTCCGCCGACTTCAGGTCTTCCGTCACCATTTCCTCAACCAGTTGCTCGAAGCTCACCTTGGCGGACCAGCCCAGTTTGGCTTTCGCCTTCGACGGATCGCCCAGCAGGGTTTCGACTTCCGCGGGACGGAAGTAGCGCGGATCGACCGCGACCACGGTCCTGCCCTGTTCATCGGTTGCTTTTTCGTCCACGCCTTTGCCCGACCATTTGATCTTGATTTCGAGCTTGCGGGCCGCCACTTCGACGAATTCGCGCACGCTGTGCTGTTCACCGGTGGCGATGACAAAATCCTCGGGTTGCGGTTGCTGCAACATCAGCCACATCGCCTCGACGTAATCCCGCGCATGCCCCCAGTCGCGCAGCGAGTCGAGGTTGCCGAGGTACAGGCAATCCTGCAGCCCGAGCTTGATGCGCGCCAGCGCCCGCGTGATCTTGCGCGTGACGAAGGTTTCGCCGCGGGTGGGCCCCTCATGATTGAAGAGGATGCCGTTGCAGGCGAACATGCCGTAGGACTCCCGGTAGTTCACGGTGATCCAGTAAGCGTAGAGTTTTGCGACGCCGTAGGGCGAGCGCGGATAGAACGGTGTCGTCTCCTTTTGCGGCGTTTCCTGGACCTTGCCGTAGAGCTCGGATGTCGAAGCCTGGTAGAACCGGGTCTTCTTGCTCATGCCGAGGATGCGGATGGCCTCCAGAAGCCGCAGGGGTCCGATCGCGTCGGAGTTCGCCGTGTACTCCGGCTCCTCGAACGAGACTGCAACATGGCTTTGCGCGGCCAGATTGTAGATTTCGTCGGGCTGCGTTTTCTGGATGATATGCACCAGGCTGCTCGAATCGGTCATGTCTCCGTAGTGCAGGATGAAATTGCGGTTGGAGACGTGCGGATCCTGGTAAAGATGGTCGATGCGATCGGTGTTGAACAGCGAAGTCCGGCGCTTGATGCCGTGGACGACATAGCCTTTTTTGAGCAGGAACTCGGCGAGATAGGCGCCGTCCTGGCCGGTGACACCTGTGATCAGAGCAACTTTACTCATTCTGGAAGAACCATCCGTTAGGTATACTTCGCCGGGAATCGACTTGGGAACTATCCGTGGCATCGGGCCTCGAATTCCGTGGAAGTGCGGCAGCTAGCAAGTAGCGCAATCTTAAGTGATTTGGCAATGATCGAAAAGAAGACCTTCCGCATAACGTCGTCTGCTCCGGATCCCATCGCATGATCTTCCCAGTCGTCCTTTCAGGCGGGTCCGGCTCCCGGCTCTGGCCTCTGTCACGCACCCTGCTGCCCAAGCAGTTTCTGCCGCTTGTCAGCAAGCACACCATGCTGCAGGAGACGTTGCTCCGGCTCAAAGGTCTGCCGAATCTCGAGGGTCCGGTGGTGGTATGCAGCAACGATCATCGCTTCCTGGCTGCCGAGCAGATTCGGGAGGCGGGTGTTACGGCGTCGGCACAGATTCTCGAGCCCGCCGGCCGCAATACGGCCCCCGCCGTCGCCATAGCCGCGCTTTGCGTGGAAGCCACCGCCAAGGATGGCGTCATGCTGGTGCTTCCGGCCGATCACCTGATTCGGGACGTCAGCCGCTTCCATGAATCCGTGAACAAGGCCGCTGCCTCGGCGGCATCCGGGCATCTGGTGACATTCGGCATCGTTGGCCATGAGCCGGAAACCGGTTACGGCTATATCGAACGTGGCGAAGCCATGGCGGGATCGCCGGACTGCTATCGCGTGTCCCGTTTCGTGGAGAAACCGGATGCGGAACGGGCGCGGCAGTTCATCGACTCGGGCCGCTTTTACTGGAACAGCGGGATGTTCGTATTCAAGGCATCGCGCTATCTGGAGGAACTCGGCAAATTCCGGCCGGAGATCCTCAAGGCGGCGCAGGAGGCCTGGAGCAAGGGCTCCCGAGACCTGGATTTCATCCGCCTTGATGAGAAGTCGTTCCTGGCCTCGCCATCCGACTCCATCGACTATGCGGTGATGGAAAAGACCCAGGACGCGGTCGTTGTGGAAGCTGATATCGGCTGGAGCGATATCGGTTCATGGACCGCGCTGTGGCAGGCGGGGAAGCCTGACGCCGACGGCAACGTCACGATCGGGGACGTGCAGATGAACGACACGAAAAACTGCTATGTGCGCGCGGAAAGCCGGCTGGTGGCCGCGGTCGGCGTCGAAGACCTGATCATTGTCGAAACCTCCGATGCTATCCTGGTGACCCATAAGAACTGCTCCCAGGATGTCAAAAAAACGGTAGAGGCGCTGAAGGCCAAGCAGCGCGACGAGTATCTCGTCCACAAACGCGTTTATCGGCCCTGGGGATACTACGAGGGCCTTGATATGGCCGAACGCTTCCAGGTGAAGCGCATCATGGTCAAGCCCGGCTCAAAACTCTCCCTGCAGATGCACCACCACCGCGCCGAGCATTGGGTGGTCGTGTCGGGAACCGCCAAAGTCACCCGCGGAGAGGAAACGCTGCTGCTGTCGGAGAACGAATCGACCTTCATCCCCCTGGGAACGAAACACCGGCTTGAAAATGTCGGCAAGGTGCCGCTGCACATGATCGAAGTCCAGTCGGGCAGCTACCTCGGAGAAGACGACATCGTACGCTTCGAGGACGACTATAAAAGGCAGTGAACGGTGAGTCACCTGGGTGAAGCGTCAATGAAACCAGGCAAAACAGCGCCGCGGGTCTGACACGCAGCGCCCCCAGGAATACCCAAGTTCAATAAGCGGGCGACCCTATGCCGACAATATTGTTATTGCGCGGATTTCGTTTCTTCTTCTTTAGCGGGGAGGGATCGGAACCGCCCCATATCCATGTCGAGCATGGCGATAAGGTGGCAAAATACTGGCTAAATCCCGTGGAGCTCAATTGGTCCGAGGGGTTCCGGGGCCATGAACTGACGAAACTACGGGCTTTGGTCATCGAGCGCCGAACAATTTTTCTGGAGAAGTGGCATGAGTATTTTGCCGATAAAGATTGACCCGCATGCCATAGATGTCGCGATCGACGAGTCGGCCGTGCATTTCGTTCTTGCGGACGGACGAGAGATCTCGGCCCCTCTTGAGTGGTTTCCGAGGCTGCGCGATGCGACGCCCAAGCAACGCCTGAATTGGCGGCTTATCGGGAAGGGAATCGGCGTGCATTGGCCTGAGATCGATGAAGACGTCGCTGTGGCCACTATTATGCGCAACCACTAACCGCGAGACTCTGGTATCCACGGCTATCGTGGAAAGCCCCTTTCGCTCACCGCTCCCTCAACTCCGCCATACACATTCGCAGTCCGACTTGCCAGTCGGGCAGCGAGATTCCAAAGACCTTATTCAGCTTCGAGTTTTCCAGCAACGAGTTTGCGGGGCGTTTCGCAGGCGTGGGATATTCGGCGCTCGGGATAGGGCGTAAGGCGGCAACGCCTTCCTGGCCGCGCAATATCTCGACGGCAAACCCGTACCAGCTCGTTCGTCCCGATGCGGTCATGTGATAAATGCCGCTCATTTCCCGGCAACGATCCTGGTCCAGTCGGCCTGTAACGGAAATCTGGGCAATCGCGTCGGCGGTAGCTTCGGCGATGGCCCGTGCCGGAGTGGGCGCGCCGAACTGATCATCGACGATCTTCAGCTCCTTCCTTTCCCGCGCCAGCCTGAGCATGGTCAGGAGGAAATTCTGCCCGCTGGGCCCGTACACCCAACTAGTCCTGAATACGAGGTAAGGACATCCCGCGTCTGCAAATGCCCGCTCGCCCGCGAGCTTGGTCCGGCCGTAGACGTTAAGCGGCACGGGTAGGTCTTCTTCGCGATAGGCGCCGTCTTTGCTGCCATCGAAGACATAGTCGGTCGAATAGTGAATGACCATGGCTCCCGCTTGCAGGGCTTCTTCAGCCAGCACGCGCGGTGCGGCGCCGTTCACTGACATTGCCAGGTCCGGTTCCGACTCCGCTTTGTCGACGGCCGTATAGGCGGCCGCGTTGACGATCAGGTCCGGGCGCGCCCCGCGCACGGCTGCGACTATGGAATCCGCGGAAGCCAGGTCGAGAATGTCGCGGTCCGGCGCAATCACTTCTCCGAATCCGGCAAGCGTGCGGCGCAACGCCCTGCCGACCTGGCCAGCGCCGCCCGTCAGCAATATGCGCATCAGGGAAAAGTCTCCGCCGAGTTCAGAGAGAAGCCCCGTGCGTCTTTCTCCGAGATCAGCGGAGCACCTTCGAGCGGCCATTCGATCCCGAGATCCGCATCATTCCAGAGCAGGCAGCGCTCGTGCTCGGGGGCGTAGTAGTCCGTCGTCTTGTACAACACCTCGGCGGCCTCCGACAGGGCAAGAAAGCCGTGGGCAAAGCCAGGCGGGATCCACAACATGCGCTTGTTCGCTGCGGAAAGCTCGACACAGACCGATTTTCCGAACGTCGGTGAGCTTCTGCGTAGATCCACGGCGACGTCGAAAATCACGCCGGCAATGGCACGGACGAGTTTTCCCTGGGGCTGACGAATCTGATAGTGCAGGCCCCGCAGCGCGTTTCTGGCCGAACGGGAATGGTTGTCCTGAACGAATTCCTGCTCGATTCCCGCCAGACCGGCAAGCGCCCGCCGGTTATAACTTTCCATGAAGAAACCACGGTTGTCACCAAATACCTGCGGCTCAAGGATCAGCAAATCCGCAATATCGGTTTTTACCACCTGCATCAGAACACTCTGTCTTCCAGCACACGCAGGAGGTATTCGCCGTATCCGCTCTTGCCAAGCTGGGCCGCCAATACCTCAAGCTGATTGGCGGTGATGTAGCCCATGCGGTAGGCAATTTCCTCGGGGCAGGCAATTTTCAGTCCCTGCCTGCGCTCGATCGTCGCGATGAAGTGCGAAGCTTCCAGCAAAGCTTCATGCGTGCCGGTGTCGAGCCACGCGTGCCCGCGGCCCATGACCAGAACCTCCAGGCGGCCGTTTTCGAGATAGCGCCTGTTGACGTCCGTGATTTCCAGCTCCCCGCGCGGCGAAGGCTTGAGCGACGCGGCAATGTCCACGACCTGATTGTCGTAAAAATAGAGTCCGGTCACGGCATAACGGGATTTTGGATTGTTGGGCTTCTCCTCGATGCTGACGACACGTCCGGACTGATCGAACTCAACCACGCCATACCGTTCTGGATCTGTCACCGGATAAGCGAATACCGTCGCACCCGACTGGATGCCGGCTGCGCGCTTCAGGATCACAGACAGGTCATGGCCGTAAAATATGTTGTCGCCCAGTATCAGCGCACAGGGGTCGTTGCCGACGAACCTGCGGCCTATGATGAAAGCCTGGGCCAGGCCGTCGGGTGACGGCTGAACCTCATAGGAAAGCTGCAGGCCCCACTTCGCGCCGTCGCCCAGCAGTTCCCGGAACCTGGGTGTGTCCTGCGGAGTGGAAATGATCAGGATGTTGCGGACTCCCGCCAGCATCAAGGTCGCCAGCGGGTAGTACACCATGGGCTTGTCGTACACGGGCAGAAGCTGCTTCGATACGACTTGCGTCACCGGATACAGCCGCGTTCCCGAACCACCCGCCAGTAATATGCCCTTCACGTTGTCTCCCGTCCGGCATAGTTCTTTTCGATCCACTTTCGATATTCGCCGCTCACCACGGCCTGCGTCCATTCCCTGTTTTCCAGGTACCAGCGCACAGTCTTGCGAATGCCGGTTTCGAAAGTCTCCTTGGCCTGCCAGCCGAGTTCCTGGCGGCTCTTTGCGGCGTCTATCGCATACCTGCGGTCATGTCCCGGCCTGTCGGACACGAAAGCAATGAGGGATTCGTAGGGCTTGCCGTCCGCGCCAGGCCGCAACTCGTCGAGTATCCGGCAAATCGTCCGCACCACGTCGATGTTGGTGCGTTCGTTGTTGCCGCCGAGATTGTAGGTTTCCCCAGGGCGGCCTTTGCTCAGTGCAAGACGAATGCCGGCGCAGTGATCTTCCACGTATAACCAGTCCCGGATGTTCGTGCCGTCGCCGTAAACCGGCAATGGCTTGTCCGCCAGCGCATTGAGGATGATCAGCGGAATCAGTTTTTCGGGAAACTGGTAAGGGCCGTAGTTGTTGGAACAATTTATGGTGACGGTCGGCAGTCCATAAGTGTGGTGATACGACCTCACCAGATGATCCGAGCCCGCCTTGGAAGCCGAATACGGGCTATTGGGCGCGTATTGCGAGTGCTCGGTAAACGGCGCATCCGCGGGCCCCAGCGATCCATAGACCTCATCCGTGGAAACATGCAGGAAGCGGAACGACTGGCTGAGCGGTGGAGATAAAGCCGACCAGTATTGGCGCACGGCCCCCAGCAGGCGAAACGTGCCGACCATGTTGGTTTGAATAAAGGCCTCGGGGCCATGGATCGAACGATCGACATGGCTTTCCGCCGCGAAATGCACAATTGCCCTTGGCTGGTGCTGCTTCAGCAGCTTCTCAACCCGCGCCAAATCGCCGATATCTCCCTGCTCAAACCGGTAACGGGCTGTGCCTTCGACGGAACGCAGGCTTGCGAGGTTGGCGGCGTAGGTCAGTTTATCGAGATTGACGACCGACGCCGATTCGGCAGCCAGCCAAGCCTGGATGAAATTGGCGCCGATGAATCCGGCGCCGCCGGTTACCAGAATGGTGTCACTGCCGTCGGGCGCCGTCATGTTCGGTTTCCGTAGTAACCACGATACCAGGCCACATACTTCTCCAGCCCCGCTTCGAGCGAGGTGGCGGGGGAAAACCCGGTGGCGGCCTTGAGGGCCTCGACATCCGCCCAGGTCGCGCGAACGTCGGAGGGATCCATCGGCAGCATTCGGGTCTTCGCCTTCTTGCCGATGATCTTCTCCAGCGTCGCGATGAAACTCATCAGCGGCACGGGCGTATGGTTGCCGATGTTGTAGATGCGGTAAGGCGCACTGCTCGTTGCCGGATCCGGATTCTCGCGATCGAATGCGGGATCGGGCTGGGGCGGCCTGTCGAGCGTCTGCAGGACGCCTTCCACGATGTCGTCGATGAAAGTGAAATCGCGCTCCATGTTGCCGTGATTGAACACATCGATGACGTCACCCGCCAGGATCGCCCGGGTGAACAGCGCCGGCGACATGTCGGGCCGCCCCCACGGGCCGTAGACCGTGAAGAAGCGCAGCCCCGTTACGGGAATCCGGAACAGGTGGCTGTACGAATGCGCCATCACCTCATTGGCTTTCTTGGTCGCTCCGTAGAGGCTCACGGGATGGTCGGCTGGGTCGGACACCCGGTAGGGCATGCGGGCATTCAGGCCGTAGACGCTGGAACTGCTCGCAAAGACCAGATGCCCGGCACCATGATGCCTGCAGGCCTCCAGCACGTTCAGGAAACCATTCAGGTTGGCGCGGGCGTAGACCTGCGGATTGCTGAGCGAGTAACGCACGCCCGCTTGCGCGGCAAGGTGGACCGTTCTGTCGGGACGAGCCGCGGCAAAAACCCCGGCCATCGCATCGCTGTCGGCAATGTCGATTTTATGGAAGCGGAAGCCGGCATTGCGGGCCACCGGGTCATTGCGGGCGACCAGGTCATTGCGGGCCACCAGGTCATTGCGGGCCACCAGGTCGAGGCGCGCCTGTTTCAGCGAAACTTCGTAGTAGTCGTTCAGGTTGTCCACACCGATGACTTCGTCGCCGCGCTCGAGCAACCTGAGCGCGACGTGCATGCCGATGAAGCCGGCGCAACCCGTGACCAGAACTTTCAAATCGGCTTCACCAATTTCCGCAGTGCGCTATTCCCGCAGTACGCTGCTGTTTAATTGCCGCCATTCTAGGGATAATCGCGCATCCGGTCGAACCCGATTCAGGAAGAATGCCGCGCATACTGCTGATCAAAATGTCCTCCCTTGGCGACGTGGTCCACAACATGCCGGTTGCCACCGACATCCGCCGTCAGTTGCCGGATGCGACGATCGACTGGGTGGTCGAGGAGCAGTACGTGCCGCTGGTGAGAATGCATCCCGCGGTTGATCGCATCCTGCCGATTGCCCTGCGCCGCTGGCGCCGCAACCTCTTTTCAGGCGCCAACTGGCGCGAGTTCGGTGAGTTCCGCAAGCAGCTCAGGAGCGAGCCTTACGACGCCATTATCGAGACCCAGGGGCTGCTGAAAAGCGCGTTCGTCGCGAAACTGGCGCACGGCCTGAGCTACGGCTTCGGCCCCGCCACAGCCCGCGAACCGTTTGCCTCGAAATTTTATGACACCACCTTCGAATTTCCCCCGGCCGCCCACAAGATCCTGCGCTACCGATCCGTGGCCGCCGGTGCGCTGAATTACCCGCTGGACAAGGAAATCGACTACGGCATCAAGCCAACCATCCCGAAGCCCGATCTGGTGAGCGGGCGGTACTGCATTGCGTTTCATTCGACAGCCCGGGCCGCCAAGCTCTGGCAGGAGGCGAACTGGATGGAACTCGTTCGCAGGATGGAAGTGGCCGGCTGTGCTTGCGTGCTGCCGTGGGGTAACGAAGACGAACGCCGCCGCAGCGAGCGAATTGCCGCCGCTGGCACGCAGACTGTCGTGCCACCAAAACTTTCCATCGACGAGATGGCCGCGCTGATTGCGCAAGCTGCGTTCGTCGTCGGTGTGGATACGGGCTTCATGCACCTTGCGGCGGCGCTGACCCGGCCGGTGGTGGGAATCTTCTGCGATTCCAACCCCGTCGACGCCTGCCCGGTCGGGCCCGGTCCGACTGCTTATCGCGGCCACATCGGCCAGCCCCCGGCCACGGATGAAGTAGTCGAGGCGATACGGGAAGTTGCGCAGGGCGCCCTATGACCCGGCGCCCTTTTTGATGCGCTGGCTGTACACACTGGCCCTGTACCTGCTGCTGCCCTGGGCAATGCTGCATTTGTTGCTGCGCTCGCGCCGCCAGCCGGCCTATCTCCAGCATCTCGCCGAGCGCTTCGGCACCTTTGCCGAGAACGTTCAGGCGCCGCTGATCTGGATACACGCCGTATCGGTGGGGGAAACGCGTGCGGCCGAACCCCTGATCAAGGCTCTGGGGAAACGGTATCCACGGCATCGCATCCTGCTGACGCACGCAACGCCCACCGGGCGGCAGACCGGCATCGACCTGTTCGGCGACAGCGTCAGCCGCGCTTACCTCCCCTATGACTGGCCGTTCGCGACGCGGCGTTTCCTGAATCATTTCAGGCCGCAGATCGGCATCATCATGGAAACGGAGATCTGGCCGAACCTGATCGAGCAATCGCGCCGCGCCGGCGTGCCGGTGTATTTGGTCAACGCGAGGATGTCGGAGAAATCCGCCAAAGGCTACGCGCGCATCGGCGGCCTGACGCGCACGGCATTGCGCCAGCTTGCCGGTATCGCGGCCCAATCGGAACGCGATGCCGGTCGCCTGGCGGATCTTGGCGCAAGCGACGTGATCGTGACGGGAAACATCAAGTTCGACCGCAGCGCCCCGCCGCAGATGATGGAACTGGGCGCGCGCTTGCGATCGTCGTTCGGCGAGCGGCGTGCGGTATTCCTTGCCGCCAGCACCCGGGATGGCGAAGAAGCGCTGATCCTGGACGCGCTGGCGCAATCCGGATTACCTCAGGATTTACTGACGGTCATCGTGCCCCGGCACCCGCAGCGGTTCGACCAGGTTGCGGCGCTGATGGAGCAGCGCGGACTCAAGTTCCGCCGCCGCAGTGAGAATCCGGTGGTCGGTCAGGAAACCGGATTCGTGCTCGGCGACTCGATGGGCGAGATGTTCGCGTACTACGCCGCGTGCGACATCGCTTTCATCGGCGGCAGCCTGCTGCCGCTCGGCGGCCAGAACCTGCTGGAGGCCTGCGCAGTGGGCAGGCCGGTCATCGTCGGCCCGCACACGTTCAACTTTGAAGACGCCACGCAAGGGGCGATCGGGGCAGGCGCGGCCGTCCGCGTGGAAGACCCGGCGCAACTGGTTGCGACGCTGCGGGACTTGCTGGGGGACGCGACGCGGCGTGCGGAAATGTCGGAAGCCGGACGGCAGTTCACGGCCAGACATCGCGGCGCGACGGAGCGCACGCTGGCGCTGCTCCGCATTCCTGACTAAATCTTACCGCTTAGCAGGCTGTTGAAAAAGGTCCATTGGCGCCGCCTGCGCGCAAGGCATAAAACAACTCTCACCGCGGAGGACGCAGAGGGCGCGGAGGAAAAACAAAAGAGAGAAATTGTTGGGTGGTCAGTCATCGGCCGGTGATGAATGGGAGATCCAGCCATGGCATTCACCTCCCAATTGTCATCCCTCTGCGTTGTTTTTCCTCCGCGCCCTCTGCGTCCTCCGCGGTGAGTGCGTTTATCTTTAGCGGTCTAGCCGGGTCGTAAGGTCTGCGACTCGGTAACGACGCAGTGCAGGCGCTGGTCGTGGTCGCCGGTCGGCAGATCTTTGACCACCTGCAGGGAGAACGCTCCTGCGGCCCGGCAGATCTGCGATCTGACCCCAGTCAGCAGCCGGTCGTAATAGCCACCGCCATAGCCGAGCCGTCCGCCGTTCGCGGTGAACGCCACGCCCGGAACCAGGATGAAATCCACGAGGGAAGGAGACAGCAGCGGGCAATGCTCGCCAGGTTCGCGTATTCCCCATACGCCGGCGACAAGATCGGCTTCCGGATCGCTGACCTGCCGCAGCTCGAGGCGGCGTTCGGCCTTGTTGATCCGCGGCAGCAGCAACCGCTTGCCGGTTACCAGCGTGTCTCGCAGAAAGTGCCCGGTGTCGGGTTCGCTGCCGAATGAAGCATAGGCGGCGACGACGGCCGCATCACGATATTCGGGGAGTTGGAGCAGGCGTTCGACGATTTTTGCGGAGGCCTCGCGGCGTTTCGGCGCATCGAGAGCGTTGCGCTGCGCGAGGATGCGTTCGCGCAGCGATTTCTTGGCAAGCTGCAGGTTCTCAGGCAATGGCGCGTTGCCGGGACTCACGCAGCCATTACTTCCCGTTATCCCTGAGCAGGGTGTTGACGTCGGCCAGGTCGGCTTCGGAGAGCTTGCCCACCGCGGCCTTCAATTTCAACTGGTTCAGGATCGTGCTGTAGATCGACTGG
>JBKJUC010000059.1:0-6327 GCA_046590325.1 Burkholderiales bacterium | reverse complement strand
ACCGATTCGCTCGCCCTGCGTGCCGAGTGGGAGCGCTATGCCGTGAAGGATGCCGTGGGCAACAAGGGCGACATCGACATGATGCTGGTGGGCCTGGTCTATTCGTTCGGCGGGGGCAACACCTCGCGCACTGCGGCCACCACGCAGCCACAGTATGTGGAACCGGCGGCCCCAGCCCCGGCACCCGTGGCGCAAAAGCAAGCCGCTCCGGCACCGGTCGCTCCGGCACCCGCTCCTGCAGCAGCGGCCGCTCCCAAGCCGGCTCCGGCGGCGGCCGCGGCGGCACCGGTTCAGTCGCAGGCTGCGGCCGCAGCCGCATCCCCTGCCCCGGTGGTGGTTGTGGTGCCGGTGGTAGCGGCGCGCACGCAGCGATACTGCAGCATTCTGGACATCCAGTTCGAGATCAACCAGACCAGCGTGCAGCGCGAAACCGAGGAAAAGATCGACAAGGTCGTGACCTTCATGCGCAAGTATCCCGAAACCACGGCAGTGATCGAAGGCCACACCGATGAGGTAGGAAGCAGCGCCGACAACCTGCGCCTGTCAAAGACCCGCGCGGACAATGTGGTGACCTACATGGCGAATCGCGGCATCTCCCGGGGCCGCCTTGAAGCCGTGGGCTATGGCGAGACGCGCCCGATCGCGGCCGCCAACACCGAGATCGGCCGCCGCCTGAACCGGCGGATCAACGCCATCATCGCTTGTGCCACGGATATCGCGGGTATCGAACCCATTCCCGCCAGGATCACCATGGCCATGGAGATCGAGTTCGAAGTCGACCGGGCCGAAGTGCGTCCCCAGCACCGCGACGAACTGCGCAAGCTGGCGAATTTCCTGAAGGCCAATCCCAGGGTCACGGCGACGGTGGAAGGACACAGCAGCAACCAGCAAGGTACGCCCGCGCAAGGCATGCAACTCTCGCAGCGCCGTGCCGAGAACGTCGTCAACGCCCTGGTGAACACGTACGGCATCAGCCGCAGCCGACTGTCTGCGGCCGGTTACGGTGAGACCCGACGCTTCGCCTACAACACCAGCGCCGAAGGCCGTCAGGAAAACCGCAGGGTCAACGTCATCCTCGACTTCCCGACCTGACCAGGGAAGCGCGGCTCAATCGTAGTCATTTAGGCCGTGGGCGGGCGGATACCTCCTCTCCGCCTCTCCTTGCGCAGGTGCAAAGGCGTGGCGGTGATTCATCGTCGCAGGCGAGACAAACGCATTCCCGCCGTCTACTGCCAAATCATGTCTGCGGCCGATCCACACCAAAAAAAAGCCACCGCAAGGTGGCTTTTTCTTCATGTTGCCAGTCGCGCTTTAGCTTAGCTGTCCGCCATCTGCGACTGCATGTAATTCTGGATGCCGATCTTCTGGATCAGGTCGATCTGGGTTTCGATCCAGTCGATGTGCTCTTCTTCGCTCTCGAGGATTTCCTCGAACAGCTCGCGCGAAATGTAGTCGCCACAGGATTCGCAATACGCGATCGCCTCGCGCAGCATTGGATGCGCTGACATCTCCGCCTTGAGGTCACACTTGAGGCACTCCTGCACGTTCTCGCCGATCAGCAGCTTGCCGAGATTCTGCAGGTTCGGCAGGCCTTCGAGAAACAGGATGCGCTCGATCAGCTTGTCGGCATGCTTCATCTCGTCGACCGACTCCTTGAACTCGTGCTCGCCCAGCTTCTTCAGGCCCCAGTTCTTGAACATGCGGGCGTGCAGGAAATACTGGTTGATCGCGGTCAGTTCGTTGGTAAGAATCTGGTTCAGGTAAGCGATAACCTTTTTGTCGCCCTTCATTCGCGCTCCTTCGATGACGTAATCCGAATGACGCGATTATAGGTCGCGTGACGTTGCGACAGTGGGAAAAACCGGGAGGGCAATGAGAGGAATTACGCGGCGCCGTACTCGAGGAATCCGGGCTTGCGAAATTCGGGGGTCGAGAGGGTTTCGTGAATGACCTGCTGCGCGCAGTCCGCGCATTTTCCGCAACAACTCGCAACGCCCAGGTCGGCCCGCAATTCACGCAGCGACCGCACGCCGTCGCTGACCGCGTTGCGGATCTGGCTCTCGGTGATGCCGTTGCAGATGCAGACGTACATGTTGTGCCGGCGGCTCTGGAGTTGGGGTACGGATCAATCCTAAATCACAATGAGAATGAGTGTCAATACTGATTTTTCTGGTGACTCGGTCCGTTGGAACGAACTGCTAGCGGGCAGCCTGCGCAAGCGTCCGGCCTACCCAAAAAACGCCGTACCGATTGCACCAGGCAACTGGCCGAGCGCCTGCAAGCGATGACCGGAATGCCCTGTGCCTGCGCCTGCCCTCTATAGCACTTCATCGCGTTGTGATTCAGGAAATCAGTAAAAAGTATCAATAAATCAATACCCCGTGGCAGGGACTGGACCGAGCGCTGGTGGGCCGAGGAGCGCCCGGTCACGTGACTGTGAATACGGATCCCCAGCCCAGCCAGGGCATCTGGAATATTGCCGAGTCGATCGGCCCCCACCACTATTGCATTCATTAGCCGTCCCTATTTGGCTCTGCCCGTCCATGTTTATGCGTTTACACCAGACTTCAGGCTCTTGGGCTCAAATGCTATTCATTCTCATCTGTAGAGTCAACAAATCCAACGCCCAGGATCCATCCGGGCATCGCCACCTCGCCTTAGTTCATTGAACTTAAATACTTTAAGAAATTTCCTCCATCATCCACTTCCCGAATGAGATGAGTATGATTATCATTCTTCCATCTGGCCGTGGCCTGTCATCGATCCGAACAAGGAGATCTTCCTTTGCGCTTTCTGAACCCGATTCTGTTTGCCGGCTGCCTTGCGATCAGTCCATTCGCGGCTGCTTTCGCAGCGGCCGAGGAAGTCGTCGTCTATTCCGCCCGCATCGAGCCATTGATCCGGCCACTATTCGACGCCTACACGCGCGAAAGCGGCGTGATGGTCAAGTTCGTCACAGACCGCGAAGGCCCCCTGCTGGAGAAGCTGAAGGTCGAAGGCGCCAACACGCCGGCGGACCTGCTTCTCACCGTTGATGCCGGCAACCTGTGGCAGGCGACCGAGCTCGATCTGCTGCGGCCGGTCAAATCTAAAATCCTGGAATCGAATGTGCCTGCGCACCTGCGCGACCCGGAAGGACGCTGGTTTGGCCTCACGGTCCGGGCGCGCACGATCGTGTACAACAAGGACAGGGTAAAACCCGCCGACCTCTCGACTTACGAGGCACTGGGTGACGGCAAGTGGAAGAACCGCTTGTGCCTGCGCACTTCGAAGTCCGTCTATAACCAGTCGCTGACGGCGATGATGATTGCCGAGCACGGGGAAACCCGGACAGAACAGATCATCGGTTCCTGGGTGGCGAATCTGGCGGTTGCCGTCTTCCCCAACGACACCAAAGTTCTGGAAGCAATTGCAGCAGGCCAGTGCGACGTCGGCGTCACCAATTCCTACTACTTCGGCCGGCTGCTGGCAAAATCACCGGAGCTACCCCTCGCCCTGTTCTGGCCCAACCAGGGCGGATCCGGCGTGCACGTGAATATCTCCGGCGCCGGCCTGACGCGGCACGCAAAAAATCCCCAGGGCGCCGCCAAACTGCTCGAATGGCTATCCGGAATCGAAGCGCAAAGAATCTATGCGGACGCCAACATGGAGTATCCGGTCAACGCGGCGGTAAAACCCGATCCCGTCGTGGCGAGCTGGGGCAGCTTCAAGCAGAACCCCCTCAATGTTGCCAAGGCCGGCGAGCTGCAGGCTGCGGCCGTGCGCCTGATGGATCGGGCCGGTTATCGCTGACTCTCCAGCGTGCCTGCTTTCCAGACCTAGGGCGCGATGAACCCGTCGCGCACTTTTTCGTTTCTCGTCGCCGCTTTGGTGCTGGCGCCAATCGCCGTCATTTTTTCCTCGTTCCTGACCCCGGCCGACGATGTCTGGCGCCACTTCGCCTCGACCATCCTCGGCGAACTGGTTGGCAACACGTTCATCCTCGCGATTGCAGTGGCCGCCGGCACCACAGCAGCGGGCACCGGCCTGGCCTGGCTCACCGCCGTCTGCGAATTTCCGGGACGGCGCTTCTTCTCCTGGGCGCTGCTGCTGCCGCTGGCATTGCCGGCGTATGTCATCGGTTTTGTCGCGATAGGCGTGCTTGATTTCACCGGCCCGCTGCAAACCGCGCTCCGCAACCTGACGGGTTCCGCATTGCCCTGGTTCCCTCCCATTCGTTCGCGCGGAGGCGTCATCCTGGTCATGACGCTGGCCCTGTATCCCTACGTCTACCTGCTGGCGAGGAATGCGTTTCAAACCCAGGGACGGCGACTGCTGGAGGCCGGACGCGCACTCGGCTTGACCGCACCGCAGGCTTTCTGGCGGGTCGCATTGCCCATGGCCCGGCCCTGGATTGCCGCCGGCGCCATGCTGGTGGTGATGGAAACGATTGCGGACTTCGGCACCGTGGCGGTCTTCAACTACGACACCCTGACCAGCGGCGTTTACAAAGCCTGGTTCGGCTTGTTCTCCATCACCGCCGCCGCGCAGGTCGCGTCGGTGCTTATCCTCATCGCATTCGTGGTCCTGATGGCGGAACAGGTGACGCGCCGCCGAATGCGCTTCACGTCCACCGTGCCGCAGGCAGGCGCGTCCAGGATAGTTCTCGCTGGAGCAAACCGATGGATGGCCACCGCCGCCTGCCTGATTGTCTTCGCTGTCGCCTTCGCGGTTCCGGCCTTGCAGATCCTCGTCTGGTCGGCGAAGTCGGGATTCCGCGATTTCGACCTGCGCCTTGTCGAATACCTCTGGCACTCGGTGGTCCTTGGCATCCTGGCAACCCTCATCATCACCACCACGGCATTGCTCCTGGGCTACACCGGCCGCAGGAATCCGGATCCCCTCACCCGATTTGCGCTCAAGCTTTCCACCGTCGGCTATGCGGTACCCGGCGCGGTCCTCGCTGTCGGCATTTTTGTCGTATTCGCCTGGACTGACCGCCTCGTCCCCGACGCAATGCGCTCAGCGCTCGGAATGCCCGCCGGCATGCTGCTGCAGGGCTCGGTGGTGGCAATGCTGATTGCCTATCTCATCCGATTTCTGGCGGTGGGCTACGGGCCGGTGGAAAGCGCATTGCACCGGATCACCCGGAACATCGATGAAGCGGCCATCGCACTGGGCCAAGCGCGCCTGCGCCTGCTGGCGCGGATCCACCTGCCCATGCTGCGTGCCGGCCTGACAACCGCTGCGATCCTCGTATTCGTGGACGTGATGAAGGAGATGCCGATCACGCTGATGACCCGCCCTTTCGGCTGGGATACGCTCGCGGTGCGGATTTTTGAACTGACTTCCGAAGGCGACTGGGAGCGTGCCGCGATTCCGGCCCTGATCCTGGCGCTGGCCGGCGTTGTGCCCGTGCTCCACCTGACGCGCGCATCCGACTGGAGCAGGAACCCGTGACGCCGGTGCTCGAACTTGTTTCCATTACACAGGCCTATGGCGGCCAGGTCGTCGTCGATGGCCTGTCGTTGTCGCTCGCCAGGGGATCCATCGGCTGCCTGCTCGGCCCGAGCGGTTGCGGCAAGACCACGGTCCTGCGCTGCATAGCCGGTTTCGAACCCCTGACGTCCGGCGAAATCCGGATCGGCGCCAAGCTCGTCAGTGCCGGCGGCATGCGCCTTCCCACGGAGCAACGCAAGGTCGGCATCGTGTTCCAGGACTATGCGCTGTTCCCGCACCTGAACGTCGAAGCCAACGTGGCATTCGGCCTGCATCGCTGGCCATCCTCCGAGCGTAAAGCGCGCGTCGCCCACATGCTGGAAGTCGTCGGGCTGCAGGCGCTGGCACAGCGCTATCCGCACGAAATCTCCGGCGGACAACAACAGCGGGTTGCGCTGGTGCGCGCACTCGCGCCGCGGCCGGATCTGCTATTGCTCGATGAGCCCTTCTCCAACCTCGATGTCGATCTGCGGGAGCGGCTCAGCCTGGAGATACGCGACATTCTCAAGCAGCAGAACACCACCGCCCTGATGGTCACGCACGACCAGCATGAAGCCTTCGCCATGGCCGACGAGATCGGCGTCATGTCCGCGGGCCGCATCCAGCAATGGGGCGACGCACCAGGCCTGTATCACCGGCCCGCCAACCGGTTTGTGGCGGACTTCATCGGCGAGGGCACTTTCCTTCCCGCAACGGTCAATTCCGCTGGCGACATTGAGATCGAGCTGGGCGTTTGTCCCGGCACTGTCGCCGGTAACACGACCGGAGTGACGCCGGGAAGCCGGGTCGATGCCCTGCTGCGGCCGGAAGACATCGCCCATGACGACGCCAGTCCGATCAGGGCAGAAA
>JBKJUC010000053.1:0-31698 GCA_046590325.1 Burkholderiales bacterium | reverse complement strand
ACCGATTCGCTCGCCCTGCGTGCCGAGTGGGAGCGCTATGCCGTGAAGGATGCCGTGGGCAACAAGGGCGACATCGACATGATGCTGGTGGGCCTGGTCTATTCGTTCGGCGGGGGCCAGTAAGTCCTCGCGGATTGCGGCGACAACGCAGCCACAGTATGTGGAACCGGTCGCTGCAGCACCCGTTGCTGCAGTAACGGTCGCGCATTCTCAACTTCCCGAGCTACCGGGTAGCAGAGCGTAGCGAGAAGTCCCGCATCCATCCCGAGGGCGGGTGGATGCGCTTTTCCGCATAAGGCGAGGGGGTCAGGAGCCCCTATCGGGGACTCAAAAGCATCAAGTGCAGTTGACGTTCACGCGGCCCTCGTACCGCGGCCCTGCTTTTTATAGCCAACCGCAGTTCGGATCCGGCGCCGCGCTCGTATCCCTCACCATCTGCCCCCGGCTTTTGGCACCGAGCGGGCCGGTACCGACGATTTTTTTCGCCCAATGGTTTTTCCACTGGCCTTCGGTGCAGCCCAGCAGCACGTCGCCGGCACCTGCCTTGTGCGCAAACAGCGCGCAGTCATCCACGGTGGTCGCTTCCGGCACCCAGCGGGCGGTGTTCTTCGAATTTGCGGTGTCGCCAGCGACAACCGCCATGCAGACCTTGCCTGCATCCTTGATGCCGTCCTTCTTGTCCACCCAGGCCTTGATGCCCTGTATGAGAAGTGCCTGGCGCAACTCCAGGTAGATGCTGCGATCGTTACCGAAAGCTTCTTTGGTGATCTCGCCCTTCGAGTAGGCACGGCAGACGTCGAAGAACGCCGCTTCGACTTCCGTGTCGGTGGCCTTTAGCTTGTTCGCCTGCTCCATCACTTCCTTGAGATCGGCTTCGGAGTCGAACAGCGCCTTTACCTGCTGCGCCCCCGGCAACTGGCGCGCTTCGCCCAGGTTCGCCGGCTCGGTGCAGGTGCTGCCGTCGGCGAGCTTGATGACCCGGCCCACGTCTTCTTCGATGGTCATCCCGCCGGCCGGCTTCGCGGCCTTTTGCAGCGCACATCCGCCCATGAAGCCTGCTGCCACGATTACCGCAATCAGCGCGCACGCCTTTCCACCCCGCAAACTTCTTTGCATTTTTATCTGTTCCCGGCTTGTAGTCAGAATCTGAACGTCGGCTCGCGACGGGATCCCACTTCATCTTCCTT
Organism: Burkholderiales bacterium; assembly: GCA_046590325.1. Lineage (GTDB taxonomy): Bacteria > Pseudomonadota > Gammaproteobacteria > Burkholderiales > JACQAP01 > JACQAP01. The sequence continues at coordinate 30,511 of JBKJUC010000053.1, read as the reverse complement.
CGGCGGCCGCACATGAGCGCGTCCGCCGAAGGCGTGGATTGTCATCGCGCCCACGCCGGCGATGGTGAGTACCGCACCCAGCACCCAGCCGATCACCGGCACCGAGCAGAATGCCAGCATTCCGGCCAATCCCAAAGCGAGCAGGAAAATTCGCAGGCCGTTACCGGGCAGTTTCTTTGGCCTGGCGCCGACAATGGCGTCGGTGACGGACACCACGCCCATGAGGTAACCGAAGACCAGCATCACCGGCCAGAGCATGCCCAGGACAAAGGCCAGCGGCATGCCGACCACGGTCAGCATCAGCACCAGCACCGCCAGCGGCACGCCAAGGATCATGGCCAGGCCGATGCCAAGGCAGGCGAACTGGCGGGAGCGCACCAGTTGCCCCACCCTGGAAGTCGCGACGGGCCCGAACAGGATGCCGATCATGCCGAGGAAGAACAGGCCGAGGGTGAAAGCGATCGCGATGGCCCAGCCGGCGAAGCTCGACATCGGCTGGAAGTCGCCGTCGAGTTCTGAGTCGGCGTGATTAATGCCACCACCGATCACGGCACCGGGATTCACCACCGCCTCGGCGGGACCACGGTAGGTCAGCTTGCCGGCAATGCGCGCATTCGGCCCGACCTCGAGGCTGCGCGACGCGACGGTGACGTTGCCGGCAACCTGGCCGTCGATCAGCACCTTGTCGCCAAACACCGCGAGTTGCTGCCCGACTTTTCCGAGGATCTCCACGGAACGGCCGGCGACGGTCGCCTTGCCGATGACGTTGGCTGTCTTTGCTATACCGACATGGCCGCCCGCCAGTCGCGCATTGCCATTGACCGTGGATTCCAGCAGCACGCTGCCGCCGGTTGCGTATAGATCGTCACCGACCGGCGCGGAGATGGCCACGCTGCCGCCGGAGAGCACAGCGTCTCCCGCCACCGGCGTCTGCAGCGAGACCTGGCCGCCAGCGATGAACGCATCGCCCTCTACCGCAGCGCCCGGTGCGAGATTGCTGCCCGCGCCGAAGTAGTCACCGGCGATGACGGTTTCGCGGGCGTTCGAAGCCGGGGCGGGCGCCTGGGCAAAGGCGAAGGATACAAGCAGGTAAAAGGTGAAAGGTAAAAGGTAAAAGTAGAAAAACTTTCGATCGCCATGCCTGCGAAACGACAAACGAAAACCTGGACCTCGGACCAACGGACTTCGCTGGATGCCAGACTTCGTCCATAGAGGACGCGGGAACAACTTGCCTGGTGCTGTTGCGGTCGCGCGCATGGATCTCTCCCGAAAAAATTGGACTGGTTTGGTCGCGCGCAGTTCTGTGCTCGGCGATGACATCGCATTTCAGCCCGCCTGGACTCGCGGCCCCACTGACCGTGCTCAAGGCGGTGAACTCGTCCTGGTTCGGGTTTCGAAGCCAAGAGGATGCCCCGCCAATCTCCCTTCTTGACGGCCCCCCGGCGTCAGGCGTGACCGGCTGTCAACCACCGCCGTCGCGGACGAGTCCGGGCCCTACACAGCGAAAAATCATCGGTTTCGGGCCAGGCCGGTGCTGGCGCTGGCCTCTAGACGCCGAACTTGTCCTGGCGCAGCGGTAGTACCAGCGACCCTGCTCCAGCACGAAAATGAATCAAATGTTTAAAATTCAATAGCTTGATCCACATTTGCCGTCTTGATCATCCAAAACCGCTTTCGGCCCGTATTTCCTATCGCTGGATGAACAAACGCACTGTTCCATTCGAATTAGGAATAGAAGATATGACTGAACCTGGTCTATTGTGCGATGCGCCAATCCTGTTTAATGCAATCCATGCGAGGGACGAAAGGGTTTTCGCCCCACCCGATCCGGAAACGGAAGGGCATCGCAAAACAAAGCACTTATTCTCAATTGGAAGGAATTTAAAATGAACGTTACCAAAATTATCGTTGCTGCCGGCTTCGCCATCGCTACCACCGGCGCCTTTGCTGAAACCGGTGTCACCGCTGGCTACATCGATCATGTCTCCAACGTCTACGGCCGTGCCAGCGTAGCCGCCGTCAAGATCCAGGGCGCTCCGATCGCGAGCCAGCCCGCCAATGTGGCCGACTCCGGTCGCGACGTCGTGAAGGGTGATACCCAAATCGCCGTCTCAGCAGGCGCGAAGGACGTGAACGAAGCCGGTCGCTCTTAATATCAAGGTTTCCAGCGGGTTCTTGTGACCCGCGGCTAATCGGTTCCAAATCGAACGGCGCAACGCGAAAGCGGTGCGCCGTTTGACTTTTCGTCGATCAGATTTATCGCTTTTAAATTTGCATTCAGATCAACATTAACTGATGGCTTAAAAACTTAACTCCTTTAATTCATTAACTTGATAGTACGAATTCTTGTTCTAATTGTTGAAACGATGCCGACTATAAGAGGCGCAGAATCCGTGGGTAGCCACTTACATCGCGACGAAATTGGAGAAGCGTGACGGTTACCAGCCCGAGACCAGAGGAACGAGGAAGCTGAAATCCCTCCCCAGCGCCCGCTGGTCGTTCGGCACTCGATCCCAGACTTGAGTCTTTGCCCTCATTTTTCCGGGCCCTAACCTGCCCAGCTTCACGCCGCCTCGGTTAATGTGCGTGCTCCCTTGTCTTTCCGCTTTCCTCTTCCCTATATTCTCTGCTTCTTAGGTCATGCCGCACTGCAAGATTGACGTCGGGCGGGGGAGGACATTAACCTTCGCCGCTCTTACCCGCCGGCCATGCAATTCTGGACGGGTGCCCGGCCCGCAAAGGCCGGAGAAACATGCCGGGGCAGAAGATCCCGCAGCAGTAGAAGGAACTCTGGCGACACGCTGGGGGAGGAGGAACCGACGACCTGGAAAGGCATAACCTGCCCACCTCCCTGCCGCCAGGTTCAAAACAAGAAGACGGCCTCATCGGGGGGAATCACAAAACTCCCGCCGATGGGGCCGCCTCATTTCTACTCTACGATCGCAAAACACTTCCAGCATTACCTCCTGACCTTTTCACTGCAAAGGCGCAAAGTACGCAAAGTACGCAAAGGAAAGCAGAACAGGAACTTGGTTTTTTGATCGGGACGCAAATTTTCCGAGAGAATCCAGTTCGAAGGTTCGTCGACCATGGACGCCATGACCCCCGCAGCTTTCTCTAATATTTTCGTTTTCCTTTGCGTACTTTGCGCCTTTGCGGTGAAAGTGCCTTATCGCCTTAGTGCGCGGCGGACATGACGAGCGAAGGCCAGGCGACATAGCCGAGGAAATTGTCCGGCTCCAGCAACACCACGGCCTTGTCGCGCAGTTCGCGCGCAGAAGGCGTATCGCCTTCCTTGAGATACTGCTGGATCACGACGATGGGATCGTCGCTCGGTCGGCAATCGAGGGAGCGCCCGGTCAATTCGACGCGCCTGCCCTTGTAGGCTTCCGTATTCGGATCGCGTCCAAACCGGGACGGGCCGAAATCCACCTTGCCCATGTGCTGGAACGGAAACGCTGCCTCGGCATGCGCGGCATAGAAGGACCACACCTGGAACTGCTCGATGCCGGTGACGCCGTTGACGAAATGCAGCGCGGCGTCACGGCACAGCACCGAGCAGACCAGGCGCTTGCGATACAGCAGCGCCCATTCAGGATGACGATCGAAGAACTCCTCGCGCTCGGCACGCGCGATGCGGGCGAGCTTCTTGAGGTCCGTCCTGGTTATTCGCTCGAAGCTGCGCGGGTCGCTCATGACGGAAGTGGCTGGTTGGTAGTGGCGGCTGGAAACCCGTGCTCAGTGCTGTGTACTGGGTGCTGGGTGCTGGGTGCTGGGTGCTGAGAAAAATCGGGGCCGAGGTTCGCGGGCCGCGGGCCGAGTAAGAGCCTTAAAGCATTCAGTGCTGTTGATTTTCACGCGGCCCTCGTACCGCGGCCCTCGGCCCTGCTTTTTCTACCTGCTAACTATATAGATTCCGTCCCGATTATAGTCCCGACCCTACGTCCGGTACTTATCCAGCACAGCTCGATCAACCTCGATGCCGAGACCGGGTCCGGAGGGAATCTCGACCCAGCCGCCGACCTGCTCGATCGGTTTTGTGATCAGGTGCAGGCGGAAAGGATGCGAGGAGCGGTCGTACTCCAGGATCGGCTCCTGCGCGAACAACGAATGATGCGCGACGGGTACCGCCGCCAGGAGTTGCAGGGAGGCGGCCTGCGCGATCGCCGATCCCCATACGTGGGGATTGACCTGTACGCCATGCGACTGCGCGAGGGCAATGATGTGCCGGCCTGCCGAGATGCCGCCGCAGGAGCCGAGATCCGGTTGCGCGACGTCGACCGCGCCGGCGCCGAGGAGCTCGCGGAATCCGAACAGCGTGTGTTCGTTTTCCCCACCCGCGATGGGCATGGAGAGCTTCTGCCGCATCTCGGTGTAACCCACGATGTCTTCGGGTACCACCGGTTCTTCATACCAGCGCAGGTTGTACTGCTCGAGCGCGCGGCCGAGCCGCAGCGCCTCGGCGCGGCCATAGGCGTGGTTGGTGTCGACCATCAACGTAATGGGTTTGCCCTGGATGGCGCGGCCGATTTCCGCCATGCAGGCGATGTCGTCGTCCACGCCATAGCCGAGCTTCACTTTCATGATCGAGAAGCCCGCTTCGAAATGGCGGATAGCCTCTTCGCCGAGGCGCTTGGCCTCGCCCTGCCCCTTCACCCGGTAGAAACCGGTCGCGTAGGGCTGGACCCGGGTGCGGAACGCGCCGCCGAGCAGGCGATAGACCGGCACTTCGTGGTACTTGCCGGCAATATCCCACAGCGCCATGTCGACGGCGCTGATGCCGGAGATCACCGAACCTTTGCGCCCGTAGTCGCGGGTCATGTGGTACATGCGATGCCAGAGCACTTCGGTGTCGAGCGGATCGGCGCCTGTGACCAGCGGCCGCAGCGCCTTGTCGATGACGGTCGCAGCGATTTCCGGTGGCTCCATGCCCTGCGCGAAGGCCTCGCCCCAGCCGGTGATGCCGGCGTCGGTGATCACCTCGATGATGGTGGCGGAGCGCTGGCGCACCCACCCCTGCGAAAAAGCGAACGGCTCGGCAAGCGGGCTTTTCAGGACATGGATTTTGATGTCGGTGATTTTCATTGCGATTGTTGTTCGGGTTACAAGTTGTTATGGTCGGCGCAGCCGCAGTCGCGCCCGCCGGCGATCGGCGCGACAATTATCCAACAGTTGCCACCTGCGAACGGAAAAGAGGCTATAAAAGCGGTTCGAACGCAGAGTCCACAAGGAGGGGAGGTGCGCCATGTACCGGAAAATCCTGCTGCCAACCAATGGTTCGGCGCTGTGCGAATCGGCAGTCCATAAGGGCATTGAATTCGCGAAATTCGCGGGGGCGAGCGTGGTCGGCTTCCATGCCATTCCCGCCACGTCCTACCTGATCTACACCGAAGCCGGACCCAGCGACGTGCTGGCCGAGCAGTTCGAGCGAGATGCGATGGTGCGGGGCCAGACGCTGGTGGATGCTGTCCAGAGGCAGGCGCAGGCGGTGGGCGTGCATTGCGACACCCTGCTGCTGACCAACGACCATCCCTGGGAAGCCATCATCGAGGCCGCCAATACGCAGGACTGCGACCTGATTTTCATGGCCTCGCACGGCCGCCGGGGCCTTTCAGCCCTGCTTCTAGGCAGCGAAACGGCCAGGGTGCTGACCCATACGGCCACCCCGGTCCTGGTCTACCGATGACCTCACCCTCTCCATGAATGGCGAACTTCAGGACTTGCAGGGATATCCGGCCCGCAGGCCCTGGATGATCAGGTAGCGCCGGGGCCTGTACAGCTGGTCAGGATGGGCCTCCAGATACTGGCGGACAGCGTCGAAGGCGAGCTTTTGACGGTCGCCGTCGGTGATGCAGAACAGCGTCCCATCCCATTCCTTGCGCGCGGCATCGACATGGGCCATGGCAACAGCGCGCGAATCCGCGCGCTGCATGTAGGCAAGCAGTTCGTTGCCGTCATCCTCCGCGAACGCGACGGCGGAGAACATCAGCAACGGTGCGAACAAGATTTTTTTCACCGGATATCGCCTGTAGGACTCTAAGCGGGCTTTAATGGGTTCTGCCCGGGTATTGGTGCCGCTGGCCGGAGTCGAACTGGCGACCTTCGCATTACGAATGCGCTGCTCTACCAACTGAGCTACAGCGGCGTGGGCGCGCATTATAAGGCCGGCGGCTCATAGCCCACAACCCAGGGCTGACCCTTAACCGCAAAGGCGCGAAGGCGCAAAGGGACGCAAAGGAAAGCGTCACAAAATTAATGGGGGAGATGTGCCGCGGTTCGCGACCGCCTTATCGATATTTTCCGGCAGCGGCACATAGCATCGGAATCCATTTCCCGTTTCTTTTGCCCTTGCTCTCCTTTGCGTTCCCTTTGCGCCTTCGCGCCTTTGCGGTTCGGGGGTATCGTCAGCGGTTCTTGAAAGCCGGCTTGCGCTTCTCGATGAAGGCGGCCATGCCCTCCTTCTGGTCTTCGATGGCGAAACCGGAGTGGAACAGCCTGCGCTCGAAGCGCACGCCTTCGGAGAGCGTGGTCTCGAAGGCGCGATTGACCGATTCCTTGGCCATCATCACCACCGGCAGAGACAGTTCGCAGATCTTTTCGGCAACCTTCATGACTTCGCCGATCAGGTCGGCGGCAGGCACCACGCGGCTGACGAGTCCGACGCGCTCCGCTTCCGCGGCGTCCATCATGCGGGCCTGGCCGAGCAGGACCATTTCCATCGCTTTCGACTTGCCGACGAAACGTGGCAGCCGCTGCGTGCCGCCCGCGCCGGGAATGATGCCGAGGTTGATTTCCGGCTGGCCGAATTTTGCGTTGTCCGCGGCAATGATGAAATCGCACATCATCGCCAGCTCGCAACCGCCGCCGAGCGCGAAGCCGGCCACCGCGGCGATCACCGGCTTGCGGCAGCGATTGATGCGCTCCCATTCGGCGGTGATGAAGTCCTCCTTGTAGACGTCCATGTAGGACTTCTCTTTCATTTCCTTGATATCGGCGCCCGCGGCAAAGGCCTTCTCGCTGCCCGTCACGACCATGCAGCCGATGGCGTCGTCAGCCTCGAACACGTCGAGGGCTGCGGACAGCTCCCGCATCAACGCCGGCGACAGGGCGTTCAGCGCCTTGGGCCGGTTGAGCGTGATGAAGCCGACCTTGCCGCGGGTTTCGACGATGATGTTTTCGTAAACCATGGACCACCCTTCCGAATTTATAATGCGCGGACGCAACCAGACGAGAAAAGGAAAACCGCCGTGAATTTCAACGCCATTTTATTGGATATCTCCGAGGGTGTCGCCACCATCACGCTGAACCGGCCCGACAGGCTGAACGCCTTCACGGCGCAGATGCACGACGAGCTGCGCGAGGCGATGAAACAGGTCAAGGCCGACGCGAACGTGCGCGCGCTGCTTATCACTGGCGCCGGTCGCGGCTTTTGCGCAGGACAGGACCTTTCGGAACGCATGATGGATCCGGGTGCGGCCAAGGTCGACGTCGGCGATTCGCTGGACAAGAACTACAACCCGTTCCTCAAAGGTTTGCATGCGCTGCCGATCCCGGTGGTCTGCGCGGTCAACGGCGTGGCGGCGGGCGCCGGATGCAACCTTGCGCTGGCCGGCGACATTGTCATTGCCGCGAAATCGGCGAGCTTCATCCAGGTGTTCAGCCGCATCGGCCTGATCCCGGACGCCGGCGGGACTTACACGCTGCCGCGGCTGGTGGGCACCGCGCGGGCGATGGCGGCGGCGATGCTGGCGGAGAAAGTCAGCGCCGAGCAGGCGGTGCAATGGGGAATGATCTGGAAATGCTACGACGACGACAAGTTCGCGGAGCAGTCACGCGCGCTTGCGAAACAACTGGCCGGGCAGGCGACCAGGGCGCTGGGACTTACCAAGCGCGCCATCTATGCCTCATCGTCGAACACTTACGAGCAGCAGTTGGATCTTGAGCGCGACCTGCAGCGCGAAGCCGCTGCCAGCAGCGACTTCAAGGAAGGCGTGGCCGCGTTCAACGAAAAACGCCCGGCGAAATTCACCGGGCGTTGATATATCAATTGCGAAACCCTTAACCGCAAAGGCGCAAAGACGCGAAGGAAACGCAAAGGAAAACAAGGAAAAGAATTGTGAAGGAAGGAGAGCTTGCGGAAATCCGTGACACAGTTGTCGGCCCGCTGATCGAACACGGGAAAACCTTACCTGACCAACATTTCTCGGCCTCGCCTGATTTTCCTTTGCGACCCCTTTGCGCCTTCGCGTCTTTGCGGTTAGGGGTTAGGCGGGACGGACGCGGATGATGATGTCCATGCCTGCTGTCACCACACCGGGAGGCAGTTCCGGCAGGCCGGTCACCTTGATGTCGGCGGCATCGATGTCGGTGAGCCTGCCGCTTTGCAGGTCGTACATGTGATAGTGGGGCTCGGTGTTCGGATCGTAAAACACCTTGTTTGGATCCACGATCACTTCGCGGATGAGCAATTTCTCCAGGAACAGGTTCAGCGTATTGTAGACCGTTGCCTTGGAAGTCTCGGAATGGCGCTCGTTGACGATCGCCATGACCTGGTCGGCCGAAAGGTGTTCGCCGCGGGAGAACAAGGCGTGCGCGATCTCAATGCGCTGATGCGTCGGATTGATCCCGTGCGCACGAAGCATCTCCGCCAAATTATCCTTTTTGTACTGCATTGATTCCATGGCGCGGATTATAGGATATGAATTGGACTGCGTCTAATTCGTAAAATTCCCCACCAATCCAGCAGCGGTAACGGGAGATCAGGGCAATCAGGACTGCGTACCCCGGTTTGTGCGTCATCGCGCTCGAATGCGCGCTGACACGGCCTTGGCAAAACGGACCGGGAATTGCCCTGTGTGCCGGACCGTTGTTGGGGCGGGACGTCACTATGTGCCGCGTTCCGGCAGTCGTTCATCGTTGTGAGACGACGCATGCGCCCGGCATGCGGTTGCCCGACCCGCCGTTCGTTCCGGAATTTCGCCCACTCGTCGGACGGATTTGCGCACGAACTCCTCCAATATATAGGATTCAACCCACCAAAAAGGGGATACAAAACCATGCGTTTCGCCAGAAATCAAAAAGAGCGGCAGGAATCGGCCGGATTCACGTTGATCGAACTGATGATCACGGTCGCGGTGATCGGCATTCTCGCCGGGATTGCTTACCCGAGCTATCAAAACTACGTCATTCGCGCGCAACGATCGGCCGCGCAGCAACTCTTGCTGAACATCGCCAGCCGCGAGGAACAATTTCTGCTCGACTCCCGCCAGTACACCGACACGCTGACTGGCGGCATTTTCACGACCGCACCTGAAGGCTGGACGTGCACGGCCGCCACCTGCGGCAATGGGCGATACGACGTTTCGGTCGCCGCCGACAACGCCGCAACGCCGCCAACCTTCGTTATCACGGCAGACGCGATTGGCCAGCAAGCATCCGATGGCGATCTTACCCTCAACAATTCCGGCCAGAAAACGCCGACCACCAAGTGGTAGCGCATATGCGGCCCCAGCAATTGTCCCCAATGGTTAATGCAAGCGCAGTTCCGAAGCGCTGCGCGGTTGGCGGCTTCACGCTGATCGAGCTTCTGGTAACGCTCGCGGTCCTGGGGATCGTCATGACGATGGCGGTGCCTGCTTTCGGGGATTTCATCAGTAGCAACCGTCTGAAAACGGCAGCGTTCGATCTGCTGGTGAGCCTGAATTACGCTCGTTCAGAGGCCATCAAGCGCAACGCCGACGCGACCCTCACACCGGCCGGGTCTGGCTGGAGCGGCGGATGGTCGGTTCAGGCCGCCGGTCAGACTTTCAAGGTCTTTGAGGCTCCGGTGGGAATACAGATCAACCCGCTGGCGGACGGCGCGGCGTGGGCCGCCGCGGTGACTTACAAACGCAACGGCCGCCCATCGGGATTCACCACCATGATGTTCACGGTGAGATTGGACGATGTCAGCGACAACCGGTTCGTGCGCTGCGTGCTTCTGGACTTCGGAGGCGCCGCCACGATTCGCGAGGACGCCGACCACGACGGAGATTGCGCTAATGGCTAAGTCCTACCGCACGGATCCGAGCCGCTCGTCGGGATTTTCAATGCTGGAAATCCTGGTGACGCTGGTGATACTGATGCTCGGGCTGCTCGGGCTGATGGGTGTGCAGGCGCGGGCAACCACCGCCTCCATGGAGGCCTATCAACGCGCCCAGGCGCTCATTCTGGTCAATCAGATGGTGGACGTCATCCGGGCAAACCGGCGCGCGGGAACCTGCTTCGTATTCACCAACAACGCCATGGGCACCCCGTTTATCGGTGCCGCCGGCGCCGGTTACGGCGCGCCGCCGGCCTGCACGGTCAGCACGGCTGCGGAAAACCAGAGCGTGCTGGATGCAATCGAGGAATGGGACGCTTTGCTGAACGGCGCCGCAGAGAGCCTTGGCGGCGGATCTGTCGGCGCTATGATCGGCGCGCGCGGCTGCATCTACTATCTGGCCGGCAGCGAATTGATCAGCCCCAGCGGTCCGCTCACCGGGACCGGCGTCTACACGGTAAGCGTGTCCTGGCAGGGGCTGATGGATTCTGTTGTGCCGGCCGATAACTGCGCAAATGATCTTTACGGCAACGAAACCCAGCGCCGGACGATGTCGGTTTCATTCCGTCTCGGCAGGGTGAACTAACATGGTGACTTTCATGACCGCTCCAAAGCAGGCGCAACTCGGTCTTTCACTGGTCGAACTGATGATCGCGCTAGCGCTCAGCCTGGTGCTCATGATCGGCCTGGGCAATGTTTTTCTCAATTCGAGCCGCGCGAGCAAGGAACTGCAAAAGGCCGGTCAGCAGATCGAGAACGGCCGGTACGCCCTGGAAATACTCACCAACGATTTGCGGCATGCCGGGTTTTTCGGCGCGCTCGGCGTCTTCGTGGCTCCGACCGTGGCATCCGACCCTTGCGCCACCGCCGAGGCGGCACTGCAGGAGTCGATAAACCTGCCGCTGCAGGTATTTCGTGCTCCCAATCTCGCGACACGCCCCGATCTGAGCACGACGACTTGCACGGCCGGCTTGCTCGCCAACGCGAACCTTTCAGCCGGATCGGACGTCATTGTCGTTCGACGCGCCGACACCAACGCCCTCTCGGTCGGCGACACAGCCACGGCGGGTGAGGTTTATGTGCAGGCGAACTCGATCGAAGCCGACATCCAATTCGGCGCCAATGCTGCAATTACCGCGGCCAGCATGGCAGACGGCGTGACCGCGGCCACGATCAGAAAAAAAGATGGCACCGCTGCGACCATTCGCAAGTTCCATGTCCACGTTTACTTTATTGCGCCCTGCCGTTCCGGCTCCGGCGCCGACGGCTTGTGTACCAACACCGACGACACCATTCCAACCTTGAAAATGCTGTCGCTGCAGATCAATCCGGCGACCGCGGCGCGCGAAATGGTCCTGGTTCCGCTGGTGGCAGGAATCGAGGTACTCAAATCTGAAACGGGAATCGATGACACGCCCACGGACGTGAACCAACTGACTGGATTGCCGGGCGACGGAATCGTGGACTCTTACGCCGCAGGCCCTTCCCTGGCGCAGTTGGGCAACGCAATGAGTGGACGTGTATTCGTCCTTGCGCGCAACACTGAACTTACTGCCGATTACGTCGACCGCAAATCCTATCAGCTGGGTACCGCTACGGCGCTGGTGAAAGCGGCCACCAACGATAAATTCAAGCGCCACCTGTTCCTCGGTGAAGTGCTGCTGTCCAATCTTGGCGGGCGAAAGGAGATTCCGTTATGAGAGCGCCGCGCTTTCGCCACGCCCAGCGCGGCGCGACCTTGCTGGTCAGCCTGATCATGCTGGTCGTGATCACCATGTTCGCGGTGACCGGGATCAACCTTACATCGGTAAATCTGCGGATCGTCGGCAATGCCCAGATCCAGCGGATGCTGGAGGCAGCCGTCCAGGAGGCGATCGAGCAGCAGATCAGCAACCCGGCGGCGTTTTCGACGACCGCAGTCGTCATGACAGCGACGATCGACGGCTTCGACGTCACGGTCTCGGTGCCCGGGTGCAAGTACTACACCGTCGCGGGGGGGTACAGCCGCACCCAGGACATCGCGCCGGAATTCACCTACTGGGATTTTCAGGCACAGGCGACGGACGTGCTCAGCGGCGCAACGGTCACCATCCACCAAGGCGCCAAAATTCCATTGCCTGCCGGAAACTGCACGTGAGCTTTGCCATACATCTAAATTTACTTAGGAACGGAGTCAAGATCATGCGTACCCGATCGCTCATCGCCCTGACCATTTCGCTGCTCATCGCCCTTATGGCCGGACCTGCATATCCCCAGTCCTTTGACCCGGTTAACGACGATACCGACCTGTTCATGATGAATCCGGCGGCGAGTCCGGTGGCGCCGAATATTCTGATCATCATCGACAACACGGCGAACTGGAGCAGCGTGTTTGACGCCGAAAAAACCGCGCTTGTCCAGGTGGTGGGTGCCTTGAGTGAAAACGTCAACGTCGGCTTGATGCTTTACAACCAGACCGGCGGTGCGGTCGAAGCCGGGTACGGGAACATCGACGGCGGCTACCCGCTGTACGCCATGCGCGGAGTGGGACCGGGCAACGCCACATCGCAGGCCAACCGCACGGTCCTCAATACCATCGTCAACGGCTTCGACGGCAATACGGAGAAGAGCAACAACACCGCCTTGACCCTGGCGATGTACGAGGCCTACACGTATTTCAAGGGCATCACTTCCAGGGCCGGCCGCAGCCAGAAGAGGAGGGATTACAGCGGAAGCAGCGTCAACCCGGCAGGTGCGCGCCCCAACAACGCCTTCGTCGGGGCCGCCACCGCGTATACGAGTCCGATCTCTAACGTATGCCAGAAAAATTACATCATCTATATCAGCAACGGTCCAGCCAATGAAAACACGACGAACCTGACGACCGCAAAGACGTTGCTGGACACCTTCAGCCCCGGCATGACGCAGATTCCGGTCAGCGTCAGCGGTGCAAAAGCGATGTCCGAATGGGCCGACGAGTACGCGGCGGCGCTGAACAACATCGATCTGGACGGCGATGCCAGCAACGGGGTCCGGCAAAACGTGCGTACCTACACCATCGAAGTGAATCCCGGCACCAATAGTTCGGATTTGCAGATGACTTCCTACATGAAGAGCATGGCCAATCAGGGTTCGGGCAAGTACTTCGGCGTCTCCTCGGGCGGCGGCGGCGCCGACATCGTCGCCGCATTGCAGGCGATCCTGAACGAAATCCAGAGCGTGAACAGCGTGTTCGCCGCGGCTACGCTGCCGGTGAGCGTGAATGTGCGCGGCACCAACCTCAACCAGGTGTACGTGGGCATGTTCCGCCCGGATTCGGAACGCGATCCGCGCTGGTTCGGCAACCTCAAACTCTACAATCTGGGCTTTGATTCGATCACCGGCTCTTATCTGGCGGATGCCTCCACGCCGCCCAAGCGGGCGGTCAACGCCCAATCGGGTTTCATCGCGCAGAACGCGCTCAGCTTCTGGTCCCAGCCATCAACCTTCTGGGGCTTCCGACCTGCCGTCGAGAACGGCATCGGCGGCTCATCCGACACTCCGGATGGCGACCTGATCGAAAAAGGCGGCGTGGCGCAACGATTGCGCGCCGCCTATGCGACCGACCAGAGCACGCGCAACGTTTATACCTGTACTGGAAGTTGCGCGACCAACTCCTTGTTGTCGGCGACCCCTTTCGCGACCTCCAACACCGCAATCAACTCAGGTTCCCTTGGACTGACCAGCCGCGTGGTTACGCCACTGACGGCCCTGCAGACCAAGGCCATCACGGCACTGACCGACCGCCTTGGCGCCAACCTGAGCAATGTGACCAGCGCAGCGGTCTCCGCGACGCTTTCCAACGGCGGAAGCACCTTCGATGTCAGCAGTTTGACGACCGCGGCGTCCCAGCTGGTAACCACACTGGATGCGCGCCCGAGCGCGACCGGCGCGATCGCGACCATCCAGAGGGTATCCAGCAAATGGGTGTTTATCCCCAATCCCGCCAATGCCACGCTGGCGATCGGAAACTGCCTGTATTTCGACAGTACCGGCAGCGCGCTGCTGGATAAAAAGTCGACGGCAATCACCAGCACGGGTTCCTACGTTTACGGCGGCAGCACGGTGACCGGATATATCTTCGACGGCGCCGCCCTGGGACTGCCCAACGCCTCGACCTTCTCGACCGGTTCCTATTGGCGGCTGTTGTCCGCCGGGGCGGGCTGCCCGAGCGGGCCGACCGGCACGATCGCCACGGCCACGGTCGCGAACATGACGTATGCGGTGGGCGACACCGTCACCATCAGCGGGGCCACGCCGACGGCATTCAATGGCAACTTCAGTGTCACCTCGGTGAATACGGTGGCCAAGACCTTCAGCTACGGCTTGCTGTCCTCGGAAGGCGTGGCCGCGCCGGCCGTCGCCGGCGGCTCGATCACGGTCAGCGCGCAAAGCACCACCGCGACGGCTGTGACCACTGCGGCGCATGGGTTGACGGTCGGCAGCGCGGTGGCCATCTATGGGGCCAACCCCGACCCGGCCAAGTACTACGATGGCACGGCGTCGCCGTCCTGCAACACATCGACCAATAATTCGTACAACGGCCTGTTCACGGTCACGGCGGTGCCGACCACCACCAGCTTCAAATACACGGTGGCCTGCAAGCTTGGGCCGAATACCTCGACCACGGTCAAAGCCACCCGGGGCGCGGGGAAAATCGTCACCGTGACCACCGCCGTCGCCACGGGCCTTTCTGCGGGAGCCAGCGTGGTCATCAGCGGCGCGACCCCACCCGAATATAACGGCACGTTCACCGTGGTAACCGGAACCGGCGGCACGACGTTGACCTACGACGTGACGCAAGTGTCGGGCAATATCCAGCCATACGCCCGCCTGCCGGTCAACACCAGCGCCAGCGTCACCGTATCCGCCAACACCACCGGTCCGCTGGTCACCGTGACCGCGCCCAACCACTCGCTCGGCAGCGCCGGCAGCTCGGTCAATATCATCATCGAAGGCTCCGTCGCCGGCTCGGGGTTCACCAACAGCGGCGCGGGTAACTCGTT
Source organism: Burkholderiales bacterium (assembly GCA_046590325.1). Lineage (GTDB taxonomy): Bacteria > Pseudomonadota > Gammaproteobacteria > Burkholderiales > JACQAP01 > JACQAP01. Next base: position 15,406 of record JBKJUC010000053.1, on the reverse strand, counting down.
CTGGACCGCGACGGTGGTTAACTCCAACACGCTTACCTATACCCTGAGCTGTACCGCGGGCGTTAACTGTCCCTCGACATCGGGCACCTACACGATGCGTTCGTCCTCGGGTACCGGACGCGCCTACGCGACACTCGTCGCTCACGGCTACGTCACCGGCGATTCGGTGATTATTTCCGGGGCCAGTCCGACGGCCTACAACGGCACCTACACGATCACCAGGATCGATAACGACAATTTCACTTACTCCGGCATGTCGACCAATCCGGACCCCGATGGATTGAACGGCAGCACCGGCGCCAATACCGCATCGGCGTATGCCTCGATCCAGACCACGACCGCGGTCGCCCGATCGGTAGGCCATGGTTTTGTCTCGACCGACCTGGTCACCATTACCGGCGCATCGCCCGCCGAGTTCAATGTCACCAACTCGGCCATCACGGTTATCGACTCGAATACCTTCTCCTACACCATATCCGTAAAGAGAGGGGATGCCACCGGGAACATCCGCGCCTCGTTGCCAAGCGGCAGCAGCACCGCCAGCGACAACCTGATCAACTGGGTGCGCGGACGGGACAACTTCGCAGACGAGAACCTTAACGCTTCCGCGACGGACGTGCGCTCCTCCATCCATAGCGATGTGCTGCACTCGCAGCCGGCTGTGATCAACTACAACCGCTTTTCCGGCAGCGACAATGACGTGTTCGTCTTCTACGGCAGCAACGATGGAATGGTGCGTGCGATCAAGGGCGGATACGCGAGCGACGCCAGCCAGACCATCCAGCCCGGGCAGGAGGCCTGGAGCTTCGTGGCGCCGGAGTTCTTCACGCGCCTGCAACGCCAGCAGAAGAACTTCCCGCCTATCAGCAGCGCCAACAAGCGCGATTACTTCGCGGACGGCAACTTTACGAGCTACGTGCTCGATGTCAATGGCAACGGCAGTATCACCGCCGGCGACAAGGCCTATGTGTATGTCCCTACCCGCCGTGGCGGCCGCTTCGTCTATGCCTTCAATGTCACCGATCCGCAGGCGCCCCGACTGTTGTGGAAAATCGACAACGGCACGGCCGGCTTTGCGGAACTCGGCCAGACCTGGTCCGAAGTAAAGGTGATCAAGCGGATCAACGCCACCACAGCGCCGGTGGCCATCTTCGGGGCAGGCTACGACGCGCAGATCGAGGACATCCCCGCCGCCTCCATCACCGCCGTCACAGCGAATACCGTCACCACGGCCAGCGGCACTTTCACCCGCAGCATGGGGCGCGGCATCTACATGGTCAACGCCGAGACGGGCGCGCTGATCTGGCGCGTACTTGGCCAGGCACCGGGGGATGGACTGTCGACGCCTACGGTGGTCATCTCGGGGATGAATTGCTCCATCTCCTCCGACGTGGCCGTCCTGAGCAACCTCGGTGGATTCGTCACCAACCGGGGTTACGTCGGGGATACCTGCGGCAATGTCTGGCGCCTGGATTTCGATGATGTCAATCCCACGAACTGGACCGTCACGAAACTGGCCGCGATAGGCAATTGGTCGAATGGCGCAGACCGCCGCAAGATCATGTATCCGCCCGATGTGGTGAGCGGGGACGGCTACGACGCGGTCCTGGTCGGCAGCGGCGACCGCGAACACCCGTTCGATACCAGCGTCAACAACAGGATGTATATGTTCAAAGACAGGGGAACAGGGATCGTGCCCACGACGGGCGATATCACGACTGTTCCGGCCCCCAGCAGCCCGGCTGGCACCATTGCAACGTTGAATGAAAGTGCGCTTGCCGACGTGACCTCCGATTGCATCCAGAATGCGTCCGCATGTGGGTCCGGGGTCACTCCCGCCATCGCCCTGAATGAACTCAGCAGCGCAAACGGCTGGTACATCCGTCTGAGTGCGGGGGAGAAAGTCGTCAGCGGGGCAGTGACCCTTGGCGGCACCACGTACTTCAACACCAACCTGCCGACCACGGTGTCGTCCGCGCAATGCAGCAACCTGGGCGAGGCCCGGCAATACCAGGTGGACTTCCGTAACGCTTCCGCGGTGAATAACCTGGACACCGGCAACGCTGGCCTGACCGCCGCGGACCGGTACAGCGTAAATCAGGCCGGAGGCTTCCTGCCCACAGGCGTGCCGGTGGTGATCAAGATCGGCGATGAGTACAAGCAGGTCCTCTGCTCGGGCGTGCAGTGCGAAGACGCGAAAGGATTCGCCTTGCAAACCCGCATGCGCACCTACTGGTATAAAGAGACGGACTAGGGCCGGCCTCCAGCTTCCCGTTGCCAGCCCGCCCTAAACCGGCGGGCTGGCATTTTTCAGGACCTGAACGCGCACGTGACCATGACCCATAGCACAGAATCGAGCCCGCCGATCGAGGATCTCGGCAGGCTGGCGCTGGCGCTTGCGGTTTCGGCCTTTGCTCACGTGGTGCTAGCAAGCTTGCTGCCCCAGTCGGTCGAGCCTTATGGGGGCGCGCCGCGCAACTCCAGCATCGCTCTGACGGTTTCGCTGCAGCCAGCACTCGTGGAAATCCCCAAGGTTGCGGGACCTGTCGCGAGCGCGCGCCCCCCGGCTGAATCAAATGCAAGCGCTGCAAGCAGCGGTCCCGTGGCGCCATCGTTGGCGCTGCAAGATTCGGTGCCGCAATATTCGGGGCCGCAAGACCTCCGCGAAATGCCTTTCGATCTGGCGCGGACGCCCGACCAACCCGCCTTGCCGCTGCTAGATTATTTCTACAGTTCGCGCGAAGTGGATTCGCCCGCCAAGGCCGTGGGCGATGCCTTGCTGGTCTATCCCCGCGAGGCTCTCCGGCTTCACGTGTCGGGCGAGGTCAAGCTCAGACTTTTCATCGATGAATCCGGAGCCCTCGTGCGCTCCGAAGTGGTGAGCGCCGATCCTCCGGGAATATTTGAAGAAGCCGCCGCGCAGGCGGTAAGAACCATGCGCTTCGAGCCGGCCCGAAAGGCTGGCCAGCCCGTTCGCAGTCAGCGAACGGTGCAGATTTCCTTCGATCCCCATCCTGAGGAACAGCCCGCGTCGGCATCAAATTAAATAGCTGATTCGAATGGGATTTTTTCGTCGCTAGAGTCCAGAGAATTTCCGCCCCGGCAAGCCCGAGCTTGGGCTGCAAAACGCGGCCAGACCTGCCGAGAAAAGGCAGACTCCCCCCCCTCTATGCCCCTGGAGTACATGGCATGAACTCTGCGTTAGTTATGTCGCGGCCTGACGACAACTGCCCGTCGCCAAAGCCACCTCAGTAAACCGGGCGGACACTACTTCTGCAATGGGAGCAATATCATGATTGGGTTTGTGAGCAAATCGGCTATCTTCGCGATGGTTCTGTTAACGGCGACTTTCGCTAACGCAGGCAACCTGCGCCCGGCGCCGCAGGGCGGAAACACCATGCATCCCGCCCCGCAGGGCAGCCAGGATACGGCGGTGGCACATGCCAATGAGAACGGGCTCGATGCCGTGACGAAAGAAGACAAGGTGAAACTCCGCAAACTGCGCCCGGCGAAGTAACAGTTGCCGTAGGCAATTTGGAATCCCTTTCGGCCCCCCACCAGGGGCCGATTTTTTTGTTAAGGATGCCACGCCGACTGACAGCGGTCCGGCAACGGCATCAGAAGTTCGTCACCGGAGCAACGATTTGGGAAGGGGAAAAATCACTTTTTCCGAGATGCCCGGCAGTTCCCTTACAGCCTCGGCGCCGAGTTCCCTCAACCTCGCGATGACTCCTTGCACCAGCAATTCCGGCGCCGACGCACCCGCCGTGACTCCAACGGTTCGTTTGCCCTTGACCCACGCTGGATCGAGATCGGCGGCGTTGTCGAGCATATAGGCGGGCACGCCCAGATTGGACGCAACCTCGCGCAGGCGATTCGAGTTCGAACTGTTCGGCGAGCCGACGACGATCAATACGTCGCAATGCTTCGCCATTGCTTTTACCGCGTCCTGGCGGTTCTGGGTGGCATAGCAGATATCGTCTTTCTTCGGACCGATGATTCCCGGGAAGCGCCGCCGCAGCGCGTCCATGATCGAGCGCGCATCATCCACTGACAAGGTAGTCTGGGTCACGAACGCCAAGTTGTCCGGGTTCCTGACCTCGAGGTGTTCGACATCCTGGACCGATTCAACCAGATACATGCCGCCGCCCTGCGCCCCGCCATCGCTCGCACTCGCGCCCTCTATCTGGCCCATGGTGCCCTCGACTTCCGGATGGCCGGCGTGACCGATCATGATGATCTCGCGATCGCCTTGGTGCATCTTGGCGACCTCAACGTGCACTTTGGTCACCAGCGGGCAGGTTGCGTCGAAAACGTTGAGTCCGCGGGCTTCGGCCTCCCGGCGCACGGCCTGGGAGACGCCGTGCGCGCTGAAAACCAGCGTCGCCCCGACGGGGACCTCGGCCAGGTCTTCCACGAAAACCGCACCCTTTGCGCGCAGGTCGTTGACCACGTATTTGTTGTGCACGACTTCGTGGCGCACATAGATCGGCGCGCCGTGGATCTCGAGGGCGCGTTCGACGATTTCGATTGCGCGATCGACGCCGGCACAGAAACCTCGGGGATTGGCTAACAGGACTTGCATGGCTAAGGGTGGAATGGGATACGCCCGATTATACGCGGGGCTCAGAAACCGGCGCCGGAGAAGCGTTCTTCCTTCCAGGGGTCGGCTTCATTGTGATAGCCGCGGACTTCCCAGAAGCCCGGCCGGTCTTCCTCGTGGAACTCGATGCCAGTCAGCCATTTCGCGCTCTTCCAGGCGTAACGTTTGGGCACCACCAGGCGCACCGGACCGCCATGCTCCGCCGGCAGGGGCTTGCCGAAAACGCTGTGCGCCAGGATCACGTCCTCGTCCAGCAATGCCTCGATCGGAAGGTTGGTGGTGTACTCATCGGCACTGTGCAGGGTCACGAACTTCGCATTGTCGCCGGGCCGCACCAGCATGAACAGGTCGCGAGCCCGTACGCCCTTCCAGTCCATGTCCAGTTGCGACCAGCGGGTTACGCAATGGAAGTCGGTGGTGATGTCCACCTGCGGTAGTTCGTTGAAGGATCTCCAGTTGAACTCGCGTTCCTCTTCGACCATGCCGAACAGGCGCAACGACCAGCTTGATAGCGACACTTCGGGCTCCAGGCCCAGGTCCAGTACCGGGAAATCGTGAACCTGCTTCTGCCCTGGAGGAATGCGCGGGTTGGCACCGGGCTTCGACGGCTTCGCGCCCCGCTTCGCCAGCGCGATCTTCGCTTCGATCATTTTCATCCAGTTCGGCATTTATCCACCCCCAATCCATAACCCTTCACCGCAAAGGCGCGAAGACGCAAAGAAAGGCACGCAAAGGAAAGCAATTCACGAGAAATAGCTCATGCTGTTGGCGTCGGTTACCAGCGGTATAGCACGGTTCATGAACCCCTCCTGCTCCGGCCTCATATAAGGTTCTCTCGTTTTCCTTTGCGTTCCCTTTGCGACTTTGCGACTTTGCGGTTAAGGGTTAGTTTTCAGAAGATTTAACCTTCGAGCGGCGGAAACTATCCCAGATCAGCAACGCGGCGCCGATCGAGATGCAGCTGTCGGCCAGGTTGAAAGCCGGCCAGGGATTGAACAGCGCCGGGCCGCCGGGCCAGCGGAACAGCAGGAAGTCGACCACCGCACCATGGAGAATCCGGTCTATCAGGTTTCCGACAGCCCCGCCAAGCACCATCGTCAGCGCAAAGCAGAGAAACCGGTCGGCCTTGTGGCGCACCATCATGTAGATGATGAGTGCCGAAGCGGCCAGCGCGATCAGGATGAAGAAGTACCGCTGCCAGCCGGATTCCGTTGCGAGGAAGCTGAACGCCGCGCCCGGATTGTAGGTCAGCACCAGGCTGAAGAACGGCGGCAGTACTTCGACCTGGTGGCCGAACTCGATGCTCCGCAGGATCGCCAGCTTGGAAACCTGGTCGAGCACGACGATCAGCGCGCTCAGGCCGAGCCAGCCGCCGATGCCTTGCAGCAAGCCGGCGCTACGCATGAATGCGCCGTTCGCCTTCGCCATAGAGGTTCGCCGTGCATCGCCCGCAGATTTGCGGATGCGCGGGATCTGCCCCGACATCCGCGCGGTAATGCCAGCAGCGCTCGCACTTGGTATTCGCGCTGGGATTCACGCGGATTTCTCCGCCGCCGCGTGCCAGTTTCGCCTGCGAGGTGATGAGTACGAAACGCAGGTCATCGCCGAGCGATGCGAGCAGTTCAAAGCGATCCGAATCGGCACTGATCTCGACTTCCGCCTGCAGCGATGAGCCGATTTTCCCCGAAGCACGCACCGCTTCCAGTTCCTTCTGCACTTCCGAGCGCACAGCGCGTAGCTGTTCCCAGCGGGCAAGCAGATCGGACCCGGCCTCCGGGAACCGGTACCAGGAGTGGAGCAGTACGCTGTCCTGCGGTTTGCGCGTGAACAGTGGCCAGGCCTCGTCGGCTGTGAACGACAGGACCGGCGCCATCAGCCGCAGAAGGCTGTGGGAAATGTGGTAAAGCGCGTTCTGGGCAGCGCGGCGCGCCTTCGAATCCTTGCCCGCTGTGTAAAGGCGGTCTTTGAGGATATCGAGGTAGAAGCCGCCGAGGTCCTCGGAGCAAAAAGCCTGCAGCTTCTGCGCCACGAAATGGAAATCGTAGGCCTCGTAGTCCTTGATGACCTGCTGCTGCATGCGTGCAGCCAGTTGCAGCGCATAGCGGTCGATCTCCAGCCATTCCGAAACCGGCATCGAGTGACTCGACGGCTCGTAGTCGTCGAGGTTGGCAAGCAGGAAACGCAGCGTATTGCGGATGCGGCGATAAGCCTCGACCACGCGCTTGAGGATCTCGTCGGAGATCGACAGTTCGCCCGAGTAGTCGGTTGCCGCGACCCACAGGCGCAGGATGTCGGCGCCCAATGTGTCCATCACCTTCTGCGGCGCTATGACATTGCCGACCGACTTCGACATCTTGCGCCCCTGGCCGTCGACGACAAAACCGTGGGTGAGCAATGCGTCATAGGGGGCGCGGCCATTTATGGCGCAACTGGTGAGGAGCGACGACTGGAACCAGCCGCGATGCTGGTCAGAACCTTCGAGATAGAGCGCGGCGGGATTGGCCAGTTCTTCGCGGCGATCCAATACCGACGCATGCGTCGTCCCGGAGTCAAACCAGACGTCCAGGGTGTCCGGGACTTTCTTGTAATTTTCCGCATCGGCACCCAGCAGGTCCGACGCCTCGAGCGAGAACCAGCCCTCGATGCCTTCCTTTTCGACGCGTTGCGCCACCAGCTCGGTCAGTTCGTCGGTGCGCGGATGCAGTTCCCAGGTTTCCTTGTGCACGAACAGCCCCATCGGGGTGCCCCAGTTGCGCTGGCGCGAAACGCACCAGTCGGGACGATTGCCGATCATGGATTCGAGACGCGCCCTGCCCCAGGAGGGATAAAAGGCCGTGGCATCCACCGCGGCCTTGGCGATCTCGCGCAGGTTCCGCTCTCCGCCCTCTTCCATGCCGATGAACCACTGGCGCGTGGCCCGGAAAATGATCGGCGACTTGTGGCGCCAGCAGTGCGGATAGCTGTGACGGTAATTCTCGCGGCGGACGAGGCGCTTGTGTTCGTCGAGCGCCTGGATCACGACGTCATTGGCCTTCCAGACTGACAGGCCGCCGACCAGAGGCGTAGAGGCAAAGAAAGCGCCGTTGTCATCCACCGGGTTGTCCACCGGCAGGCCGTAGCGGCTGCCGACTGAAAAGTCCTCGACGCCGTGCGCCGGGGCGGTATGGACCAGTCCAGTGCCGGTATCCAGCGTCACGTGATCGCCGAGGATCACCGGCACCTTGCGGTCGTAGAAGGGATGTTCCAGCAACAGGTTTTCGATGTCGGCGCCCTTGAACTCGGCGACGACTTCGTACTCCTGGATCTGGTAGCCCTCCATGCATTTCGCGGCAAGGTCCTTCGCCAGGATGAACAGCCCGGCGGAAAACTTCACCAGCACATAGTCGAATTCCGGATGCACCGACACCGCCTGGTTGGCGGGCAACGTCCAGGGCGTCGTGGTCCAGATGACCGCGAACACCGGTTCATAGATGTGCGTGAACCGAAGCACCTTGGCCAGCGGCTTGTTGTCCGCGACCTTGAATGCCACGTCCAGCGCAGGCGAAGTACGGTCTTCGTATTCCACCTCGGCCTCGGCCAGCGCGGAGCGGCAGTCCAGGCACCAGTGCACCGGCTTGGCGCCCTGGTACAGGTAACCCCGCTGGCGGATGCGGCCGAGCGCACGGATGGTATCGGCCTCGGTCCTGAAGTCCATCGTGCGATAGGGATTGTCCCAGTCGCCAAGAACGCCCAGCCGGATGAAATCCTTGCGCTGGCGGTCGATCTGCTCCGCGGCGAACTCGCGGCAGAGTTTGCGGAACTGCGCGGCCGGAATGTTCTTGCCGTGCTTCTTCTCGACCTGGTGCTCGATCGGCAGGCCGTGGCAGTCCCATCCGGGCACGTAAGGCGCGTCGAAACCCGCCAGCGTTTTCGACTTGACGACGATGTCCTTGAGGATCTTGTTGACCGCGTGCCCGATGTGGATGTCGCCGTTGGCATAGGGCGGGCCGTCGTGGAGGATGAATTTCGGCCTCCCCTTCGCCGCTTCGCGGATGCGCTGGTAGAGCTTGTCCTGCTGCCATTGCTGGACCCAGCCGGGTTCCCGCTTGGCCAGATCGCCCCGCATCGGGAAGGGTGTGTCGGGGAGGTTCAGCGTGCTTTTGTAATCAGCCATTCTATGAAACCCTTAACCGCAAAGGCGCCAAGGCGCCAAGGATACGCAAAGGAAACCAATCAAAATTATTCACGACACGCTTGATGCCGAGACGCATGACGTCCACACGGAAATTCAGCAGCATTCCAAGTTTTAGTCCTGTCATCTTCAAGTACGTCAGAACTTGGGCAGTATGAATGGGATCAAGTGCATCAACACACTTCAATTCAACGATAACCCCGTCCCCAACAATCATGTCCGCCCTGTATCCGTCTTCAATTATCAGCCCCTTGTAGGCGACCGGAATCCGCACTTGCCGTCTCAGGGCGATTTTTCGCAACCCGAGTTCCCAGGCCAGACTTTCTTCATAGGCAGATTCCAGCAATCCCGGCCCCAATACGCGATGAACCTCTATCGCGGCCCCGATCACCTCGTTGCTAATGTGATCGAGCTGTTTGGGCGTCATTTGCTTTCCTTTGCGCCCTCTTTGCGCCTTTGCGCCTTTGCGGTTGAGAAGTAGTCCCTCGCGGCGGCGGCGTCCAGATCCATCTGCGCGACCAAGGCATCGATATCCGAGAATTTCTGTTCGTCGCGCAGTTTTTCAAGGAAGCTCACGCCGATGCGCCGGCCGTAGATGCGGTCATCAAAATCGAACAGGTGCACTTCCAGCGTCGGGCTGCCGCGTTCCTTCACGGTGGGACGCACGCCGAGGCTGGCAACGCCGGGCCTCGGTTCCGCACCGAGGCCGGTAGCTTCCACCACGAAAATTCCCGAAAGCGGCGCGCGCAAGCGCTTCATCTGGATGTTGGCAGTCGGATAGCCCAGCCTGGCCCCGAGCTGGTCGCCGCGGACCACCCGCCCCGCGATCGCATAGCGCCTGCCGAGCAACTGTTGCGCGCCCTCGAGGTCACCTCTCTCGAGGCAGGCGCGAATGGCAGTGCTCGAAACCCGCAAACCGGCGACCACCACGCTGGGCATCGCATCGACTTCGAACCCCAGCTGCGGCGCCACCATTTTCAGGAGGCCCATGTCCCCGGCCCGGCGCGCGCCAAAACGAAAATCGTCGCCGACCAGCAGCCGTCTCACCGCCAGACCGTCGCGCAGGATGCGGGAGATGAACTGGTCCGCCGTCAACTGGGCAAAAGCGAAGTCGAAGCGGAACACGTAGGTCCGGTCGACGCCGCAGTCGCGCAGAATGTCCAGTTTTTCCCGCAATGAGGTCAGGCGCGCCGGCGCCTGGTCGGGCGCGAAAAATTCCTGAGGCTGCGGCTCGAACGTCATGACGGAAACCGGCAGGCCTCGCGGGCGTGCCGACTCCGCCAGGCGGGCGATCATGGCCCGATGCCCGGGATGGACGCCGTCGAAATTGCCGATGGTCAGTGCTATCGGCCTGTCGGCTCGCGCGGGAATTCCCCGGAAGACCTGCATACCCGATCAGTCAAAAGCCTGAATTCTAGCGGCTTTCGGGCGCCGGAGCGGCTTTATGCGGGCGGTGACCCGGTAAGTAACTCAGGTCGTACGGTCCAGGTGCTGGGACAGGGCCCAGTCGGCAATGGCGTTAGTCAGGCTTTCGGAGTCCCCGATCGCCGCCGTGACGTCGATTCGCACCGAGGAATGCTGCCCGCGGATGTCGTCGAGCAGCCTCGGCAAGTCTTCCTTCAGGTGGCCGCCCTGGGCAAGGAATAATGGCACCAGCGTAATGCGGTCGATGCCTGCTCCGGCGAGCGCGGCGACGGCGTCCGCCAGCCTGGGCTCCATGAACTCCAGGAAAGCCAGCTCCACCCGGAGGCCGGGCCGCGCCGCCTTGAGACGGCCCGCAATGCGGCGGAATGGCTCCGCCCAGCCCGGGTCACGGGCGCCGTGGGCGAACAGCAGGATTGCGGTTGTCGGGTTTGGGCTCACGTATCCGATGAGTCTGCAACTACGGCAATTTCACCGCAAAGGCGCAAAGGACGCGAAGGAAAGCACTCAAAAGGGAGCCCGAAGCGAAAATGGCAATGGAGATGGTGCAGCCGTCGATGTCTCCTGGGATCCCGATCGTTACCCGTGCCCTGTTTTCCTTTGCGTCCTTTGCGCCTTTGCGGTGAAAAGGTTTACTGAGTTGGCGCTAGTGTATCTGACGCGGGAAGAGATCGAAGCGGCGGGAGCGAAGATGTGTGAATCAAAAAAGCCGGCGTGAGGCCGGCTCCAGCCCCTTTGGAAGTCGCTTCATTCAATGGGAAGCAGTTTTCCGCAGCAACGTGCCGTCAGACAGTTCGTTGGCCGCAAGTATTCGCGCCTGGTCGACGAACACGTCGCCGAACAGCATCAGGGCCGGGCCGCTGAAGTCCAGGTTCAGGCCTTCCCTGAGTTCGCGCAACGTGCATCCGATCTGCCTGGTACCGGGCAGCGACGCGTTTTCCACTATGACCACCGGGGTGGAGCCTGCCATGCCCTGTTCTTCGAGGACGGCAGCTATCTTCGAGGCCTGCGCCGCTCCCATGTAAAGCACGGCGGTATCAGCGTGGACAACGGCAGGCGCCCAGTCGCTGACGCCCTCGCCCTCACCAACCCGGGGCGTGGCGAATACGACGCTGCGGCTGAGGCCACGCTGGGTCAGCGATACGCCCAGTTGGGCGCTGGCTGCCAGGGCGGAGGTCACGCCGGGGACGACTTCAAAGGGAACGCCAGCCGCTGCGAGGGCCGCGATTTCTTCCTGCGCGCGCCCGAATAGCATCGGATCACCACCCTTGAGCCTGACCACGACCTCGTGCTTCGCCGCGGCTTCGACCAGATTGCGGTTGATGAAGCGCTGGTCAGTGGAGATCTGGCTGCAGCGCTTGCCGACGGCGACCAGCTTTGCCTGCGACGCCATGGCCAGCAGTTCGGGTTGAACGAGTGCGTCGTGAAAGACGATCCCGGCCCGCTTGAGCAGGTCAGCGCCGCGCAGCGTAATCAGATCCGCCGCGCCAGGACCTGCACCAATCAGATAGACCTTGCCCATCAGGCGAACTCCAGTAACGCGCGTTTTTGCTTCACTTCGGCCCAGTGATCCGCTTCTGCGGGAGCGGGCTTCTTTTCCGTGATGGCCGGCCAGACCTTTGCCGCCTCTGCGTTGATGCGAATGAAATCGCTCTGGTCGTCCGGCACGTCGTCCTCAGCGCAAATCGCCTCCACCGGGCACTCGGCAACACAGAGGCTGCAGTCGATGCAATTGTCGGGATCGATGGCAAGGAAATTCGGGCCTTCGACGAAGCAGTCCACCGGGCACACGTCGACGCAGTCGGTGTGCTTGCAGTTGATGCACGATTCGGTCACAACGTAAGTCATTTCGTACCGGTTCCTCTATGGCGCTGTAGTTTCAATTGCCCGCTTTCATCTGATCGGCTTCAGTTGATCAGGCCTGCCGCGACCGTATTATTGGTCGCCTCATCAATGAGGATAAAGCTGCCGGCGGCGCGGTTGTGGCGATAAGGCTGTAATGCCAGCGGTTGCGCGGTTCTCACGCCTACCCTGCCGATGTCGTTGAGAGACAACGTGTCGGCCGGTTCCTGAGCCAGCGTATTTACGTTGACCCGGTACTGCGGCGAGCTGATGATCGCCTTCACGGTCCGCGCGCCGTGCTTGATCAGGTAGCGCCGGCTGCGGTTGAAGGGTTCTTCCGACAGCCAGCACAGGGTGGCATCGATCTCGCGTGATACCTGCGCCTGCGCATCGGCTGCGGCGAGCACTTCGCCGCGCGATATGTCGAGCTGGTCTTCGAGGACCACCGTCACCGACTGCGGCGCATGGGCGGACGGGTGAGCCCTGTCATAGGTGCGGATCTCGCGCACTTTCGAACGCAGTCCCGAGGGCAGCACAGTCACGGTATCGCCGACGTTGACGCTGCCGGACTCGATGCGGCCGGCATAGCCGCGCGCCCCGTCGACGCCGCTGTCGCCCGGCCTCGCTACCAGTTGCACGGGAAGGTAGAAGTCTCCATGGATCGCGGACCGCGCCACTTCGGCGGACTCGAGTATTTCCAGCAGGGTCGGCCCCCGGTACCAGCCCAGGTTGTCGCCGCGCTCCACCACCATGTCGCCAATCAGAGCGGAAAGCGGCAGCGCATCGATCCTGTGGAAATCGAGGTCGCGGGCGAAAGCGGAAAACTCCTCGCGGATGCTGTTGAATATGTTTTCCGAGTAGTCCACCAGATCCATCTTGTTGATGGCCAGGACCAGGTGCGGAATCCGCAGCAGGCTAGCGATATAAGCGTGCCGGCGCGATTGCGTCAGCAGTCCCTTGCGGGCGTCCACCAGCACAATCGCCAGATCGGCGGTCGATGCGCCGGTCACCATATTGCGCGTGTACTGCTCGTGGCCCGGAGTGTCGGCAATGATGAACTTGCGCGAGGGCGTGGCGAAATAGCGATAGGCCACGTCAATGGTGATGCCCTGCTCGCGCTCCGCCAGCAGGCCGTCGGTCAGCAGGCTCAGGTCAATGCCGGCGGCCTGGCCGCGGCGCCGCGTCGACTTCTCGATGGACGAAAGCTGGTCTTCGAAGATGGCCTTGGTGTCGTACAACAAGCGGCCGATGAGCGTGCTCTTGCCATCGTCCACACTGCCCGCACTGGTGAAGCGCAGCATGCCGGTGTCGATGGGGGCCAGGGCTTCCCTTGCGGATATCAGTACGGCGGACATCAGAAGTATCCTTCTTTCTTGCGCAATTCCATGGAGGCTTCTGAGGTCTGGTCGTCCATGCGCGTGGCGCCGCGCTCGGTGATGCGTGTCACGGCCGTTTCGGTAATGATGGCCCCGGGATCCGCCGCCGTCGATTCGACCGGGCAGGTGCAGGTCATGTCGCCGACGGTGCGAAAGCGCACCGAGATGGTCTCGACCTTCTCGCCGGTTTTTGGCTGCACCAGTTCGGAGACGGGCAGCAGGCCGCCGGGACGGCGCACCACTTCGCGACGGTGCGCGTAATAGATCGAAGGCACTTCGAGCTCTTCGCGGGCGATGTACTGCCAGACGTCGAGCTCCGTCCAGTTGCTGATCGGAAACACGCGCATGTTCTCGCCGGGATGCACGCGGGTGTTGTACAGGCTCCAGAGTTCCGGTCGCTGGTTCTTGGGATCCCACTGGCCGAACTCGTCGCGGAATGAAAAGATCCGCTCCTTGGCGCGGGCCTTTTCCCCGTCGCGGCGGGCGCCGCCGATGCAGGCATCGAACTTGTGCTCGGCGATCGTATCGAGCAGCGTCACCGACTGGTGCACGTTGCGGCTTTCGTCCGGCGTACGCAGGCGCACCCTTCCGGTACGGATCGATTCCTCGACACTGCCGACGATCAGGCGCTCGCCGAGTTCCGCCGCACGCGCATCGCGAAACGCCATCACTTCCGGAAAATTATGACCGGTGTCGATATGCAGCAGCGGAAACGGAAACTTACCGGGACGGAACGCCTTCTCCGCCAAACGCAGCATCACGATCGAGTCCTTGCCGCCAGAAAACAGCAGCGCCGGATTGCGGCACTCCGCCGCGACTTCCCGCAGGATGTGAATAGCTTCGGACTCCAGCCAGTCGAGGTGGTCGATTCGCTGCTCGACGGGTGTGGATTCGACCTTCTGCAGTACGGCACTCACGATGTCTGTCCTTCGCTCTGTTTGCCAATCGGGGCAGCTTTCCCCGTGTGGATCCCGCATTCCTTGTTGTCCCGGCTCTCCCACCACCAGCGTCCGGCGCGGACGTCCTCTCCGGGGCGGATCGCGCGCGTACAGGGTTCGCAGCCGATCGAGGGGTAGCCGCGATCGTGCAGGGCGTTGTAGGGGACGTTGCGCTCTCGGATGTAGCTCCAGACTTGCGCTTCGCTCCAGTCGGCCAGGGGATTGAACTTCACCAATCCGTGCGCGGCATCGAATTCGCGCGCCGGCAGTTCGGCACGCGTCACGGATTGTTCACGCCGCAACCCCGTAAGCCACGCATCCCGGCCGGCCAGCGCCTTTGTCAGCGGCACTACCTTGCGGATGTGACAGCAGCCCTTGCGCAGTTCGACGCTTTCGTAGAATGCGTTGAGGCCATGCCCGGAAACGTAACGCGCCACTTCATCTGCGTCCGGACGATGCACCTGGATGTCGCGGCCATACTGTTTTTGCGTTCGCTCGATCAGTTCCAGCGTTTCGCGCGGCAGGCGTCCGGTGTCGAGGGTGAAAATCGCGATGGGCAGGCGGGCCGTCCAGATGGCATCGGTAAGCACCATGTCTTCCGCGCCGAGGCTGCTGGCGAACGCGGCGCGCGGAAACTCGCGCGCAATTTCTGCCAGCCTGGTAGTAAGTTCGCCCGCCGGGCTCGCGGCGTACGGTGCAATCGTTTCGGACTGTGCTTGCATGGCCACTCCGTTCAGGCGCCGCCGTGCGGACCGGGACCACTGCGATGGTGGCGGCGGAACGCTGGCATGGGGTTGTCCCAGGAACCCTGGTAGACATCCGAAAAAGGCTTCAGCGCTGCCAGCGCGTGGTGGATGTCCTTGTCGGCGCGCACCGCGAACGAGTCGAATCCGACCCGACGCAGGTAAAACAACTGGTCGGCGAGCACGTCGCCGATGGCGCGCAATTCGCCGCGGTAGCCCAGACGCGAGCGCAGCAGGTAGGCAATCGAATAACCGCGCCCGTCCGTGAATTTTGGAAAGTCCACAGCCACCAGTTTCAGCACAGGGAGCCA
>JBKJUC010000018.1:0-4297 GCA_046590325.1 Burkholderiales bacterium | reverse complement strand
CGGGTCGCGCGCGGCTTCCGGCGTCGACGTTTCCGATACTGGCCACTTCGTCTGTTGCACCGGCAGCCGCTAGCAGGACCAATTCGACGGCGTCGTGCGCTCCAAAGGGCAGCCGGGTCAGTAAGGACGGCCGAAGGACGGCCGGGTCAGGCTTGGCATATTGCATTATTTATGCAACATACCAAGCCTGACCCGGTTCTGCGGTTCTGTCGCGCCAGGAAGCAAGAACCTTCATTGCCGAGTACCTTGCGGACCTCGAGGGACACACCTATCTGGAGGGTGAGGCGGCGCGGCGATCATCGTCTACGCGCCGGCGTGATAGGCTACCTCCTTTACTTACGCGGGACGGCCCGTAACCATTCCCGCGCTAATGCGGCCGCACAACCTCGCGCACGGGACCGGCTACGATCGGGCATCGACCAGCACCACTAGAACAACTCAAACCGGAGAACACAGCAATGGACGTAAAGGGCAAGAAAGCAGTCGTCTTTGGCGGCACATCGGGTATCGGCCTCGCCACGACCAGACAACTGGCCGCGCTGGGCGCGAAAGTCGTGGCAGTGAGCCGTGATCCGGGCAAGGTCGGCACCCCGCCCGCAGGCGTTACGCTGGCCAAATGCGACGTGCTGGATCGTGTCGCGATGGAAGCGTTGTTCAAGCAGCATGCCCCGTTCGATATCCTCATCAGTGCGGCGACCGGTGGGTCGCGCGCGATCGGCCCGTTTCTGGAAATGAACATGGACGGCTACAAGGCTTCTTTCGACAAGCTGTGGGGCTACGCGAACGTGGTGCGCTATGGCGCGAGTCACCTGAGCAAGGACGGCACGATCGTTCTGGTCAGTGGAGCACCGGCGCGCAAGTGCAAGCCGGGTCAGGTTTCGCTGTCTTCGGTCGGGGCGTCGGTGGAAGCCCTGGTGCGCGCGGTGGCACCTGAAATCGCTCCACGGCGCATCAATGTGGTGTCGCCGGGTTCCATCGATACGCCGATGGTGGCAATCAAGGGCACCGAGCGCGAAACGCTGTACAAGAACATGACGGCAAAGAACCTGATCCCTCGCGCGGGGACGCCCGAGGAAGTAGCGCAGGCCATCGTGTTCCTGGTACAAAACGATTTCGTCACCGGCACCACGATCGATATCGACGGCGGCTGGCTGCTCTCGTAGCGGCGCGTAACCGACCCCGCTCAATACCGGCGGCGGCTTTTGGTGTCAGGCTTGGTATGTCGCATAAATAATTCAATATGCCAAGCCTGACCCTGTTATGCAATGACGTGGACGTTTAACCGTGAAATCCCGCCAGTGGGCATGTCCCACTACAGCCACAGGCTCGTTGCCAGCAGCGACAGCGCCGCCACGACCGTGAGCATCCCGCGCAGCGACTTGAACCATTCCGGACTCCGATCGATGCGTGCCATGGCATTTTCGACCGCAAAGCAGGCGCATAGTGCCGCAGCCTGCATGATCAGCCCGGGCCTGATCGGCAATTGCAGGGACATCCAGGCGATCAGCGCCGGCGTCACGCTCCAGCCATACTGCAACCAGGCTTGAATGCCGCGCGCATCGCGGCGCACGGCATAGCCCCACTGCAAAGCACCGACGAAGGACAAGATGATCGCGGCGTACTGAGTCAGCGCGGTGAGCAAGAACGTGCGGTGCGCGCCGGAATCAAACGCGACCAACAAAGCGAGCGCCACGAACGGCAGCAGCCCTGCACCGCCGAGAACCAGCGCGGGCAGCGGCGCCGTTCGCGCGCTCATGGCGGCGACGCCATGGCTCGCGGCACGTCGAAGCCCTCGGCGATGGCAACCCGAAGCAAGGCGTCTTCCAGCAGTGCGCGTGCTTGCGCGGCGGTCCGATTCAGGTCGCGATGGAGGGCGGCATCTTCGGGACCGCGGTTCGCACAGCCGGCGCTGTAACGCTCGAAGCTGCCCAGGCTGATAACCAGCTCGGCCAGGTGGCGAGGGCATTCGCAATAGACCGAGGTCGATGCCTCGGCGAGTTTGGCCAGTGCCTGATCGTCGAAGCGACGCGCAGGCGGATCTGCGCTATGCACGGCTGGTGCCGTTGACATGGTCGGCGATTGTGAGTGTCGCACCAGGGCCTGGCACAGTGACTCGATCGCGGCAGCATCCGCGGGCGCGTGTACGACCTCGTGACCGGCCGCACGCAGGCGCCGGATCTGCGCGCTCGGCGCAAAACGATACAGCACAACTACTATTTTCGCGCCGCAGGCTTCCTTGATCGCGTCGATGGTGGCGCTGGTTGATTCATCCAGAATCGCAAGCTCGATCACCGCGACGTCGGCTTTCACATTGCGCAGAATGGCTGCCGCTTCCGTGATGCCGGGGCAGCGCGCGACGATTCTCGACATGGAGTCTGATTGGGTCACGTCGAACTGGCGGGCCGATATCATTGGACCAACCAGAGCAATGCTCACTTCCTGGCGGGAATCAGCGGCCGGCGCTGCGCCGAGCGTTCTTGCCATGGCGCGCGCGGCGTTCAGCGCGTCGGTTGTCAGCGCCGCGACGACGCCTATCGGATGCCCGGCATCCACCAGTTCCTTGATCAGCGCGAGGCGCTGGATTTGCGTCGCGGAATAAAGCCGTTGGCCGCGCGGACTCAGACGCGGACCTACGACGCCATAACGACGTTCCCAGACGCGCAGCGTCTCGACCGGAATGCCGGCAAGCCGCGCCGCGATTCCGCTGCGGTAAGTGCCTGCATCCTCGTGTTGTTCCGCGCTCTTTGTTTTCATGTCCCTGGTTTTCATTTCACGCCTTTGAGGTGGCTGCCGACTATTGCATTCAATAGATGACCCGGTATTGTCACGCTAATGGAAGCTCTCCGACGGGTCATATTGTAGACAATATGAACCGAGTCGGGTAGTTTACACCCTTAAAACAGTTCAATACGTGTTCACAGGAGGTCGCTTGGTTATTTACAAAGTGCCGGTCACGATTACCGGGGAGGCCATCGTTAAATTCCCCGAAGGCAAGGCAGTCGGCGATTACATGGGCGGCCTGCCACGCGACGCCGAATTCGAAGTGCGCAATCAAACCCTCTTCATGTGTGGAGCGCGCATGGAGAACGTCAAGATCGACTTGACCGGCGCTGCACGGCTGGTCGACTCAGCGCCCGATTTAAATCCGGATAGCTAAATTCACACAACGACGAAAGGACACACCGTGACTACACGCAGACAATTCATCCTGACCACATTGCCAGCCGCTGCACTCGTGATCGGCACAGGGCGCCAACTGTCCGCGGCCGAACCCGCGCGACTGCAGGAAAGCGACGCGATCGCCGTGTCGCTCGGCTACAAGCATGACGCGAAGAAGGTAGACGCCAAGAAATTCCCGACTTACGCCGCAGGGCACAACTGCGCGAACTGCCAGTTCTTGAAAGACGGCAAGGCTCCATGGGGCGCGTGCGCGGCCGTGGGCGGTAAGCTTGTAAACGCGAAGGGCTGGTGCAATGTCTGGGTGAAGCGCGCGTGACATCGATTCCGGTCAGCTTGCTGCTCATTGCGGCGATGGCCGGGATCATGCTGTTTTTCACGATCGCAATCGCGCCAACGGTGTTCAAGGTCCTGCCGCAGCAATGGGCGAGCACCTACATCCGCGCGTTTTTCCCCAAATACTACGCCGTGCTCGGCCTGATCTCGATACTGGCTGCGTGGCTCGCGAGTGATGCACGCACGACCCTGGTCAGCGCGATCTGCGCTTTGCTTTTCTTCATCTGCTTGTGGGGTCTTACACCGTTCATCAACCGCGCCCGAGACCATTGGGAGAAGAAGACCTTCAGGACGCTGCACGCGTTGAGCGTGGTAATCAATTTCGCACAGCTCGCAGCATTCCTGTGGGTCTTGAGCTAGCGCGTCCATGGAATCCTTTAGCCACGGTGCCCTCGCCATTGTGATCGGCGCGTCCGGCGGGATCGGCGGCGCGCTGATGCACGAGCTGGCGCGCGACGCGTCGTTTGCTGCTGCCATCGGCCTGGGCCGGCGCAGCGATCCCGCGATCGAACTCACCGACGAAGCCAGCATTGCTGCCTGTGCACAGCATGTAGGCGGCATGGGCATTGTCCGCCTGATCGTCGACGCCACCGGTTTGCTGCACAGCGCGACCGTGCAACCAGAGAAAAGCTGGCGGCAATTCGACCCTGCGCAGATGACCCAGGCATTTGCCGTCAATGCCATCGGACCGGCCCTGCTGATGAAGCATTTCCTGCCCCTGTTGCCCGACAAAGGCAAAGCGGTCTTTGCCACCCTTTCGGCAAGGATCGGCAGCATTGGCGAC
>JBKJUC010000248.1:0-3885 GCA_046590325.1 Burkholderiales bacterium | reverse complement strand
GGAACGACGGACACATGGTGCCGGCGTCAAACTTGCGGCAATGGCCGTTGTTGTTGCACATCTCCACCGCGCTGCTGAAACCGCCCCAGTCCGACCAGTCCAGGGCCGTGTCGAACTTGCGCGCCTGGTAGCCGGTCTTGTAGCGGAACAGGCTGCGGTCGTCCATGAGCGAGGGGCGCACGATCTTGCCGGGATTCATCAGCCCCTTCGGATCCAGCAAGTCCTTGATCTCGCCCAGCGCGGCAGTCAGTTTTTGCCCGAGGATCGGTTCGATCCATTCGGAGCGCACCAGGCCGTCGCCATGCTCGCCGGAGAAGGCGCCTTTGTATTCCCGCACCATCGCACAGGCTTCTTCGGCAATGGCGCGCATTTTTTCTGCGCCGTCGCGGCGCATGTCGAGTATCGGCCGCACGTGCAGGGTTCCCACCGATGCGTGCGCGTACCAGGTGCCTTTGGTGCCGTGTTTCTCGAAAACGCGGGTCAGCCTGTCAGTGTATTCGGCGAGATGCTCCAGCGGCACCGCGCAGTCCTCGATGAAGGACACCGGTTTGCCGTCGCCCTTCATGGACATCATGATGTTGAGGCCCGCCTTGCGCACCTCCCAGATGTCTTTCTGCAATCCCGGATCGGCAATCTCCACGACGCTGCCCGGCAGGCCGAGATCGCCCATCAGTTCGACCAGTCTTTTCAGTTTCGCCAGTTGCACGTCACGGTCGTCGCCGGCAAATTCCACCAGCAGGATGGCTTCCGGTTCGCCCTTGAGGAACCGGTCGACGATCGGCCGGAATGCGGCGTTTCCACGCGCCAGCTCGATCATGGTCCGGTCCACCAGTTCTACGGCATCGGGATCGAGGGCGACGATGTGCCGGGTGAGCTCCATGGACTGGTGGAAAGTCGGGAAATGCACCACGCCGAGGGCCTTATGCTGGGGCAACGGCGAAAGCTTGAGCCGGACGCGTTTCGAGAACGCCAGCGTGCCTTCCGATCCCACCAGCAGATGCGCGAGATTGTGCGGCTGCGGATGGGCGGCGGTTCCGGGTTGCACCATGTCGAGGTTGTAGCCTTGCACGCGACGCAGGACTTTCGGCCAGCGCGCTTCGATTTCCGCCGCCTCGCGGTGCGCGATCGCATGGATCCGTTCCACCAGCAGGCGATAGCCGGGCGATTGGGCGTCGAGATCAGCGCTGGGACCGAAAGCAAACTCATCGCCGTTCGCCAGCCAGGCCTCCACGCCGAGAACGTTGTGCACCATGTTGCCGTAGCGGATTGATCGGGCGCCACAAGAATTGTTTCCGGTCATGCCACCGATGGTGGCCTGGGCCGATGTGGACACGTCCACCGGAAACCAGAGCTTGTGCGGGCGCAGGAACGCATTCAGCCGATCGAGCACCATGCCGGGCTGGACCACGATTTCCCGCTTCTGCGCATCGAACTCGACAATCTCGTTGAGATACTTCGAACAGTCGATGACCAGCGCCGCGCCGACGCTCTGTCCGCACTGTGAGGTGCCCGCGCCGCGCGGCAGCAGGGGGACGCCTTCATCGGCGGCAATCTGCAGGGCGATTCTCGCCGCCTCTTCGGTGCGCGGCAGCACCACGCCGACCGGTTCGATCTGGTAAATCGAAGCATCCGTGCTGTAACGGCCCCGCGAAAAGGCGTCGAACAGCACTTCGCCCTGCACCTCGCGGCGCAGGCGCTGCGCCAGCGCGCTGCGCGAAAGCGAGGGGACATGGATGGAAACCGGTGCCGCGGGTGCGTTCAAGTAGAGGTGCTTCCGGAAATGACAGCCCTTGGATGATAACGCAGCCCCACGCCGCCGGTTGAAGGCGCCCTTGTGACCCCGGGAGAATTTCAGTAGGCTGGATCGTTACGCCAAGAGGACATCACACGAAAGAACACGCCATGACCCATCGCAGCGGCCGCCACTTCCTGCAGATCCCCGGGCCCACCAATGTGCCCGACCGCGTCCTGCGCGCCATTGACCGGCCGACCATGGATCATCGCGGTCCCGATTTCGCGCTGCTCGGCAAGGAGGTTCTGGAGGGACTCAAGCAGGTTTTCCGGACCCGGTCTCCCGTGGTGATCTATCCGGCTTCGGGAACGGGAGCCTGGGAGGCCGCGCTGGTCAATACGCTGTCTCCGGGCGACCGCGTGTTGATGGCGGAGACCGGACAGTTCGCCGCTTTGTGGCAGAAGCTGGCGACGCGGCTCGGCCTGGTGGTGGACTTCATTCCTGGCGACTGGCGCCATGGTGTCGATCCCGCGCTGGTCGAGCAGAAACTTGCCGAAGACAAGACACACGCGATCAAGGCGGTTTGCGTCGTGCACAACGAGACCTCCACCGGTGTTACCAGCAGGATTGCCCTGGTGCGCAAGGCCATCGACCGCG
This sequence comes from Burkholderiales bacterium, assembly GCA_046590325.1. Taxonomy (GTDB): domain Bacteria; phylum Pseudomonadota; class Gammaproteobacteria; order Burkholderiales; family JACQAP01; genus JACQAP01. The sequence goes on along the minus strand of JBKJUC010000248.1, from coordinate 1,496 downwards.
CCGGCCATCCCGCGCTGCTGATGGTCGATACCATTTCGTCGCTGGGCTCCATCGACTACCGCCACGACGAATGGGGCGTCGACGTCACGGTTGCCGGCTCGCAGAAGGGCCTGATGCTGCCACCGGGCCTGTCTTTCAACGCCGTCGGTGACAAGGCGCTGGCCGCATCGAAGACTGCAAAGCTGCCGCGCGCCTACTGGAGCTGGGACGACATGCTGGCGTCCAACAAGACGGGATATTTTCCCTACACGCCGGCGACGAACCTGCTGTACGGATTGCAGGAGGCGCTGCGCATGCTGCAGGAGGAAGGGCTGGACAATGTGTTCGCCCGCCACGGCCGTCATGGCGAAGCAACCCGGCGCGCCGTACGGGCCTGGGGCCTGGAGATCCTGTGCCTGAATCCTGAGGAATACAGCAATGCGCTCACCGCGGTTCTGTTGCCCGCGGGAAGCGACGCCGATAAGGTGCGGCAGGTGATCCTGGAGCGCTTCGACATGTCGCTCGGCACCGGCCTGGGCAAGATGCAGGGCAAGGTGTTCCGCATCGGCCATCTCGGCGATTTCAACGACCTCACCCTGGCCGGCACCTTGTGCGGCGTCGAGATGGGTCTTCAGCTCGCCGGCGTGCCGATCCGCAAAGAGGGCGTGACGGCGGCGCTGGACTACCTGGCCGCATCGGGACAACAGTCCACGGCAAGCCCGGTGCGCGTGCGCCTTGCCTGATGCGCGCGGCGGTTGTCTGATTCCTGAACGAACGGGAGGACATGAATCATGCTGATGCGCCTGTCGCACCGGCGCTTCCTGCTGGTGCTCGCGGTCCTGCTGGTGATCCAGTTCGTGCTGCTCGGAATTTCACCGCACAATCGCAGCGACTGGATGCTGGAGAATGCACTGGTGGTGGTATTCATCGGCGCGATGGTCGCCAGCTACCGCAAGCTGACGCTGTCGCGCATTTCCTATTTCCTGATTTTCCTGTTTCTGTCGCTGCACCTGGTTGGCGCCCACTACACCTATTCCGAAGTCCCCTACGACGCCTGGTCCGTGAGCCTCACGGGCCATTCGTTCAACGAGCTGGTCGGCTGGGAGCGCAACAATTTCGACCGCGTCGTGCATTTTGCCTATGGCCTTTTGCTCGCCTATCCGATCCGCGAGGTGTTCCTGCGCGTGGCGCGCCTGAAAGGTTTCTGGGGGTATTTGTTTCCTCTCGACATCACCATGTCCACCTCCATGCTCTACGAACTGATTGAATGGGGCGCGGCGTCGGTGTTCGGCGGCGAACTAGGGCAGGCCTACCTTGGCACCCAGGGCGACATCTGGGATGCGCACAAGGACATGGCTCTGGCGAGCCTTGGGGCGCTCATCGCGATGGTGGTAACCGGCGGCCTGAATGCCTGGCTGGAACGGGATTTCGCCGATGAATGGATCGAGAGCCTGCGGGTGAAAAGCAAGCGGCCGCTTGGCGAGGACGAGATCCAGCGGTTGCTGAAGCAGAACGGA